>JBDTCC010000154.1:0-13078 GCA_039923775.1 Gallionella sp. | reverse complement strand
ACACGCTGTTGACCGCATTGCAGCAGTTCAAGGATGATTATGACCGCAACCAGCCGATCTGGCGCATCCTGCCCGAGTTCGCTGCGGCGCATCCGCGCTATGAACGTGTCGGGCTGCGTGATTTGTGCCAGCAGATACATGATATGTACAGGACCCACAACGTGGCGCGCATGACCACCGAAATGTATCTGTCCAACATGCAGCCCGGAATGAAGCCTTCGGATGCATTTGCCCGAATGGCGCATGCCGAAATCGATCGTGTGGAGATTGAAAATCTGGAAGGACGTATCACAGCCGTGTTGCTTACGCCCTATCCACCGGGTATCCCGTTGCTGATTCCGGGCGAGATTTTCAACAAAACTATCGTGGACTATCTCAGATTCGCACGCGATTTCAACGAAAAATTCCCCGGCTTCGAGACCGATATTCATGGCTTGGTTGCGGAAGAAGTCGACGGTGAAAATCGTTACTTCGTTGACTGCGTTTGGCGGGATTGAGCCGCGAACATTGATCGACTGAAAACACCGGATGTCCCATTTCTCAGGGGAGAGGGGCGGGAGTTTTGAGGAAAGGGCCTTCTGGTCAAAACTGCCGGTGCCGTGGCGTGTCCGGACTTCGATCCCGATTTTCTTGACATTGGATTCAAGCAATACCGACAGGCGACCACTCTTTTCTGCTTTCTCGGTCAGCTGCCGGTTTTTTGGTTTGACCCGACTGAATGCGTTGCTGCGGTAGCTAAGCGTTACCTAGGAGCCGGGTTCAATGCAAATCGCCAGCGCTGCATCTCCCCCCGCCGACCTTATGCTGAATGGTATCCCGGAATTTTATCGGGAGGATGGGGCCACGCAGGGAAAGGGGGAAATGCCCGAAAAGGGCAAGGTGGGTGAGGGCGGGGCCGACAGGAAAACGAATGAATCTTTACGTGAACAAACAGGCAATGGAACGGAAGCGCCCCGTCCTTCTTCCGAGTCCGGTTCGGGTGAAACACATGGAAATATGCCTGAGTCAATAATTCCTGAATCTCCGGAAACACCGGACAATGGGGGAATATCAGTACCTGAATTACCCGAAAGTCCGGAAGTGCCCGAGTTGCCGCAAAATCCGGAGTCTTGATCCAGGCGCGAGGAATAAATCGGGCGGTGTATAGCTAAGGCGCAGATTTGCGACTGTTGCGCTGATAGATAACAAAATTATAGTCCAGCGGCTGAGGCTCCCGCTGGCTATGCATATCGCGCGAAATTTCATGCCATTCGTCACGATTGAATTCAGGAAAGTGCGCATCGCCGTGGATGTCTGCGTCGATCTCTGTCAGATAGATGCGGTCGGCCAGAGTGATCGCCTGTTGGTAAAGTTCTGCACCGCCGATCACGAAAATCTCATCGTCGTCATCACAAGCCTGGATGGCAGCGGGCAACGAATTCACAACGAGAACGCCAGGAACCGCATAGCCGGTATTGCGCGTCACCACCACGGATGTGCGACCCGGTAACGGTTTGCCGATCGATTCATAGGTCTTGCGCCCCATCACGATGTGGTGCCCCATGGTGAGTTCTTTGAAGTGCTTCAGGTCGGGAGGCAGACGCCAGGGCAATGTATTGTTGATTCCGATCACGCGACTTTTCGCCATCGCGACGATCAGCGATACGCGCGATTTCATACCGCGACCGGGGCCTTGATGGCCGGATACGGGTCGTAGCCTTCCAGCGTGAAATCCTCAAATTTGAAAGCGAAGATATCCATCACGTTTTTATTGATGCTCATGGTCGGCAGCGGACGCGGCTCGCGCGATAACTGCTCGCGCGTTTGATCCATGTGATTGGAATACAGGTGGGCATCGCCGAAGGTATGTACGAAGTCGCCCGGCTGCAATCCGCACACTTGTGCCATCATCATCGTCAGCAGCGCATAGCTCGCGATGTTGAACGGCACACCGAGGAAGATATCCGCGCTGCGCTGATAAAGCTGGCAGGACAATTTTCCGTCGGCCACATAGAACTGAAAGAATGCGTGGCAGGGCGCCAAAGCCATCTGGTCGAGCTCGCCAACATTCCATGCCGATACAATGATGCGGCGGGAATCCGGATTGCTCCCGATCTGGTTGACGGCCATCTGGATCTGATCGACCACACGGCCGTCAACGGACGCCCAGGAGCGCCATTGCTTGCCATACACAGGGCCGAGGTTGCCATTTTCGTCAGCCCACTCGTCCCATATTTTGACCCCGTTATCCTTCAGGTACTTGATGTTGGTGCTTCCCTGCAGAAACCACAGCAGTTCGTGGACGATGGATTTCATATGGCACTTCTTGGTCGTCACCAGCGGGAAGCCTTCCTGCAGGTTGAAGCGCATCTGGTAGCCGAACACGCTGGTCGTGCCGGTGCCGGTGCGGTCGGATTTTTTTGTGCCGTGATCGAGCACGTGCTGCATCAGGTCTAAATAGGCGCGCATAATTTCCGGAGTTGAATGCCCGTATAATCGGGGCACTGATGAATGATTTTACGAAAATGTAATGCTAGCACAACTGACTGCATTCACAGATGTGCCCAAGACGCCGAATGGCTATGTCCACGGGTCAGTTTAAGGATGGTGCAGCGTGAAGATCGGCGTGCGCGACCTAGTGTGGCCCGGAATTCTCATAATATTGCAGGATGGCAAGTTTTGAAGCAGATATAAAAGGGAGCCACAATGCAATCCGATACTGAAGTCATCGCGGGAAAATATCCTGTACACGGCCACTTGCTGGCCGATATGCGCGAGATAGGATGGGAGCAGGTACTGCTGGGTGATCAGACCCTGCTCAGGTTGGCCAGCCCGCAAGGCGTGGAGTTAGATGCATTGGGAAAAAGATTTTTACTGGATGAATTGCATATCAAGGACATTCTCAATCCGTCCCATCCGCCCCAGTTCACCCGACTTAAAAATGGGGCATTGCACATTATCTTGCGCTTTCCGGTCAGGTGTGACGGAGAGGATGAAACCAGCGAAGCCACCAGCGTTTCAATACTCGCGGATCAGAAAATGTGCGCACTGATCTGGCCAGGTGAGCGCTATCATTATTTTACCAACCAGGAGCTGGCCGGACTGAGCGTTGAGGCGTGTGTGTGCAAAATTATTCATATGCTCGTCGACTATTTGCTGCGGCGTGTGTATGCGCTACGCGAAGATATGGACGAATTCGAGGATGAATGCCTGGCCGATGCAGGTAATGCGGACCTGGGCAGACTATTATTGATGCGCAAGGAATTCGCCGTGCTGGCACGATATGCCAGAACCAATGCACTCTCGATCGAGAAGCTCAGGGAAGACAGCAGCTATCGCGAAAACCTGCGTCTGGCCGATGCGCATGAACATATGCAACGCGCATCGGTGATAGCCGAATCAAGGGCAGAACACGTGCTGAGTCTGATGCAGGCGGTACAGTCGCTGCTCAGTCAGCGCCTGAACCAGGTGTTGACGTTTCTTGCCGTGATCACCGTGATTCTGACCCCGATCGGTGTAATCGCCGGGATATTCGGCATGAATTTCACCAATATGGAAGTGTTGAAAAATCCGAATGGATTCACCTTCGCCATTTTGGGAATGCTGTTGTTGGGGGCAGCACTGGCGATTATCTTTAAAATAAAGAAATGGTGGTAAGGTGACAAGCGATGTGACCGGGTTAGGCGAATCAGCATCGGGTGATTATTTCTTACCGAGGCACAGAAAACACTGGGCAGCTTGATTTACACATTATAGGGAGAGCATAAAATGACGTTCATTGAATCGATCCAAACCTGTTTCAGGAAGTACGCAGAATTCAATGGCCGGGCTTCCCGCCCCGAGTTTTGGTGGTGGATTTTATTTGTGGTTATTATTTCCATCGCCGCACAATCGATAGGCCAGACTGTCGGAGCGCTCGTTGCGCTGGCAACATTGCTGCCCTATCTTGCCGTTACATCGCGCAGATTACACGACATCAATCGCAGCGGGTGGTGGCAGCTTATCGGGTTTATACCGTTTATCGGATGGCTGATCATGATTTACTGGTGCGCCCAGCCCTCATCAAGCCAAAGTCAATATGGCTGATTTTTCCATGTTCATCTGTCTGAAGCGGGTTGAAGCAATTGCTTGTCTGTCAACCTGACAAGTCTGATTCGGCAAAGAGGATTTAATGAGCAGCGATTTCGATCGGATCATTCCACGCAGTGGCACATCCAGCTTCAAATACGACGGCAGGATGGAAATTTTTGGAACCGGTGACGTTGTGCCTCTATGGGTGGCTGATATGGATTTTGCCGCTCCCGCGGTTGTGCGTGAGGCACTGGCGGAGAGGGTAGCGCACCCAATCTATGGTTACACCGTTTATCCGGCTTCGCTGCACGAAGCGCTGATAGCCTGGCTGCAAAAGCGTCATGACTGGGAGGTGGAGCGCGAGTGGATCATGATGTGTCCCGGAGTGATTCCTTCCGTGCACGCGGCCATCATTGCTTTAACTCAGCCCGACGATGTCGTGATTGTGCAACCGCCGGTTTATGCGCCATTTCTTGCTGTGGCGAAAAGTGTCGGATGCAGATTACAACTTAATCCACTCAAGTTCGAGGATGGCCGTTATCGCTTCGATCTGGAACATTTCGAGCGCTGTGCGGCGGAGGGGGCACGGCTGCTGCTGTTGTGTTCCCCGCACAATCCGGTCGGCAGAGTGTGGAAAACGGATGAATTACAGGCGCTGCTCGAAATCTGCGAGCGCTACGGCATCATGGTTGTATCTGACGAGATCCATGCCGACCTTGTCTACCCGGGACGGCAACATATACCATTGGCCAGGCTCAATGATGGGACGGTGAAGATCGTTACGGCGATAGCACCCAGCAAGACTTTCAATATCCCCGGGCTCGGACTGTCCGCACTGATCGTGCCGGATGAAAAGGACCGCGCAGCGATTGTAAAAGCGTTTGGCATGCTGCATGTCGGGGCGGAAAACCCGTTCAGCATCGTGGCGTTCGAAGCTGCTTACCGTGGGGGTGCCTCGTGGCTGAATGAACTGCTCGATTACCTCGACGCGACCCTTCAGTTTGTACGTGCTTATCTACAACAGCATTTGCCGCTGATCAGGCTGGTAGAGCCTGAAGGCACTTATCTGTTGTGGCTGGATTGCCGCGCGATGGGGTTGAACGATGAACAACTCAAGCAGTTCTTTGTCCGGCAAGCCGGCGTGGGTTTGAGTCCCGGGCTTATTTTTGGTGAACAGGGCAGCGGTTTCATGCGCGTGAATATCGCTGCCCCACGCAGCGTGATCGCCGAAGCACTGGAGAAAATATCAAGGGCCGAGCAGCTGCGAAAATAACAGGGAATCAGTTGCCTTGCCTGGGCGGATGGCGGGGCTCGTCGGCTGACAAACTCAAGTAATGCACGTTGAACAAATCGTCCCGGTCAGTCCACAGCATCTTCGGATGCCACCCTGCCGACCAGGCCAGTTGCTGAAACTCATGCGCGGTATATTTGTATGAGTTCTCGGTGTGTATCGTTTCGCCATCCTCGAAGCGGAAAATTTCGTCACCCAGTCGAATGAATTGCTTTTTTCGGCTGACCAGATGCATCTCTATCCGTCCCAGCTCTGTATTGTAAAAAGCGCGGTGCGCAAAACCATCCATATCGAGTTGTGCACCGAGTTCACGCTGCATGCGCGCCAACAGATTCAGGTTGAATGCGGCCGTATAACCCGCGGCATCGTTGTAGGCGGAATTCAACACGGAGGGTGACTTCTTGCTGTCCACGCCGATCAGCATCGCACCGTTGGGACCGGCCAGTTGTGCGGCATGCTGCAATAATTGTACGACCTCGGCCGGTGTGTAATTGCCGATGGACGACCCGGGAAAAAAGATCACGCGTCTGCGACCCTCATATCCATTGAGTTTCACGGCAGGCAAGCGGGTGTAGTCCGCACACAGCGGATGCATGTGTATTTGGGGGAACTTCATGCCGAGGCGCTGTGTGCTTTGCAGCAGGTGAGGCTCGCAGATATCGATCGGCACATACGCAGCATCGTCGGCCAGGTGGCGCAGCAACAACGGTGTCTTGGTGGCACTGCCGCTGCCGAGCTCGATCAACACGCAGGAAGTGCCTACCTGGGCAGCCATTTCCGCACCGAACTCATCAAGGATAGCTGTTTCGGTGCGCGTCGGATAATACTCCGGCGTGGTGCAGATCAGATCGAACAGTGCCGAGCCGCGCGCATCGTAAAAATATTTGGGGGGTATCGAACGCGGTCGCTTGCGCAGGGCAGTACGGACCGTAGTCAGAAATTCATTTTCGTCTGGAGTGGTCTGTAGTACCGGAGATTCGTTGCGCATCATGCATCCTCCGCAAGGCGCAGACCGGAAAACATCCATTGGTCCGCTGGGTGAAAAAAATTACGGTAACTGGCGCGCATGTGTTCCTGCGCCGTCACGCAGCACCCGCCACGCAACACCATCTGGCCACTCATGAACTTTCCGTTGTATTCCCCCAGCGTGCCGGGCAGGGGGTGAAATCCCGGATAAGGCGCATATGCGCTTTGTGTCCATTCCCACAGGTCGCCATACAGTTGGGTGAGGCCGGACTGGCGGGCGGCTTGCGGATGCAGGGCTCCGGATTCGAGAAAATTGCCGGTGATCGGCATGTTTGCGGCGGCGTGTTCCCATTCAGCCTCGGTCGGCAGCCGCTTGCCCGCCCAGCGTGCATAGGCATCCGCCTCGAAATAGCTCAAATGTGCGACCGGTTCCTGCAGGTTGAGCGGCTGTGTGCCGGACAGCGTGAATTGCTGCCAGTCATTCTCCTCCCGGTGCCAATATAAAGGCGCTTGCCATTGCCGGGTATTGATCGTGTGCCAACCATCGGATAACCACAGCTCGGGACGTTGATAACCGTGGTCTGAAATGAAAGCCAGATATTCCTGGTTGCTCACCAATCGGCTGGACAGCCGGAAATCCCGCAACAAAGTCTGGTGTCTGGGACGTTCATTGTCGAAAGAAAAGTCCCCCGCATCATGGCCGATTCCGACTATTCCTCCGGCGAATGCCTGCCAACCCATGTCCGTGATGGACGACGGTGCGGTCCGGGTGTTGTGGTAAGAAGGCTTGAGCGGATTGATGAAGAAATTGTATTTCACATCCATCAGCAGCAATTCCTGATGCTGGATCTCGTGTTCGATGCCCAGCTCCACCCGCGCGAGGATGTCATGCGCGTATTGTTGCGGCAGATTGTTCAGCAGCGTTTGCAGTGCCTCATCGACATGGCTGCGATAACGGTATATCTCCGCCACCGTTGGACGCGACAAAAGGCCGCGATGTGGTCTCGGGAAGAAGGTTCCCGCCGTTTCGTAATACGAATTGAACAGGTGCGAATAAGTATCATTGAAGGCGCGATAACCCGGCGCAAAGGGCAGCAGAATGAATGTCTCGAAAAACCAGGTGGTATGCGCAATATGCCATTTGGGCGGACTGACCGAGTCACTCGCCTGGATGACATAATCCTCTATCTCCAACGGGGCACACAGGGATTCCGTTCGGGCGCGTACTGCGCCCAGTCGCTGACCCGGCATCATCGTTTCGCCGGCAGTATGTACAGGGGAGGCCTGCAAGTCCATCGCTTACTCTTCCACTTTCACGCCATGCCAGAAGGCGACGTAATCCTTGATGCGCGCCGCCATGCTGAAGGGCTCTGGATAATACCAGGCAGCATCTGCATTCACCCGCCCGTCCACCACGATATCGTAGTAGCTCGCGATGCCTTTCCACGGGCATTGGCTATGAGTGTCGCTTGCTTGCAAATATTCCCGCTTCACGGCAGAGAGGGGGAAATACAGGTTACCTTCGACACGATGAATTTCGCCGGCTGGTGCTTCGGCTATCACCTGATTGTTCCATATTGCTTTGGGCATGATTTCCTCCCAGGTTCGATAATCACAGCGTAATGCAAATTATCAACAACTCATTTGCATTTTCGGATCATCCAGGACAAAGGTTACAACAGACGGGCTTTATTAACTACCCTGATATTGACCTTGGTATTTGCGATAAACATGTCAGCCACGCACGTTATGCAGCCGGTTCATGACTCATGCATAGGCTTTATAGCTAAAGTCCGGCCAACCACAGTCTGAATCTGAGCCCGATGCCGGTGGTATAACCGACCTCGACAAAGCGTATCCGCCCATCGGGTGCGATGATGAAACTGGCAGGCACCGCATGCACTCCCCATTGGGCGGAGAGCTTGCCGTCCTGATCGTTGATCACCGGGAAGGCTATCCCCTGTTCCCGCATGTGGCGCACGACTTCTGCGGTGCTGCCGCTTTGCATTGCCACGGTGATCGTATTGGGATGGGTGTGGGCAATATCCACGATGGAGCCCTGCTCGGTGCGGCAGATCGGGCACCAGGTCGCCCAGAAATGGACCAGCACGGGTTTCTCGGGATGTGCCGGCAGGGTGTATGACAGCCCGGCCAGCGTGATTCCCTGTAATTCAGGGGCGGCCCCGCTGACCATATCGCGCTGCTGCCACGTGCGTATGCCGACAATGAGGGTCACGAACACCAGTGCATTGATGGCATAGCCCAGCCATTTTTTCGCGCGCGATTTGTTGTTGGCTTCCTTTTTCATCCTATCCAATGATTTCGAAGCAGACGTAACTGCCGACTTCAGGCTCAATGATGACGAGGCGAAGCATCTTCATGCTCCTGCGGGATTATTTTTTCAGCAGGTCACGGATTTCTGCCAGCAGGACTTCCTGTGCCGGCGGAGCAGAAGGTGCTGCCGGGGCGGTTTCTGCTTTTTTCTTCATCGAGTTGATTCCTTTAATGACCATGAAGATCACCGCCGCGATGATGGTGAAGTCTATGACTGTCTGTATGAATTTCCCATAACTGATCACGACGGCCGGCGCAGTTGCGGTGGCATCCTGCAGCACGAAAGATAGCTTCGAGAAATCCACTCCGCCTATCAGTACACCGATGGGCGGCATGATCACATCCGTCACAAATGAAGAAACGATTTTCCCGAATGCGCCGCCGATAATCACCCCGACCGCCATGTCGACCACATTTCCCTTGACCGCAAATTCCTTGAATTCTTGAATCATGCCCATGATTTTCTCCCGGGTGGATAGTATAGAGTCAATCGCCGAATTTAATATTGGACCCGGCGGAACCAGAATGTTGCTTCCCGTTTTGCGGGGCTTGAGACAGTCTGCGCATTAAACCAGATTTCGGCAGTCACTCAAGCGGAATTACCAGTCCAGCCGGAAATGTGCCGCGACGCTGGTCACCCCGAATGCCAGCACAGTTACAGCCATCACGCCGGTAGCTAGCCAGCCCAGCCATTGCAGGCGGACACTGATCGCAAATTTGCCCATGATCTTTTCTTGTGTTGCCATGCGCATCATTGCAATCATCAGTGGAACGGAGATCACGCCGTTGATCACCGCACTCCACAACAGCGCCTTGATCGAATCGATCGGACTGAAATTCAACAGCACACCGACGATGGTCGACAGTGCGATGATCGTGTAAAACCCCTTGGCTTCTTTAAGTTCCAGACTAAGGCTGGAGGACCAGCGAAAGGTGTTCGCAACCGCATAGGCGGCCGAGCCGGCCAGCACCGGTACAGCCAGCATGCCGGTGCCGACAATGCCGCCCGCAAACAGCAGGAACGTGAATTCACCACCGATCGGGCGCAACGCTTCGGCGGCCTGGGAAGAGGTCTGGATGTCGTGCACACCGTGGGTGTACAGTGTGACTGCGGTGGTCAGCATGATAAAGATTGCAATTATTTGCGAAAATGCCATGCCCAGCCCGGTGTCGATGTTGATGCGGCGCAGGTGCAGGGTTGCGTCTTCCGGAGACTTGCGCAGCGAAGTTCCCCTGTGCTGCAACTTCAGTTCCTCGATTTCCTGTCCGGCCTGCCAGAAAAACAGATAGGGGCTGATGGTGGTGCCAAAAATGGCCACCAGCAGCAGCAGATAGTTATGCGAGTGCTGGATTTTTGGCAGCAGCGTCGCGTGCAGTACATCGAGCCAGGGAACATGCGATGCAAATACGGTACCGACATAGGCAAACAGTGACAGCGTAAGCCATTTCAAAATGCCCACGTAGCGTCGGTAGGGGATGAACACCTGTAATAACAGACAGATCATGCCAAACGTGACGGCATAGACATGGCTCGGTCCGCCCAGCACCAGTTGAGCCGCATCACCCATTGCCGCGAGATCGGCACCGATGTTGATGGTATTGGCTACCAGCAGCAACATGACCAGCGAAATGGTAACGCCGCGGGAGTTGGTCCTTGCCAGATTGGCCGCCAGGCCGCGGCCCGTGACGCAGCCGATGCGCGCGCTGATCACTTGAATTCCCACCATCAGAGGATAAGTGATCAACAGCGTCCATAATGTACCGAAGCCGTATTGCGCGCCCGCCTGGGAATAGGTGGCAATTCCACTGGGATCATCGTCGGCAGCGCCGGTGATCAGGCCGGGGCCGAGCTTGTTAAGCCACTGGGATATCGTTTTTTTCATCGGGAGGGCAAGAATGTGCGAAATCGAGCGGCGGCGATTCTGCCATACTTTTGGAACGAAATCCCCATCAAATGTCTGTTGTTAAGCATGCAGGTCGGGGATTAAAAGAAGTAAAAAATATTTACCATACCGAGTACTTTGAAACCCGATGCAAAATAGAAACACGTCGAATGGATTCAGTTCACCCTGTAACTCATGTGGCAAGCGACGCATTGCTCGGTGACTTTGGATAGCGCATCCAGTGACCGGGGCAAATCGCCTTCACTGGCGGTCATGGCAAAGCGACTGGCAGCGTGATGCATTGCGGTACCGATTGCCTGCATCCCCTCGGGCATGAAAGGGGCCATGTGGGCTGCATTATGGGATTCCAGGGAACTCATGCCGATACGATGCTCTGCGATGTCCGAAGCCTTGTCGAACTGTCCTTTTGCGAGCGCCACCTGAATCTCGTGCACCGCCAGCAGATGGTCGCGCATGCTGTGCAGCATGTGAGTTTTCATCATGGCAGGCAAGTCCACCCTGATTCTTGCATCCTGTTCGGCGGCATATGATTGGGTTATCAGGGCCAGAGATAAGGCTAAAATACAGGTTGGCAGTATCTTTTTCATGGTCTATTTTCCGTTATAGATTTGCTGTCCTGCTGATGGCGCACCGGCACAAAATTCGGCCAACTTCACCAGCACGCGTCGCAACAGCCGGTTCGCCGCGGTAACGCCGCCGTATGCATCTTTGCTGGTGGCGTTTTCATATTCATCGAATTGCTGCACCGCAAGCAAGCGCTTGTCATGTACATCTATCAGTTGTGCCCGCAGGGTGAGCCGCACACGACTGGGTCGTGTCGTGAAATCCTGTTGCAGGCGAACCAGTTCGACATCAAGTCTGACATCTGCAGGAATCGCATCCGATGTCTGCACCACTGCCCGGAAACTTTGCGTTTGCCGCATTGCCTGCGCAATTAGCGGCTCCAGCATCTTTGCCGGAGTGTCCGCCCAGCGACTGGACACAAAATAATTCAACTCATAGGGCTTTTGCACATAAGCCATCTGTGGTGTGTCAAAACCGGGCAGTGCGCGCGGCACGCTGACCGCCAGAACCAGGTCGCGTTTGACCTGGGCCGCAGGGATAGCCGGCCCGGCTTCGAGCATGTAGATGTTCGGACTGGCGCCTTGCGGTGCGGACAGGGTGCTGCATGCTGCAAGCAGCAGGATGGGCACCAGTGCCTGGAGTGCCTGACAGGAAATACGCCGGATTCCGTTGCTGTTCATCTGGAATTCTTCCTTAGGTGAATGTTGGGTCGGTCATCGTAACCGGGGCCGGCATCATTCACCGGGCCCGCGCTTCGGAACAGGTTTGCCGTACAACAATACGCTCGGGTTCTGTTCCAATTCGCCGCTGACTCTCCGCAGAGAACCGGTCAGGTCACGCAATTCCACGACAAGCTGGTGTACTTCCGGCAACGTCCCGTCGGTGAAGGCAACACTCGCATTCTTGCCTGCACGGGAAAGTTCACTGGACATGTGATCGAACGCATCGGCACTGCGTTGTATGTGTTGTACGAGCTGCGGGAGTTCATCACTCAGGCGCGCGGTGTTTTCCATGGTTCGTGCCGCATTGCCGAGGCTGGAGTCAATCATGGCCGAACGGGTCGCCAGGGTATGCGACAGGGTTTCGATATCTGCCAGGGAATGTTTGAACGCGCGCTGGTTGTCTTTATCCATCAGGGCATTGATGTTCTCGCTACTCCGGTTGAGATTTGTGATCAAAGTCGTAACCGCAGAGTCGAGCCGGGTCAGCAGTGAAGGCCCGCTCGTGATTACCGGATACGCTTCGTTGTTCTGTGCCTGGAGCGAAGGCGAATCACGGCTGCTTCCCGACAATTCGACAAACGCGAGGCCGGTTAACCCCTGTGTCTTCAGGGCTGCCAGAGTGTCCACCTTGACCGGGGTGCCACGCGCGATCGCGAGCGTTAATTGGACTTCTTCGACATTATTCGGCGCAAGGGCGATTTTGTTTACACGGCCGACATCGACACCCAGATAGCGCACGGGCGCGTTGAGGTTCAGCCCGGCCACCGATTCCGTGGTGTAAGTCTGGTAGATGTCGTACTGCGTGTTATAGGATTTGCCGCTGCTTAACCACAGCACGCCACCGATAAGTCCGGCGCCCAGCACCAGAACGAACACGCCGACCAGCGCATAGTTTACTTTTTCTTCCATGCCTGTTCACGCGCGGCACGTCCGCGCGGCCCATAAAAATATTCCCGTATCACCGGATGCTCGGACTTGGAGAGTTCCTCCATGGTTCCCACGCCCAGTATATTTCCCCCGTCCAGCACCGCAACGCGATCTGCCACACGCCACAGCAAATCGAGGTCGTGCGTCACCATCATAATTGTCAATCCAAGCACATCGCGCAAATTCCGCACCAGTTCGTCTATGCCGCTGGCGCTAAGCGGATCGAGAGCGGCGGTCGGCTCGTCAAGAAACAACAGTTCCGGATCGAGGGCAATGGCGCGTGCAAGTGCGGCGCGCTTGCGCATTCCGCCGCTCAACTC
>JBDTCC010000153.1:0-24664 GCA_039923775.1 Gallionella sp. | reverse complement strand
GTCGCTGAAGTATGACGTGCGCTGCTATGTGTATGACGGACAAATCCAGCTTGTTGTTGCGCGACTGTATCAGGGACAGACTACCAATTTCCGGACGCCCGGTGGAGGATTTGCGCTGGTACGTGTTGTAGAATGACGCGAACCAAAGTCATGATAACGGGGCTGCATTGATGATTTACACTTTTCTCGCGATTGGAACCGGTGCGGCATTTGGCGCATGGCTACGCTGGGGTCTGGGGATGTGGCTGAATCCGGCGCTGCCTGAGTTACCGCTTGGAACGCTGGCGGCCAATATGCTGGGTGGCTACCTGATCGGCATCGCGGTCGCCTTTTTTTCGCACTATCCCGGACTGTCACCGGAATGGCGGCTGCTCATCATCACCGGCTTTCTCGGCGGACTGACCACTTTCTCCACCTTTTCCCTGGAAACCGTCACGCTGTTGTTGCGCGGCCAGTATATGTGGGGGTCGGTAATCATTTTCACCCATCTCGGCGGCTCCCTGCTGATGACAGTGCTGGGTATCCAGACTTTCAAGTTACTGCAAACATGAGTTATTCAGGAGCGCGATCATGAACCTGCTTTCGTTTTACATCAGTGAAAAACAACATCACTCGGATATGCCTTTGTATGAATGGCTGCTGGAGGAAGCTCGGACTATGGGTGTGCACGGTGGTTCCGCCTTTCGTTCGATTGCAGGATTCGGCAGGCACGGCCGCATGCATGAAGATACTTTTTTTGAACTGGCCGGAGAGCTGGCGGTCAAGGTCGAGTTCGTTCTGGACGATGTAATGGCGGAGCAGCTGATCGACAAGATTCGCCGGCTCAATATGAATGTCTATTATCTGAAGCAGAGGGTGGATGACGGGATAGCCTGAAATCCGGATGGCAGGTCGGGGCGTAGTTGATTTTGCAAAGGAGCGATGATGAAAGAGTTATTGTTGGCAATGACGATTTGCTTGTTGGGCAGCCCGTCTGCGTACGCTGCGGTGCAGGGCAGGGAAGTTGTCTATGAAGCGAATGGCACGAAACTCAAGGGCTATATCGCTTACGACGATGCGATCAAGGGCAAGCGCCCCGGCGTGCTGGTGGTGCATGAGTGGTGGGGGCAAAACGAGTATGCGCGCAAACGCGCGCGCATGCTGGCGGAACTGGGCTATACCGCAATGGCGGTCGATATGTACGGCGATGGCAAAGTGGTCGACAATCCCGATGAGGCAGGCAAACTGGCCACAGGCGTTTACAAGGATATGCCCGAGGCCAAGGCACGCTTCGAGGCGGCCATGCGTGTGCTGCGAGAACAAAAAACAGTGGATGCCGGCGAGATTGCCGCATTCGGTTACTGCTTCGGCGGCGGCATCGTGCTGAACATGGCGCGTATGGGCGAAGACCTGAAAGGTGTGGCGAGCTTCCACGGCGGGTTGGGCACTGCCACTCCCGCGCAGCCCGGCATGATCAAGGCTCGCATCATTTCATTCAGCGGCGATGCCGATCCGACCATAGGGCCCGACAAGGTTGCGGCATTCAGGAAGGAAATGGAACATGCGGGAGCGGATTTTCGTGTGGTCATCTATCCCGGCGCGAAGCACGCGTTCACCAATCCCGCTGCGGATGTGATGGGCAAAAAATTCAACCTGCCGATCGCCTACGACGCAAAGGCCGACCGGGATTCATGGGAGCAGGCGAGGGTATTTCTACGCGAGGTGTTTGCGGCGAAATGACATGCGGCCGTTTACTGTTTGTTGTGGTTGAACATGGCGGACGAAGGCCAAGGGTTCACTTCCAGCAGCACCAGGACCTTGCCGTCACTTTTTCCCAGCAACACAGCCTGATCCTGGAACTTGGCCCGCAGCGGCACAAAACCGACGTCTGATTCGGGCCGCCCGCTGGCATGCAATGCACTATCGATGTCGGCGATTAGCCCGGGGTTCAGTTGCTTCAGTTCTGCTATCGGTTTCGCGGCCTGCCCTTCAACCGCACCATGCTCGCTGTACGGCGTGTAGTACTTGGGCAGCTGCGGCAGATCTTTTCCGGAACTCAAACTGAATAGCACTTCATTTCTTTCCTTGATATCGCCGGGCATTGCCGTATACACATAAATCGGGCCGGTAAGGGGAAGCGAGCGGTAAGCCGGATTTCTGGCATGGGCAACATCACTGTCGCTCAACATGTTTGCAGTGATCAGATCAAAGGAGCCCTCGCTGAATACCACGAACACCGGACGTGCATGAAACAGCACGCTCATGCCGTAGATCAGCGCTGCGGCTTGCAGCAGGGCAATGACCGATAAATCGAAAGTCAGCGCTCTGCGGCTCTTCAGGTGGTTGAAGATGATCAGGGTGATCACGGGGCCTACCGTTACATCCACGCCGAGCAGGATCAGCAGGATGTGTGTTCCGTCCAGCGCCGAAAAAAACGGGGGTTTGTACCAGAGCAGCAGCATCAGCGCAATCACCGATGCTGCGATGGTCGCACTGACGATCAGATGTATGGAAAACGCTTTGAGTCTGGTAACGGTCGCTTGGGTCATGATGCTGGAATTATATTCTGGCGGATGCAATGTCGAACAGGACGGATATTTTAGCAGCATTCCGCCGGCGCTTTGACCGCATCAATTCGGGCACGAAGCGTGCCCGAATTGATGCGACATGATGATCATGCTGCGAAAAAGTCCTTGACCTTGTTCATCCATGATCGCGCACGCGGATTGTGGCGTTCACTGTCCTTGTCGTTGATGGCCTCGAACTCGCGCAACAGCTCCTTCTGGCGGTCAGTCAGGTTAACCGGGGTTTCCACTGCAACGTGGCAATGCAGATCGCCATGAGTGGCGCTGCGCACGCCCTTGATGCCCTTGCCGCGCAGGCGGAATATCTTGCCGCTCTGGGTCTCGGCGGGAATCTTGATCGTGGCCACGCCGTCCAGCGTGGGGATTTCGATCGAACCGCCGAGCGCGGCAGTGGTAAAACTGATCGGCATCTCGCAATGAAGGTCGTTGTGGTCACGCTGGAACATCGCATGCGCCTTGGTGTGTATCACCACATATAAATCGCCCGGAGGTCCGCCGTTCACGCCAAGCTCGCCCTCGCCGGAAAGACGGATGCGATCATCGTTATCCACACCGGCCGGGATTTTTACCGACAGTGTCTTGTGCTGCTTGATGCGTCCGTTTCCGTTACAGTCTTTGCACGGTGAGGTGATCATCTTTCCAGTGCCGTGACAACGCGGGCAGGTTTGCTGGATGGAAAAGAATCCCTGTTGCATACGCACCTGGCCGTGACCGGCACAGGTGGTACAAGTGGTCGGGCTGGTTCCCGGCTTTGCGCCTGAACCGTGGCAGGTATCGCATTCCGACATGGTCGGGACGCGTATCTGTGTCTCGGTACCGCGGGCAGCTTCTTCAAGCGTGATCTCGAGGTTGTAGCGCAGATCCGCGCCGCGCTGCACGCTGCTGCGTCCGCCACCCCCGCGGCCACCGCCAAAGATGTCGCCGAAGATGTCGGAAAAATCGAAGCCCTGCGCGCCCGCCCCGAACGGATTGCCGCCTCCGGATTCGAATGCGGCATGCCCATGTTGGTCATAGGCGGCACGCTTCTGCCCGTCGCTTAGAATTTCATACGCCTCTTTGGCTTCCTTGAAATGTTCCTCGGCATTCGGGTTGTCCGGATTGCGGTCCGGGTGGTGTTTCATCGCCAGCTTGCGATAAGCCTTTTTGATATCTTCTTCGGAAGCATCGCGGTTGACGCCGAGCACTTCGTAGTAATCTTTTTTTGACATATTGGTGACTGAATGCTTGTGATAAATGGAAAACGTAAAAGGCCGGAGGCCGGTTTGATCCCGGCGTCCAGCCCTCAGCCTTTAAAGCACCTTACTTCTTTTCCTCTTTCACTTCGGTGAACTCTGCATCCACCACATCGCCTTGGTCTTTCTTGGTTTCCGCGCCGGACCCGTCACCGGCTGCATCTGGCTGACCGGCCTTGGCCTGCTCGGCGGCGTACATCTTCTCGCCCAGCTTTTGCGCGGCGGTAGCCAGTGCTTCGGCCTTGGCATCGATGGCATCCTTGTCGTCGCCCTTGACGACATCTTCTGCTTCTTTCAAGGCCCCTTCAACTGCGGCCTTTTCATCCGCGCTCAAATGATCGCCATATTCCTTCAGAGACTTGTGCGTGGAGTGGATCAGTGAATCGAGCTGATTGCGCGCGGTCACCAGTTCCAGCGCCTTGCGGTCGTCTTCGGCGTGGGCCTCGGCATCCTGCACCATCTTGTTGATTTCCGCTTCGCTCAAGCCGGAGCTGGCCTGGATCTTGATCTTGTTTTCCTTGCCGGTCGCCTTGTCCTTCGCCGACACATGCAGAATACCGTTCGCGTCGATGTCGAAAGTCACTTCGATTTGCGGCATGCCGCGTGGTGAAGGCGGAATGTCGCTCAGGTTAAATTGCCCCAGGCTCTTGTTGCCGGAAACCACTTCACGCTCACCCTGCAACACGTGAATGGTGACCGCGCTCTGGTTGTCCTCCGCAGTCGAAAACACCTGCGATGCCTTGGTCGGGATCGTGGTATTTTTCTTGATTAGCTTGGTCATCACGCCGCCCATGGTTTCGATACCCAGGCTCAGTGGTGTCACGTCCAGCAGCAGAACATCCTTCACTTCACCCTGTAACACACCACCCTGGATTGCGGCGCCTACTGCCACGGCTTCATCCGGGTTCACATCCTTGCGAGCTTCCTTGCCGAAGAATTCCTTGACCTTTTCCTGTACCTTTGGCATACGCGTCTGACCGCCGACCAGGATCACGTCGGTGATGTCGGAAGCCGAAACGCCCGCATCCTTCATCGCGATCTTGCAGGGTTCGATGGTACGTGCAATGAGGTCTTCGACCAGACTTTCCAGCTTGGCGCGGGTGATCTTAACTGCCAAATGTTTCGGTCCGCTGGCATCAGCGGTGATATAAGGCAGGTTCACTTCGGTCTGCTGCGCGCTGGACAATTCGATCTTGGCTTTTTCCGCAGAATCTTTCAGGCGTTGCAGTGCCAGCACGTCCTTGCGCAGGTCGATGCCGCTTTCCTTCTGGAATTCTTCCACCAGATAGTCGATCACGCGCATGTCGAAATCTTCTCCACCCAGAAAGGTGTCGCCGTTGGTCGACATTACTTCGAACTGGTGCTCGCCCTCGATCTCGGCGATATCGATGATGGAAATATCGAACGTGCCGCCGCCCAGGTCATATACCGCGATCTTGCGGTCGCCTTCCTGCTTGTCCAAACCGAAAGCCAGCGCGGCCGCGGTCGGCTCGTTGATGATGCGCTTCACTTCCAGACCGGCGATACGGCCTGCATCCTTGGTGGCCTGGCGCTGTGCATCGTTGAAGTAGGCCGGCACGGTGATGACTGCTTCGGAAACCGATTCACCGAGGTAGTCTTCAGCGGTCTTCTTCATCTTCATCAGTACCTGTGCGGAAATTTCCGGGGCGGAGAATTCCTTGTCGCGCACCTTCACCCAGGCGTCGCCATTCTTGGCCTTGACGATCTTGAACGGCACCATGGCAATGTCCTTTTGCACCATCTTTTCGTCGAAGCGGCGGCCAATCAGGCGCTTCACGCCATACAGCGTGTTGGTCGGGTTGGTGACAGCCTGGCGTTTCGCGGGGGCACCCACCAGCACTTCACCGTCTTCCATATAGGCGACGATGGACGGTGTGGTGCGAGTGCCTTCGGCATTCTCGATCACCTTGGTCTTGCCGTTTTCCATGATCGCCACGCAGGAGTTGGTGGTGCCCAGATCGATACCGATGATTTTTCCCATGATGCTTTCCTTTCAGTTAAATGCTTAAAATCTAATATTGTTGTTGCTCGACGCTTAACATAGGGGCAGTACCGCTTATTTCAAGTGATTACCCGCTCCTACATTCGGTAAAGCCGGAGCTTATTCCTTGGCTTTTGCCACCGTCACCATGGCCGGACGCAATATCCGGTCATTCAGCGCATAACCCTTTTGCATCACACCGACCACGGTGTTGGCAGGCTGGTCGCTGTCCAGCATGGCAATTGCCTGATGCTTGTGCGCATCGAATTTCTCGCCGATCGGGTTGATTTCGCTGATGTTGAATTTTTCGAAAACGCCGGATAGTTGTTTGAGCGTCAGCTCCATGCCGCTCTTGAAGCTTTCCACCGTCCCGGTTTCAACCGCCAGACCTGCTTCCAGGCTGTCTTTCACCGCCAACATCTCGTTGGAGAAACGCTCCACCGCAAACTTGTGCGCCTTGCTCACGTCCTCGACCGCACGGCGGCGGATATTTTCGCCCTCGGCCTTCGCGTACATCCAGGCATCATAGTGTTCCTGCGCCTTGCGTTCGGCTTCCTTGAGCATCTCTTCAGGGCTGGGCATCATTTCCGCGCCGCCTGTCGAGTCGGGTTGTGGTTCGATTTGCGGGTTGGTTTCATTATTTGTTTCGTTCTGTTCCATGCCGTTCTCCAAATTGCGATTCTTCAGACTATGGGGGCCGGGTTTTTTGTTTCAAGAGCGGCAGCAAAGATTTTTTTTGTCGTGAGATAATGCGTGCCGTTCGAATGTTGTACCGTCATGTCTACTTCCAAGAATTATTACTGGCGCATCGCCGGGTTCTATTTTTTCTATTATGCCTTCGTGGGGATGTTTGCGCCCTATTGGAGCCTGTATCTCAAATCTATCCATTTTGACGCCATCGAGATCGCCACCCTGATGTCGATACAGCCGGTGATGCGCATGATTGCACCGAATATATGGGGTTGGCTGGCCGATGGAGGGTATGACACGGTGATGCGAAGCATTCGGTGCGGGAATACCCTTCCCGCCGCCGCACCCGCACCAGAGGGCTACGCCCAACAGTCCCGCAGCGGCACCGGCAAAAGGTTGCAGGTGGTGCGGATTGCCGCGACCCTGAGCGCGGTGAGCTATCTCGGCGTGTTTGCAACCACCAGCTTCTGGGGTATGTTTCTGGTGCTGGGCTTGATGAGCTTTTTCTGGAGCGCCTCTATGCCGCTGGTGGAGGCGACCACACTCAGTTATCTCGGCAAGCACAGTGCGCGCTACGGGCGACTGCGCTCATGGGGTTCGGTCGGCTTCATCATCTCGGTAGTGGGTCTGGGTTATGCCTTCGACTACATCGCGATCGCCTGGCTTCTATGGGCAGGAGTGGTTTGTGAACTCGGCATCCTGATCTTTTCCCGGCAGATTCCGTCCACCGAAGTGCTGGCGCATCACACCGATCATCAACCGGTCAGGAAAATCATCCTGCAACCGCGCGTACTGGCATTGTTCAGCGCGTGTTTCCTGATGTCTGTCGCACACGGGCCTTATTACACTTTCTTCTCGATTTACCTGGTTGAACACGGTTATGCAAAAAGCGCGGTGGGTGGATTATGGGCGCTCGGCGTGAGCTGCGAGATCGGGGTGTTCTTCCTGATGCCGTGGCTGGTGCGCCATTTTGGCTACACCCGCATCCTGCTGGTGAGTTTCAGCACCGCAGTGGTGCGCTTCATGCTGATCGGCTGGGGAGTCGATTTCCTGTTGTTATTGCTTATCGCGCAGGTGCTGCATGCCGCCACCTTCGGTGCATTTCATGCTGCCTCGGTCGGGCTGGTACACGAATTCTTTCAGGGGCGGCACCAGTCCAAAGGTCAGGCCATGTTCGGCAGCATTACTTATGGGGCAGGCGGGATGCTGGGTGGCTTGGCAAGCGGTCCGATCTGGCAACACTACGGCGCCAGTGTGCTGTTTTCCTGCAGCGCGGCTGCGGCATTGCTGGGGTTGTTGCTGATATTGCTGAAGCAGGGCATGTCGGCAGGCGAACAACAGGCCGGGTAAACATCCGCAGCATCCATTATTTCCTTTTCTGCGAGGTTCTTCTCTCTACGGAAAGCCTTCTTTCCCGTAGCTCCGGATAGCGTTGCGCGGGATTCTTTCTTCTGTCCCCGATTCGTTTGCGTCGGTCTTCTATATATTGATTCCTGTCCGCGGTTTCCGGGAAAGTCCGGTCAGAGCCCGGGGTTTTGGGCGGGGTGCGTTGCAGCATGCCGATGTCGGCGCCATGGGCAATCACGTATTCCGCAAACCGGATGTTTTTTTCAACCGCCTCGATATACAGGTTTGGCCCGTTAAAATGCTTCTCAAGCAAACGGTAGGCGCCTTGCAGGGTTTCATCCAGGCGTTTTTTTGCGCTTAGGTAAAAGCCCGGTGTTTTTATCACCAGATCACGCGGGGAAGAAAACAAAACGTTCTTGCTGCCTGTCGCATCGAGCTTTTGTGCGATTCCGGCCAGGACAAACTCCTTGTACAGGCGGTCATGGCATTTTTCCAGATAACATCTATCCGCCATCTGCGCCAGTATGTCTGCTGAAGCCAACATGCTGCCTATTTCACGATAAACCTCGGCTACCAGGATGCGCTCCACCGGAATTTCATAGCCAGTGTAATGTACCACTTGCGCGGCTGTTTCCGCCAGATCACCCATGCCGATCCCGTGCATATACTGCTTCAACAATTCCGCGCTGCGTGCTACATGAATCAGGGTGTATTCGGCACCTTGCTTGCCCTCTTCGATGCCCCGTTTGCGCAGATAACCACTGTCGTGAAACAGCGCCAGCAATATCCCGAAGATAAACAGCCTCTCACCCAATCCATCCCCGGCATTTTTCGAGCGCTCATAACCGTCCATCAGGCGCGCGCTGGCCAGTGTTACATCCAGAATGTGTTGCAGGTCGTGATAGCCCGTATCGCAGGGAGCATAGCCCGGATTCTCGCCACGATAGAGTTGGGAGACATGATGGATCGCGTTGCGCGGGATGTTGAAGTCGGCATCCGGAAACAGGCCAACAAAAATACTTTCCAGCGCATCGCCCACTGCAACGGGGTCGGTCACGTTGACGGTGTTGGTCACATCAAAGTTGTTCCGACGAAATTTTGGATCGTTGTTATGCATGGCAATATGCTATCACGAGGCCGAAAATGTGTTGTGTACTAAACTGGGGAGTGATTTTTAAAGAGGGATGCCCTGATTGATGATAAGTGATCCGCCAGTGGTTTTGGCGGGAATAATTTGGTCTGTTTCCGGCTTTCCTTGGCCGAAGGCATAATGCCAAGCCGAACCTGTTATGGCATAATAAACGGCTCTAATAACAAGTATCAGGCAAGCGAAACAACATGAAAGCGCAAACTCTTTACGACAAACTCTGGAATGATCACGTGGTGCGGCAGGAAGCCGACGGCACGGCGTTGATCTATATCGACCGCCATCTGGTGCATGAAGTGACCAGTCCGCAGGCCTTCGAGGGTCTGAAGCTGGCCGGGCGCAAGGTGTGGCGCGCTTCGTCGATACTCGCCGTGGCCGATCATAACGTGCCGACTACCGGTCGCGCACAGGGTATTACGGATCCGATCTCGCGCTTGCAGGTGGATACGTTGGACAGCAATTGCGCCGAGTTTGGTGTGAACGAATTCAAGATGTCCGATGTGCGCCAGGGCATCGTGCACGTGATCGGACCGGAGCAGGGCGCGACCTTGCCGGGCATGACCGTGGTGTGCGGCGATTCGCATACCAGTACGCATGGTGCATTTGCCGCGCTGGCCTTTGGTATCGGTACATCCGAGGTTGAGCATGTGATGGCGACGCAATGTCTGTTGATGAAAAAAACCAAAGCCATGCAGGTAATGGTTGATGGCGTGCTGGGTAAAGGCGTCACCGCGAAAGATATTGCGCTGGCGGTTATCGGTAAAATTGGCACGGCGGGTGGTACTGGTTATGCGATTGAATTTTCCGGGAGCGCGATACGCGGACTGTCGATGGAAGGGCGCATGACGTTGTGCAACATGGCAATCGAAGCCGGCGCGCGCGCGGGCATGGTCGCGGTGGATGACACGACGATCAGCTATCTCAAGGACCGCCCGTTTTCACCGCAAGGGGGATTGTGGGACAAGGCAGTGACTTACTGGCACACTTTGTGTAGCGACGAGGGCGCGCAGTTTGATCAAGTAGTCAAGCTGGATGCTGTACAAATCAGACCGCAAGTAACCTGGGGAACTTCGCCGGAAATGGTGGTGGCAGTGGACGGGCGGGTGCCGGACCCTGCAACCATGAGCGATACGGTCAAGCGCGATGCTGCCGTGCGCGCGCTGCAGTACATGGGTCTGGAGCCCAACACTCCGATCGCAGAGATCCGCATCGACAAGGTGTTCATCGGTTCATGTACCAATTCGCGGATAGAAGACCTGCGTGCGGCGGCGCTGATCGCCCGTGGTAAGCACGTGTCGGCGAACGTCAAGCTGGCGATGGTGGTGCCCGGTTCCGGCCTGGTCAAGCGGCAGGCCGAACAGGAAGGGCTGGATAAAATCTTTATTGCGGCCGGTTTTGAATGGCGTGAGCCGGGCTGCTCCATGTGCCTGGCGATGAATGACGACAAGCTCTCGCCGGGCGAGCGCTGCGCTTCAACTTCCAACCGCAATTTCGAGGGGCGCCAGGGGCCGGGCGGACGTACTCATCTGGTCAGTCCGGAAATGGCTGCGGCCGCAGCCATCGCCGGGCATTTTGTCGATATCAGTAAATCGTGAAGGGGCAGACATGAAGACGGCGGCGATTTCATTTGCGGTTTTAAGCTTGATGGTTGGCCCTATTGCGTTGGCTGATGACAGTCTTGCCGCTCATGCGGGAAGCGGAATTGAGAAAGTTGGCGAGGTGGTGGGGCATGGCATCGAGAAGGGCGCTGAAGCAACCGGAAAAGGAGTCAAAAAAGGTGTTGAGGCAACAGACAAGGGAATTAAAAAAGGGGTTGACGCGACCGGCAAAGGCCTTAAAAAAGCCGGCGAATGGATCGAAGAAAAATTACACAAAGACGGCGACTAAATAAAATAGTGAGCGATTAATGCATAAATTTACAATGCTGGATGGTTTGGTCTTACCGCTGAATCGTGCCAATGTGGACACGGATGCAATCATTCCGAAGCAGTTCCTGAAATCGATCAAACGTTCCGGTTTCGGCCCGAATCTGTTCGATGAATGGCGTTATCTGGATCACGGCGAACCGGGCAGGGATAATTCCAGCCGTCCATTGAACATGGATTTCGTGTTGAACCAGCCGCAATATAAAGGCGCGCAGATTTTGCTGGCACGCGAAAATTTTGGTTGTGGATCATCACGGGAACACGCACCGTGGGCGCTGGAGGATTACGGATTTCGCGCCATCATCGCGACCAGCTTTGCCGACATTTTTTTCAACAACTGCTTCAAGAACGGCTTGCTGCCGATTCGGCTGGCTGCAGAGCAGATTGATGAGTTGTTCAGGGCCGTATCTGCCAATGCGGGTTACAAACTGGTCATCGACCTGGAACAGCAAACCATAAGCGCGCCAAACGGCAAGGTCTATAAGTTTGATGTGGAAGTCTTCCGTAAACACTGCTTGTTGAACGGCCTGGACGACATCGGTTTGACGCTGAAGCATGTGGATGAGATCAATGCGTACGAGGAAAAGCGCCGCGCCACACAGCCGTGGCTGTTTGCGTGACCAAGGGATAATTCTGCCAATGTACAATTCTTAACGGGAAACAAATGAAAATTGCGGTATTGCCGGGTGATGGCATCGGGCCGGAGATTGTCGCTCAGGCGGTCAAAGTGCTTGAAGTGTTGCGTCGCGACGGATTGAAGGTCGAGCTGGAGTATGCCCATATCGGCGGGGCGGGCTACGATGCGACGGGTGATCCATTCCCGCCCGCGACTGAAAAACTGGCGCTTGCAGCAGATGCACTGTTGCTCGGGGCAGTGGGCGGCTATCAGTACGACACGCTGGCGCGTCCGTTGCGTCCCGAGCAGGGCCTGTTGCGCATTCGTAAAGGACTGGGATTGTTTGCCAACCTGCGCCCCGCGCTGGTGTATCCGGAGCTGGTAAATGCTTCCAGCCTGAAGCCTGAACTGGTGTCCGGACTGGATATCATGATCTTGCGTGAACTGACCGGCGACATCTATTTCGGGCAGCCGCGCGGTATCCGTACGCTGGACAACGGCGAGCGCCAGGGATTTGATACCATGCACTACAGCGAGTCGGAGATTCGCCGTGTGGCACATGTCGGTTTTCAGATCGCGATGAAGCGTGCAGGTAAAAATGCCAGCGCAAAGCTGTGTTCGGTAGACAAGGCCAACGTGCTGGACACCAGCATGTTCTGGCGCGAAATCGTGACCGATGTGGCCAGGGAGTATCCGCAGGTCGGGTTGTCGCACATGTACGTGGATAACGCAGCGATGCAACTGGTGCGTGCACCGAAGCAGTTCGACGTAATTCTGACGGGTAATATATTCGGCGATATTTTGTCTGACGAAGCGTCGATGCTGACCGGGTCGATCGGCATGTTGCCGTCTGCTTCACTGGATGCGAACAACAAGGGCCTGTACGAGCCTTGTCATGGCTCGGCACCCGATATCGCCGGCAAGGACATTGCCAATCCTTTGGCGACCATCCTGTCGGTGGCCATGATGATGCGCTATACCTTTGCGCATGAAGATATCGCGCAGCGCATTGAGACGGCAGTACGAAAAACGCTGCAGCAGGGGTTGCGGACTGCAGATATTGCCGAAGCGGGAAATCGGAAGATCGGTACAGCCGCGATGGGTGATGCGGTAGTCGCGTCACTGTAAATACATTTAAGAGAGAATAATTGATGAACAAGCAATATGACGTTTGTATCCTGGGCGCGACCGGTGCGGTGGGCGAGGCGATGCTGTCGATACTGGAAGCGCGCAAGTTTCCGGTGCGCAATCTTTACCCGTTGGCATCCAGCCGCTCGGCCGGTTCGACCGTGCAGTTCAATGGCGTGGAGATGACGGTCATCGATGTGGATGATTTTGATTTTGCCAAGGCACAGATCGGATTATTTTCGGCCGGCGGCAGCGTGTCGGAGAAATATGCCCCGATCGCAGCGGCAGCGGGTTGTGTGGTGATCGACAATACGGCGCACTTTCGTTATGACCGCGACATTCCGCTGGTGGTGCCCGAGGTCAATCCGCACGCCATCGCGCAATACAAGAATCGCGGCATCATCGCCAATCCGAACTGTTCAACCATCCAGATGCTGGTGGCGCTCAAGCCGATTCATGACGCTGTAGGCATCTCGCGTATCAATGTGGCGACCTATCAGGCGGTGTCCGGTACCGGCAAAGAGGCGATCGACGAACTGGCCGCGCAGACTCGTGCGCTGTTCAATCAGCAGGATGTCAAAGTAGAGGTGTACCCAAAGCGCATCGCTTTTAACGTATTGCCGCAGATTGATGTGTTCCTGGAGAACGGTTATACCAAGGAAGAGATGAAGATGGTGTGGGAGACGCACAAGATCATGGAAGACGATTCCATTCAGGTCAATCCGACCGCTGCGCGTGTGCCGGTGTTCTATGGGCATTCCGAAGCTGTGCACATTGAAACCCGAAAAAAAATCACGGCAGCCGAAGCGCGTGCCTTGCTGGATAAGGCTCCGGGCGTTGTCGTGATGGATAAACTCGAACCGGGCGGTTACCCGACGGCAATCGAAGCAGCAGGAAACGACGCGACTTACGTCGGACGTATCCGCGAAGATATTTCGCATCCCATGGGCCTGGATCTGTGGGTGGTCAGCGATAATCTGCGCAAGGGTGCCGCGTTGAATAGTGTGCAAATTGCGGAAATTTTAATTGCGAATTACCTAAATTGAGACATAATGCGAAGCATGTTATTAGCTTGTGCTTATAACTCCATGATGTTATTTTATATTCTCTAATAAATAAGGTGAAGGTGATCGCGTGCACAAATCACTACTAAAGCTGCTCTGCATTGTTGCTGCTTTGATGTTGTCTACTACTGTCTTCGCAGTAGGCTTGGGCGGAATAAATGTGGTTTCCGCTTTGGGGCAAACGCTTAATGCTGAAATAGCATTAGCAGACATCAGCAAATCTGACAAAGATAGTCTGGTTGTTGGTCTTGCCTCACCGGATGACTATAAGACTTCCGGTCTGGAGTATCCCTATGGCAACAAGTTCAAATTCGAGATTCAAAGTCGCGCGGACGGACAGCTTTATATCAAGGTGAGCAGTGCACAGCCTGTCAATGATCCTTTTGTCAGCCTGTTGGTTCAATTGACCTGGTCTGCCGGCAAACTGTCGCGCGAATATACATTCTTGCTGGATCCTCCCGGTTATGTACCGGTGCAACCAGCCCCGGCCGCAGTTCAGACTGTAGCGCCGCAAATACAGGCGTCAGTTCCCGCTGCATCTGCCGTACCCGCCGCGCCCAATGAAACCGCGGCAGTGCCGGTGCAACAATCGGCTCCGCAATCGGTTCCGGTTGCTGCAGTTGCCGCTACGGAACCGACTGCACAAGAAGCCCCAGCCAAACAAGAAGAACAAGTTGCCCCGATGCCGGCCATGCTCAACCCGGCGGATAAGGCCGCTGTTCTGGATGTCGCGGAGTTGCCACCCAAAAACAACCCAGAATGGCTTGCTGTTAAACGCGGCGACACGATGTACAAAATCGCGGCAAAATACAAGCTGGCCGGCATGAATCTGGATCGTATGCTGGTGGCACTATATCGCGTTAACGCCGACAAGTTTGACGGTAAAAATATGAACCGCATCAGGGCCGGCAAGATTTTGCGTTTGCCTACCCAGGACGAGTATTCGAGTGTGACAAGGGTTGAAGCAGTAAAGGAAATTCATGCCCAGGCTGCCGATTGGAATGCATACAGGCAAAAGCTGGCCAGTGCCGCATCGGCCAGCAATCAATCACAGGGCACGCAGCAAGTCGCTACCGGCAAGATCAGCAGCTCGGTCGCCGATATGGCTCCTGTCGCCAAAGACTCAGCCAAAGTGGTGCTGAAACTGTCCAAGGGCGAAGCTCCTGGGGATAAGGCAGGTGCAGCGACAACTGGCGGCCAGTCTGTGTCCGAGCAGGATAAAAAGAATGCGGCCCAGGAAGATTCAATAGCCAAGGACAAGGCACTCAAGGAAGGTCAGAAACGTGCCGCACTGCTGGAAAAAAATCTCCAGGATATGAAGCGACTTGACCAATTGAAAGTTGAAGCCGCTGCCTTGGCACAGCCGCCGGTTTTGGCTAATTCTGCTGTAAGTGCAGTGGCGGCAACCAGCGTAGCCAAGCCTGAACCTGTTGCCAAGCCCAAGGTACAACCCAAGGTGAAACAACCGGTCAAACCCGAATTATCCCTGATGGATCAGGTTATGGAGGAACCGCTTTATCTGGCTGGTGGAGCTGCTGTCTTGCTTCTGGCCGGCCTGGGTTTCATCTTGTACCGAAGAAAGAAATCTTCAAATCGGTTCACCTACGAACCGCTTGAGGGAGAGGGGATAGGCGACAAATCCGGCCGCATGGCGGCCCCGGTTGTGCCTTCTCCGGACACGGGTGATTTTACCGTTGCGGCGACCAACACTGCCCAGGTTGCGGAAGCTCTTCAATCAGAAGTTGTTGATCCAATCAGCGAGGCAGATCTGTTCCTTAATTTTGGACGTGATGTGCAGGCCGAGGAAATTCTCAAGGAGGCACTGCAAAGTTCCCCGAACAAGTCACAGATATTGCTTAAGCTGTTGGGGATTTATGCCAACCGCAAGGACAAGAACTCCTTCTCGAAATATGCCCGCCAGTTGCAGGATTCCGGTGATGACGCTGCATGGCAGCAGGCCGTGCCTATGGGCCGCAAGCTGGAACCGGATAATCCGATGTATGGTGGCGGTTTCCGCTCTATGGAAGATACCGGTAGCGCAACCGTGCAAGTGACTGCTTTCAAAGCACCCGCGGAGCCGGGAAGCGTTCCGAAAGCTGGAGCATCGGCTCTTGATTTTGACTTTGACGTAGGAGCATCACCAGCTCAATCCGCGTCATCCCCGGAACAGGACTTTTTAAATAGCGCAGAAGAACCGACTTCTATCCGGTCGTCCGACGGCAAGCTTGTCGCTCAGGACGCGGAAATGGATTTTGACATTACTTCCGAGCAAACTCTTTCTCCATTACTTGCCGGACAAGGCGGCGGGCTGGATTTTGATATTACTTCCACCAACCCCTCTATGCCGGCGGCTGGCGGGCCGGAAGCAAGCAAGCCGGCAGCGGATGACGACGGCGGGATGGAGTTCACTCTGGATTTCCCGGTTGAGGAAAACGCGGACGAGAAACCTGCCTCATCAAAGCCACCGTCTACAGCGGGTTTTTCGGGTATCAGTTTGAACTTTGACGATGCCGCACCAGGCGAATCGACCGCCGAAAACAAAGACGATAATTGGCAAGATGTTGCAACGAAGCTTGATCTGGCGAAGGCATATCATGAAATGGGCGATGCCAGCGGCGCACGTGAGATCCTTGAAGAGGTCATGCGTGAAGGCGATGAAGAACAGCGTGGCGCCGCGCAGGCCATTTTCGAACAACTCGGTTAATCATGCACTTTTTCATGACGGCAGCTCTGTATCGAGCTGCCGTTTTCTTTTGGGATGGGCCATGAAGTGAAATTTCATCCTGCCGCTCAGATCGTGACCTGGTGTCTTTTGGTCGTGACCCTGCAGTTTCTGAAACTCGACATGCTGCTCGCGGCAGCCGGATTTATTTTGCTGGTTGCAATGTTTATATCGGCTCACAAGCTCAGGCAATTACTGCGCCGGACCCGCTGGATCATGCTGTCGCTGTTACTGGTCTATGCATACAGCACGCCCGGACAACCTGTCCTGGAAGCATTCGGAGTGTTCAGTCCCAGTCGCGAAGGAATGGGTGACGGCGTATTGCAACTCACCCGCTTGTTGTCCGTATTGGCCGGATTGGCGATTTTGCTGGACAGGTTACACAGAAAACAGTTGATTGCGGGCCTGTACACTTTGTTTGCTCCCCTGCAACTGATAGGCGTATCCCGTGAGCGCGTTGCGGTACGCCTGGCATTGACGCTGCATTATGCAGAGGTTGCGATGCTGCGCGAGTCGAGTACATGGCAGGAAAGCTTGCGCAGTTTGTTTGAACCACATGGCGAGAACACCCAGCAAATAGTGCTGACGCTATATCGTTTTGGCTTCAGGGACGTGTTGCTGGTGGGCTTTGCTGTGCTGTTGCTATATGGGACACTGCGTTGAGAATCGCCCTGGGCGTGGAGTATGACGGCTCTCCGTTTAGCGGATGGCAGAGTCAGCCTGACGGGCAGACCGTGCAGGACACGCTTCAGCAGGCCCTGGGCAAGATTGCGGGTGAGCAGGCTAACGGCGGGGTTGTTTCGGTGATCGCGGCGGGGCGTACCGATACCGGTGTACACGCTCTCGAACAGGTGATTCATTTCGACACCCTGATCGAGCGTCCGTTGACTGCATGGGTGCGCGGCGTGAATGCGTTGCTGCCGGAAAGTATCGCAGTGCGTTGGGCACATCCGGTTACGGATGAATTTCATGCGCGCTTTTCCGCACATGGCCGCAGCTACCGCTATCTGTTGATCAACCGGGCCGTGCGCCCTGCCATTCAGGCGGGCAAGGTGGGCTGGTTTCACGCCCCGCTGGATCTAACCGCAATGCAAGAAGCCGCGCAATGCCTATTGGGCGAGCATGATTTCAGTGCGTTTCGGGCTTCACAATGCCAGGCCAAATCGCCGGTGAAGCACCTTCGACAACTGGATATTCGCAAACAAGGCGAGATGCTGATATTCGACGTGAGCGCAAACGCATTTTTGCATCATATGGTGCGCAACATGGTCGGATGCCTGGTATATGTTGGCAAGGGAAAATACCCGCCGACCTGGCTGGCCGAGGTATTGAATGGTCGCGAGCGCAGTCTAGCAGCACCGACCTTCGCGCCGGATGGCCTATACCTGCGTCATATTGCATATGATGACAAGTGGGGTTTGCCGCAGGCACAGGATTGATGCCAGAGCCCGTAATTTGGAGGAAATCAGACCTTCAAATGGCAATTACAATACAAATTCAATTGGCTGTTGTGTGCCAATAATTGACCAACGTGAATGGCCGCTTGGAGGAGTTTAAATTTTATTCCGGTACGGAATATTGGCACAGTTACAAACTTGGATTTACGGACACAAAGTATTTGACTGCAACAACATATTATAAAAATCGGGGGGATGTAGATGGAATACTCACATGATCGAAAAGAGAGCGAGGAAATACTGCGGATGATTATCCAGAGGATGGCAGCCCATCCTGCCGCCTTTACGCCGCACACCTACGCCGTGTGGTACGAGTTCCTTATTGGTACCAATCCTGCTTTAAGTACGGAAATGGATAGGTTGCTCGAAAACAATGTACAACTTAGCGATGTCGCAATCGAGCAATTGTATGAAAACCATGTATCCGAATTCAAACAGGATCTGAATCGTATCCTGCGTGAAGATATGAAGCAGATGTTAAATAACCTCATCAATATCACCGCAGAAACCAAAGTGCACGCGGAAGCATTCGAAAATAACTTGCAGAGCTATGGTAACCAACTGCTCACCAAACCTGGTTTAGCTATCTTGGACGAGTTGATCACCAAGATGACGAGCGACACGAAATCCATGCGGGGCTCAATGACTAACCTTCACTCCGAGTTGGTGCAAAGCAAAGAAGAAGTTGGCAATTTACAGATTGCATTAGAGTCCGCCCGCAAGGAGGCACTAATTGATCCACTGACAAATATCTATAATCGTCGCGGCTATGAGATGCAGGTGCAGATGATGTTTGATAACACGGATTTGATGCAAAAAGGAGCGTGTATGTTGTTTGTGGACATCGACCATTTCAAGAAGATCAATGATACCTACGGACATGTATTTGGAGACAAGGTCCTTCGTATCATAGCGAATACATTGAAATCAATGGTCAAAGGCCAAGACTGTGTTGCCCGGATAGGAGGTGAAGAATTTGCAATCTTATTGCCTGGAACTGAGCTTAATGGTGCACGTGCCGTGGCTGAAAATATCCGTGCATCAATAGAAAATGGCAAAATCAGGCATGGAAAATCAAGTGAAACTATTAGCCGCATCACAGTATCCATAGGAATGGCAGCCTATACAAACGGGAGCACACTGACGGAATGGATGGATATTGCAGACAAGGCACTCTACATTTCCAAGAAAAATGGGCGCAACCAGGTCACCGTCTACGCCGCAGAGTTGGCTTGTTAAATTGACGTCGATTATCGCGGCACCCAGAATCACCGGGGCTTCATGACTATGCTGGCAATTGGGGTCACAGCGCGATGCCGATGCTGGTGGCTGTGATGGTCCCCGCGGCAAACAGGAAAACGATCATGGCCAGCCCAAAGCCCCAATAGCATAAAATAAATCCGAACAAAAAGGGCAGAACAAATCCGCTGAACGCCATAATGATGGATTTTCGGCCTGCCCGAACCAGTTGCATCACGACTTCATTGCCTATTCTTGATGGGCGGTATAGCCAATATCAATTCACGCGGGGAATGCGCTTGGGGAATTCACCGGAACGATGGAGTCATGCATTGGATTCGTCACTATGCCTTAATGCTTTACAATGCCGTCTCTTTTCAGCAGGCACGCGTTATCAACATGACACGAACCAAAATTTGCGGTATCACACGCATTCAAGATGCCCTGGCTGCCGTGCACAACGGCGCGGATGCCATCGGTCTGGTGTTTTATCAACGCAGTCCGCGCCATGTCAGCATCGCCCAGGCCAGACAGCTTGCGGACGCATTGCCGCCGTTCGTGTCGAAAGTCGGATTGTTCGTCGATGCCGATGCGGCATTCGTGCACGAGGTGCTGGCGAGTGTGCCGCTGGACCTGTTGCAATTTCACGGCGATGAATCACCGGAATATTGCGCACAATTTCCCCGGCCTTATCTCAAAGCTATTCGCGTCAAAGCGGGAACAGATTTGCTACAATGCGCGTCCGATTTTCGCAGTGCCAGGGGATTACTGCTGGATGCCCATGTGGAAGGGGTGGCGGGCGGCACAGGAACCGTATTCGACTGGGCGTTGATCCCGGGACAGTTGCCGCTACCGGTGATATTGTCCGGTGGACTGGATGCGGGAAATGTCGCTGCAGCAATCAAACAGGTGAGACCCTACGCGGTGGACGTGTCCAGCGGTGTGGAGTCAGGCAAAGGAATCAAGGATGCGGCGAAGATCGCCGCATTCATCAACGAGGTTAAGCAGATTGACTTACAACTATCCTGACCAGACAGGTCATTTTGGTCCATACGGCGGTGTATACGTTGCCGAAACCCTGATGGGGGCGCTGGATGAACTGAACCTGGCCTATGAAAAGTATCGCCACGACCCCGAATTCATTGCCGAGCTGAATTACGACCTCAAGCATTTTGTCGGTCGTCCCAGCCCGATCTACCATGCCAAACGCTGGTCCGAGCATCTCGGGGGCGCGCAGATATTTCTGAAACGCGAAGACCTCAACCACACCGGGGCGCACAAGGTGAACAACACAGTCGGTCAGGCCTTGCTGGCCAAGCGCATGGGCAAGCCGCGCGTGATCGCCGAGACCGGCGCGGGTCAGCATGGTGTGGCAACTGCCACAGTGGCGGCGCGCTATGGCATGGATTGTGTGGTGTATATGGGCTCCGAAGACGTCAAGCGCCAGGCGCAGAACGTGTATCGCATGAAGCTGCTCGGTGCGACTGTGGTGCCGGTGGACAGCGGATCGAAAACACTCAAGGATGCGCTCAATGAAGCGATGCGCGACTGGGTGACCAACATCGAAAACACTTTTTACATCATCGGCACGGTGGCGGGTCCGCATCCCTATCCGATGATGGTGCGCGATTTCAATTCCGTCGTCAGCAAGGAATGCATGACGCAAATGCCGGAGGTCGCGGGCCGCCAGCCGGATGCGGTGATCGCTTGTGTCGGCGGGGGTTCCAACGCGATGGGGGTGTTTTATTCCTACATCGACATGCCAGGCGTGAAACTGATCGGGGTGGAAGCCGGCGGGCACGGCATAACCAGCGGCTCGCATGCCGCGCCGCTGACCACCAACAGCCCGGTCGGCGTGCTGCACGGCAACCGCACCTATTTGATGCAGGATGCAGACGGACAGATCATCGAGACCCATTCCATCTCGGCCGGTCTGGATTATCCGGGCGTGGGTCCCGAGCACAGCTGGCTGAAAGACAGCGGCCGTGCTGAATATGTCGCGATCAACGACGAAGAGGCTTTGCGTGCCTTCCACGATCTGTGCCACACGGAAGGCATCATCCCGGCTCTCGAATCCAGCCACGCGCTGGCCCACGCAGCAAAGATCGCGCCGCATATGGGCAAAGACAAGGTATTGCTGGTGAACCTGTCGGGGCGCGGAGACAAGGACATGGCGACAGTAGCGCGTGCCTCCGGCATTGAATTTTAGGCGTATCGAATTTCAGGAACTATCATGTCGCGAATACAAGTCACTTTCGAAAAGCTGAAACAAAACAGGCGCAAGGCGCTGATCCCTTTTTTCACGGCAGGGGATCCCGATCCTGGATTTACCGTGCCGCTGATGCATGCCATGGTTGAAGCGGGTGCGGACGTGATCGAACTGGGTGTGCCTTTCTCCGACCCGATGGCCGATGGCCCGACCATACAGCGCGCATCCGAGCGCGCCCTCAAACATCATGTTGGTCTGCACCATGTGCTGGATATGGTCGCCGAGTTCCGGCGCAGCAACGCCGGTACACCCGTCGTGTTGATGGGTTATGGCAATCCGATCGAGGCGATGGGCTGGGAAACCTTTGCCAAACGTTGCGCCGAGGCCGGGGTGGACGGCGTGCTGACCGTCGATTTCCCACCGGAAGAAAGCCGTGAGGCGTTCGCTCATTTGGACAAACACGGTATCGATCCCATCTTTCTGCTCGCGCCGACCAGCACCGATGCCCGTGTTGAACTTGTCGCCAAACAGGCGCGCGGTTATGTATATTATGTGTCGCTCAAGGGGGTGACCGGTGCCGGAAATCTGGATCTGTCCGCCATCTCGGAAAAGCTCCCGCAGCTGCGCAAGCACATCAAGCTGCCGATCGGGGTAGGCTTCGGCATTCGCGACGCGGCGACCGCGCTGGCGGTGGCAAAGTTGTGCGACGGCGTGGTGGTGGGTAGCCGCATTGTTCAGGAAATCGAAAATTCGACCGTGAAAAATGTGGTTGCCAACGTGAGTAAGCTGGTCAAGGAATTAAGACAGGCTGTAGACAAGGCCTAAAGGAGAATTGCCATGAGCTGGTTCCAGAAATTATTACCGCCGAAGATCAAACGCCGCGAAGGCGATCTCAAGAAAAACGTGCCGGAAGGTTTATGGACCAAATGTCCGTCCTGCCAGGCGGTGCTGTATCACTCCGATCTGGAGAAAAATCAAAGCGTTTGCCCCAAGTGCAACTATCATCACCGTATCACTGCGCGTGTCCGTCTGGATCTGTTGCTGGATGGCGAGGGGCGCTTTGAAATCGGGGCGGAAGTATTGCCGATAGATACCCTCAAGTTTCAGGACCAGAAAAAATATTCCGAGCGTCTGGTTGCTGCCAAGAAAAACACCGATGAGGATGACGCACTGGTCGTGATGCAGGGAAGTATTCACGGGCAACCGGTGGTTGCCGCAGCCTTTGAGTTCACCTTCATGGGCGGTTCGATGGGTTCGGTGGTGGGCGAGCGTTTCGTTCGCGGTGTGCAAGTCGCGCTGGAGCAGAAATGTCCGTTCATCTGTTTCAGCGCAAGCGGCGGCGCGCGGATGCAGGAAGGGCTTCTGTCACTGATGCAGATGGCGAAAACCTGTGCATCATTGACACAGTTGAGCCAGGAGAGATTGCCATTTATCTCGGTGCTGACCGACCCGACCATGGGCGGCGTGTCCGCAAGCTTCGCTTTCATGGGCGACGTGGTAATCGCCGAACCGGGCGCGCTGATCGGATTTGCCGGTGCCCGCGTGATCCAGCAGACGGTGCGCGAAACATTGCCTGAAGGGTTCCAGCGCGCCGAATTTTTGCTTGAGCACGGTGCGGTGGACATGATCATCGACCGGCGCGAGATGAAAAAGCAACTGACGACACTGATCACGCTGCTGACAAATCAGTCGGCCGTGACGGAGATCGAGGCTGCTTGATTTTATGCGGGATAGTCTGACCCCAAATGATTATGATGGCACCACTGTCGGCACTTATACCTACGACACCAGGCAACTCCGGCAAACGGGGCAGAGCGTCAACTACGGCACCTTCAGCCTGGCCACCGGCACCACATACAACGCGCTGGGCCAGAAGTCATCCACCACCTATCCCGACGGCGCGCAGTACAGCTACACTTACGACAGCAACAACCAGCTTTCCACCGTCAACTTCCCGAGCGGCTTCGGCAGCATCACCATCAACAGCTACCTGTGGACAGTGCCTGCCCAGATCACGCTGCCCGGCGGCACCGTGCGCACCCAACAGTACGACGGCCTGTTAAGGCTCAAAACCCTGGCCGTCAAAGACCCGGGCCAGAGTTCGGTGATGAACTACCAGTACGGCTACGACCTGACCGACAACATCACCACAAAAGCCACCGAAGCGGGCACGACCAATTACAGCTACGACACGCTCGACCGCCTGACCGCCGCGGCCTATACCAATACCACGCAAACCAACGAAGCCTACAGCTACGACCCGGTCGCCAACCGCCTCACCGACAGCAAAACGACTGCTGCCGTCTGGACCTATGACGAAAACAACCAGCTCACTGCTGCCGGGACTGTCAGCTACAGCTACGACGCCAACGGCAACACCCTCAGCCAGAGTGACGCGAATGGTTCGACAAGCTCACCACAGGCACGCAACTACGTGTACGACACCGAGAGCGGAAGGGTCGCTGCGCAGCAGAGGGGTACCCACCGGCCTACCCCTTGCGGGTGCAACCGCCCGATCGAAGTCAGGGACGGCAGCAACACCCTGATCGCGGCATACAGTTACGACCCGTTCGGACGCAGGTTGAGCAAGGATGCCGGTGCCAGCAAGACCTATTATCTGTACAACGAAGAAGGGCTGATCGCCGAGGCGGATGCCACCGGTCAGGTCACCAGGAGCTACGGCTATGCACCCGGCAGCACCTATACCACCAACCCGTTGTGGTTGAAGACAGGTACGGCTTACTACACCTACCAGAACGATCATCTGGGCACGCCGATGAAGTTGCTTAGCCAGAGCGGGGCAGTGGTGTGGAGTGCGACCTACGATGCGTTCGGCAAGGCGACGGTGAATCCGGCATCGACGGTCACCAACAACCTGAGGTTGCCGGGGCAATACTACGACCAGGAGACGGGGCTGCATTACAACTGGATGCGGTATTACGATCCGGGGACGGGCAGGTATGTTACGAGTGATCCGATCGGGTTGCTGGGTGGGATCAATATGTATGCCTATCTGGATGGCAACCCGTTAAATAGTATTGATCCATTCGGGCTATTCGATATTACCGATCCTGCGGACTGGCCTCAAGTACCGCAGGGTGTGGTTGATTATTTCACTGGCTATCGTTCTTATTATGTCGGATTGATCAATGCCACCTCTCACATGTATAGACGTTCTGGATTCGCTGGCAAGTGTGAGGAACTGCGAGCAATGGAAGAAGAAGCCATATTAGCGGAGGCAATGCGGTTATATAAAAATGACGTAACAATTAGAGTAAACGTTAACGCTAAAGTTAAAGAGTGGGCACTAAATCACAAGGCA
>JBDTCC010000152.1:0-18667 GCA_039923775.1 Gallionella sp. | reverse complement strand
GGATAGGTCAGGTTCCGACCGGCGACAGGGATCCGTTCGGATTGCGCCGCCATGCTTTGGGGGTATTGCGCATTTTGGTCGAGACGCCGCTCGATCTGCCGCTGGATGCATTGCTTAAGACAGCGGCGGGCAACTTCCCGGCGGGCACCCTGAGCGTGTCGGTGGCAAAAGATGTAGAGGTCTTCATGCGGGATCGTTTGCGCGGCTACCTGCGCGAGCGTGATTTCGAGGTGTCTCACATCGAGGCGGTGCTTTGTATGCTGGATGGCCGGCTGCATCAGGTTCTGCCGCGTCTGGAAGGCGTCCGTGCTTTCGCAGCCCTCGAAGTTGCCAGGGATTTGGCCGCCGCCAACAAACGGGTACAGAACATCATGCGCAAAAACCATGAAGAGATCGGTACCGATCTGGAAGGAGCGGCTGTCAAATCTGCACTTCTGATAGAAGATGCCGAAAAGGACTTGTTTCAGGCCATGCATGATATAACCCCCTTTGCGCAGGGTTACCTGGAACGCGGTGACTACGGAAAGAACCTGAAGGCATTGGTCACGCTAAAGCCTTTCATCGACGACTTCTTCGAAACAGTCATGGTGATGTGCGAAGACAGGAATCTGCGGCTGAATCGGGCGCTGCTGTTGCAGCAACTCGGCAAACTGATGAATCAGGTCGCCGATATTTCAAAATTGGCCGCGTAGGAATAAAACAGCCATGAAACTCATCATTCTCGATCGCGACGGCGTAATCAATTTCGATTCGGATCAATTCATCAAGAACCCGGAAGAATGGAATCCGATTCCCGGCAGCCTGGAGGCGATTGCGCGCCTGAACCAGGCCGAATATCGCGTGGTGGTCGCAACCAACCAGTCCGGAATCGGACGCGGATTGTTCGACATGCCCATGCTGAATGCGATACATGACAAGATGCACAAGGCCTGCGGACTGGTCGGTGCGCGCATCGATGCGGTGTTTTATTGCCCGCATACCGCCGAAAGTCATTGTCTTTGCCGCAAACCCAAAACCGGCATGCTGGAGGAAATCGCGGATCGATATAATCTCAGCCTTGCCGGCGTACCCACGGTCGGCGATTCGCTGCGCGATTTGCAATCCGCCGCAACGATGGGTGCGCTGCCGTATCTGGTCCTGACTGGAAAAGGTTTAAAAACCCAGGCACAGGGTGGCTTGCCGGAAGGCACGATGGTATTCCCCGATCTCGCGGCCGTAGTCGCCGAACTGATATAAGCGCCCCAATATGCTGGTAATACGCTCACTGATTTTCCTGCTGCTGCAAATCATCATCACACCGCCTTTTGCATTGTTGGCGCTGCTGACTTTCCCGTTCAGCCGGCTCACGCGCTATCGGTTCATTTCGCTGTGGGCAAAAATGATGTTGCCCATACTGCAGTTGGTGTGCGGCATACGCCATGAGGTGCGCGGTATAGAGAACCTGCCGTCGCAGCCGTGCATCGTGATGTGCAAGCACCAGTCGGCATGGGAGACACTGGCACTGCAAAAAATATTTCCACCTCAGGTATGGGTGCTTAAGCGCGAACTGCTGTGGATACCGTTTTTTGGCTGGGCACTGGCACTGACCAGCCCGATCGCCATCAAGCGCAGCGACGGCAAGGGTGCAATCAGGCAGTTATTGGCGCTGGGCAAGCAGCGGCTTGCCCAGGGATTCTGTGTGGTGGTGTTCCCCGAGGGAACCCGCATACCCTACGGCCAGCGCGGCAAATACAAGATCGGCGGTGCACTGCTCGCGGCCAGCAGCGGCGTGCCGGTTATTCCGGTGGCACACAACGCCGGGCGTTTATGGGGACGCAATGCGTTCAGCAAACATCCAGGCCTGATCACCATGAGTATCGGTGCACCTATCGAAACCAGGGGGCTCAAGGCGGACGAAATCAATCAACGCGTCGAGGCATGGATAGAAAATGAAATCCAGAATCTTGCCCACTGATACCTGCAGCCTGCCGGGGAAAAGTTGCGTAAATTAATCACCCCCGCCGCCGTTGAACAACGCGCCGCCCTCCTCGCCGGCAAACACATCACTTACACGCTGAAACGCAGCGGTAAACGCCGCAGCATCGGTCTGCTCATCGACGATCGCGGCCTGACTGTGAGCATGCCGTTGCGCGCTTCCGAGAAATGGCTGCACAGTGTATTGCAGGACAAGGCATTCTGGGTACTGGAAAAGCTGGATGGATGGCAGACGCGCAAGCCGCCGGAAATCCGCTGGCAGGACGGCGAGAAGATCGACTATCTGGGCGAACTGCTGGAGTTGCGCGTGGTGCGCAGCCTGTTTGCCACCCCGGCTCAATACCGCAACAACGAATTGTGGGTATTTGTAGCCGACAACAACAATCACATAGAACGGTCGGTATCCGAATGGTATCGGCAACAGGCTGAACAATTATTTGCCCGGCGCGTGGCCTATTTCTCCCCGTTGCTGAATGTCATGCCGCGCGAGGTCAAATTAACCGAAGCAAAAACCCAGTGGGGCAGCTGCACCGCACAGGGCTCGGTGCGCCTGAATGTGCAACTGATCAAACTACCCGAACGCCTGATCGATTATGTGGTGGTACATGAGTTGGCACATCTGCGCGAACTGAACCATTCAGCCTCTTTTTGGCGGGTGGTGGAAAGTGCCTGTCCCGATTATTTCAGCCTGCGTGGTGAGCTCAAGGCTGTTGCAATCAGATGACTTATAATCCGAACCGTTAAATTTCTTCAGGTGCAATCATGCGTTCCAGTTTTATCCCTAAAAATACTTGGGGCATCATTCTAATTTCAATTTTCCTGCTGGAAGGTTGCGGCCACAGAGGCCCGCTTATGCTGCCTGATGCCGCAATGCGAACTTCGCCAGTTCAAGGACCCATCGCGCCGGCATCCGGCGTGCCCGCAACGCAACCCGGCCAATAGCCATGAACGATTATTTTCATTATCAAAACGATGTACTTTATGTCGAGGGGGTGCCGTTGGCTGATATCGCCGCGCAATTCGGCACGCCCTGCTATGTGTATTCACGGGCCGCCCTGACGGATAGCTTGCGTCAATTTAGGGATGCGCTGCAGGGACGGGAGCATCTGATTTGCTATGCGGTCAAGGCCAATTCCAACCTGGCAATCCTGAATGTGCTTGCGCGCCTCGGCGCCGGCTTCGATATCGTGTCCGGCGGCGAATTGCAGCGCGTGCTGGCGGCAGGGGGCGATGCGCGCAAAGTGGTGTTCTCAGGCGTGGGGAAAACGGTTGCAGAAATGCGCATGGCACTGGATGCCGGTATTTTGTGCTTTAACGTCGAATCCGATGCCGAGCTGGATCGCCTTGACCGGGTGGCCGGGAGCATGGGGAAAATCGCAGCGATCAGCCTGCGCGTGAACCCGGATGTGGACGCAAAGACGCATCCGTACATTTCCACCGGTTTGAAACAAAACAAGTTTGGCGTGGCTTATGGCGATGCCGTCGCGCTATATCGCAAAGCACGCAGCCTGACCAACCTGCATATCACCGGAATGGACTGCCACATCGGTTCGCAACTTACCGAGACCAGCCCGTTCATCGCCGCGACGGAAAAGATATTGTTGCTGGTAGACGCGCTGGCCAGCGAGGGCATACAGCTGGAACATCTCGATCTGGGCGGAGGCCTGGGTATTCGTTACAACGATGAGTCACCACCGGCGATAGCCGATTATGTGTCGGCATTATTGGACGTACTGAAGGGGCGCAGCGAAAAACTGCTACTTGAACCGGGCCGGATTCTGGTCGGTAATGCCGGAATTTTGCTGACCCGTGTCGAATACCTGAAGCATGGCGAAGAAAAGAATTTCGCCATCGTGGATGCCGCAATGAACGACCTGATGCGTCCGGCTTTATACGATGCATACCATAATATATTGCCGGTTTTGCGTGCAACCGGCCCTGCACAGAGTTACGAGGTAGTCGGTCCGATCTGTGAAACGGGCGACTTCATTGGTCGTGCGCGCGACCTTTCCATACGCCCTGAATCCTTGCTGGCTGTGCTTTCCGCAGGCGCATACGGAATGAGCATGAGCTCCAATTACAACAGCCGTCCGCGCGCCCCAGAAGTGATCGTTGACGGCACTGCCGTGCATCTGGTTCGAGAACGCGAGCAGTTATCGCAGATGTATGCCGGGGAAAAACTGATCTCGTGAGTGTTGCATTCCCCGCTAATAATTTTTACGATATTTGTTGCACGTTTTTTTAAACGCCGATACAGTACTGATGCCGCAAGCGTCTTTCACCAAAACACGGAGCGTTTGGGTGTGCAGTTGGTCGTAGTAATTATTCTAAATTTTATGGAGAATTAAAATGGCAACATCCAAAGCGAAAAAACCGGCGGCGAAAAAATCAGCTGCCAAGAAGCCAGCTGCCAAGAAAGCCGTAGCTAAAAAAACTGCAGCCAAGAAACCTGCCGCCAAGAAAGCCGTAGCTAAAAAGACCGCAGCCAAGAAACCTGCTGCCAAAAAAGCCGTAGCTAAAAAGACTGCAGCCAAGAAACCTGCTGCCAAGAAAGCCGTAGCTAAAAAGACTGCAGCCAAGAAACCTGCCGCCAAGAAAGCCGTAGCTAAAAAGACCGCAGCCAAGAAACCTGCTGCCAAGAAAGCCGTAGCTAAAAAGACTGCTGGCAAGGGTATTTTGGGCGCGTAGTTTTGTCCCGCAAGGGGCGCGGTCAGATTCCTCGCCCTTTTTATCCTGTCAGAAGCCTGCTGAAATAATCCGTGCATCAGTACGGGATTTTTCCTATTCTCTCTGGATTTCCTGCTTCAATAAATCCGGTATGGTGCTATTGCACACAACGGACTATCGATTCATCACCTGCATTTATCAAAGACTGACAAGCAAAGTACCGTTGCCAATGCCGGGATCAACACCCGTGTCTAAATCAGGAAAATGGTCGCCAATCCCAGGAAGATAAAGAATCCGCCGCTGTCGGTTATAGCGGTAATCATCACACTGGAACCGATGGCCGGATCGCGTCCCAGCTTTTGCATGACCAGAGGGATACCCAAACCAACGCTTGCGGCTACCAGCAGATTAAGCAACATTGCACACATCATCACGATGCCCAGTGACACGCTGTGATACAGGAAGTAAGCAAATAATCCCGCCACCCCGCCCCATACCAAACCGTTCAGGGCGCTGATGGCCAATTCCTTGAGGAACAATCTGCGTGCATTGTCATAGGTGATTTGCCCCAAAGCCAACGAGCGTATGATGATGGTGGTTGTTTGGTTCGCGGAATTCCCCGCAATACCCGCGACGATGGGCATGAGTGCCGCCAGCGCGACAAATTTTGCAATCGTGCCCTCAAAAGCGCCAATGACCCGCGAGGCAAAAAAAGCGGTGCAAAGATTCAGTGCCAGCCAGGTCCAGCGGTTCTGTGCGCTTTTCCACACTGAGGCAAAAATATCTTCTTCCTCGCGCAAACCGGCCTGGTTCAGCAAATCTGTTTCAGATTCCTCGCGAATGAAATCCAGCACCACGTTCACCGTCACACGCCCAAATAACTTGCCATCCTCGTCCACGACCGGGGCGGAAACCAGGTCATAGCGTTCAAATGCCTGGGCCGCGTGTTCAGCCTTGTCTTCCGGGTGCAACTGGATGATATCGGTCAGCATCAGGTTACCGACAACTTCTTCCGGCTCGTTGACGACAACGAGATTGATCGGCAGCACACCCTTGAACCGGTCATCTCGGTCAACCACGAACACCTGGTCGGTATGGTCGGGCAGCTCATCGAAACGGCGCAAATAGCGCGACACCACTTCCAGCGTGACGTCTTCTCGCACATGCACCATATTAAAATCCATCAGCGCACCGACCGAATCTTCCTCGTACGACATCGCGGCCCGCAATTGTTCGCGTTCCCCGATGGGAAGCGACTTGAACACATCACGAATCACATGTTGCGGCAGGTCGGGCGCAAGGTCGGCGATCTCGTCGGTGTCGAGTTGCTCCGTCGCCACACGCAACTCGTCACGGCTCATTGAAGCGATCAGCGAATCACGGACCGCGTCGGAAACTTCGATCAAAATCTCGCCATCATGCTCCGACTTGACCAGATCCCATACCAGCAACCGTTCTTCAATCGGAAGTGATTCCAGAATATATGCAATGTCGGCGGGGTGCATGCCCGCCAATTTGCGCTGCAGTTCTGCGTTGTGCTGTTTGTGCACTATGGTATCAAGCAGGACGTGACGGTCATCGCGCGGCAACTCCTGCCGATGGATGACATTCTCCAGCAGGGCGTGTTTGTGCAGCAGCGCTTCCACCTGCTTGAGGTGTTCCTGCACATTCTCGGTGTAGTGATGTTCTTGGTCGCTGTCGGTCATCGCGCATCCCTGATAAACGCGGGCTATTGTAAAGAAAACCCCGCCAAGCTGCTCAGGGAATTTCCGCGTCGTTCATCCGTGACAGGATGATTTCGGTCTTGCGCAACATGCCGGGCGCATCGCGATGCCTATCATAGTAGCGGGGATTGGGCACCATCGCCGCCAGCTTCGCGGCCTGATCCGGGGAGAGCTGTGACGCGCTCACATGAAAATAATGGCGCGCGGCCGCCTCGGCACCGAATACGCCGTTTCCCCATTCAATGACGTTGAGATAAATCTCGAATATTCGTTGCTTGTCCATCACCGTCTCCAGCATCACAGTGATCACTGCTTCTTCCAGCTTGCGCCACGGGGTGCGCCGGGTGGAGAGAAACAGGTTCTTGGCAAGTTGCTGGCTGATGGTGGAACCGCCTGCCACAATCTTGCCTTTTCTTATATTTTTTACATAGGCCTTCTGTATGCCCTCCCAGTCAAAACCTTCATGGTCAACAAACTTGGCATCCTCGGCTGTTACCAATGCGCGTTTGAGATTGTCTGAAATTTTCACATAGGGCACCCATTTCTGCCGGAGTTCGGCATTGGGATTTTTATCCTGCATGATTTCCAGTCGGGTAGCCATGAACGCGCTGCTGGACGGATTGAATTTTACCCACCAGCAGACATGCGCGAAAAGCCACACCTGGTACACCAGCAGCAAGGTGAAAAATACCGTCACGCTGCGCCAGAGCCAGCGCACCAGCCAACTCTTGATTCTTTTCATGGCCGTTTACGCATTGCCTCGATGACCGGTGCGGTATCTGGACGGACGCCGCGCCAGATGTTGAAAGATTCGGCAGCCTGCTCTACCAGCATGCCGAGACCGTCGGCGACCTGCGCACCGTGCTCGCGCGCGAATTTCATAAACGGCGTCTCGCGTCCGTACATCATGTCGTAGGCCAATGCGCCGGGGGCAAAAAGCGTGGTCGGCAGGGAAAGCGCACTATCGGTCAATCCGGCAGAGGTGGCATTGATGACTAAATCGAAATTCTCGCCAGTTAATTCGGAAAAACTTTTTGCAACGAATTCGGTTGAATTGCTTGGATGCTTGCCAACTCTGTAATGAAATATTTTTACAGCTTCCTCTGCTTTTGTCATGGTTCGATTAGAAATAACCAAACACCGTGGAGTCTCCATCAGTAGTGGTGAGAGTACGCCCAAAGCTGCACCGCCTGCACCCACCAGTAGAACTTGCTTATCACTGAATTTTAAATTCAGGTTGCCTTTGAGGTCAGTTACCAAACCAACACCATCGGTGTTGTCTCCGAATATTTCATCACCATTGAACTCAAGCGTATTGACCACCCGTGACGCTTCAGCACGTTCACTGCGATTTGTGGCGAGTAGAAATGCTTCGAATTTGAACGGCACCGTGACGTTGCAACCCTTGTAGCCTTTCCAGCGCAGCCGCTCTACGGTCACAGCAAATCCATCCAGCGGTGAGAGGATGGCTTCGTAGCTGATGTCCTGCCCGGTCTGCTGGGCAAACATCTTGTGGATCAGCGGCGACTTGCTGTGGTTGATTGGGTTGCCGATAACGGCGTACTTGTCTTTCATTTGGAATGCGCCCGGAATTTAACAAGGAAATTCAATGGGCGCATTGTAAAGTATTGCGATACCAATGTAGGAGACCGATTTATCGGGCGATTGCCGTGAGCCATCGCGCAATGAATTGCGCTCCTACAAGTCACTTGGCTTTAAGGAGTCTTGCGGCAATCACACCCACAGCCGCCATCGCCCAGGCCACCGTTGCACCGCTGGGCAAATCAAACCAGGCGGACAACAACAGGCGCCGACGGCATAACCGGTAATGCCAATCGCAAAAGCATAAAGCGTTCGGCTACCGCAGTCGATCATCCCCTTCGGGGGCCCCTGCTTGCTACTCGCTTTCCATCCGGTCCGATGAGGTGAACGACCAGGTACGCGTGAAGGTCAAGATGTCGGTGTCCCGGGTGATGCTCGGCGGCAGCGCAGAATAGGGTGCGGCCAGCCTGACGATACGTATTGCCGCAGCATCCAGTATCGGCTGGCCCGAAGACCGGCTCACCTCTATTTTTTCCACGCTGCCGTCCTTGTTTATTGAAACACTGAGCTGCAACTTGCCGTAGATATGCTGGCGGCGCGCCTGCTCCGGATAATTCAGGTTGCCAAAGCGTTCCACTTTGATCCGCCAGTCTTCGATGTACTGGGCAAAGCGGTATTCCTGCGTGCGCGCACCGATGAATGTGCGCCGCGGCAATTTCTGGTAGGCATCCCAGTTCTTGTCGATCTGCGCTTCGAGGCGCGCCATCTCCAGCGCTTTTTGTACCAGCGCTTCACCGTTGTTGGAGGTGTCACTTTTTTGTTTCTTGAGTTCCGCCTGTACTGCCGAGTAATTGCTCTTCATCCTGGTCAGCATCCGCTTCGTTTTTGCTTCGAGTTCGGCGACGTGCCTGGCCTCCTGCTCGGGGGAAAATTTGGGATCATCGCTGATCGCGGGCAGCGGACTCTTGGCCTTTCGGTCTTCGGCGGTATTGCCGCCGCCATCCAGATTGTGCTGCGCCAGCGCATCGGCATGGACAGGCTTCGATTGCGATTTGCTGTTGACCAGCACCACTTGCAGCGGCTGAATAAAGTTTGCCGCAATGCGCGGATCAGGCAGCACCAGCAAGATGCCAAACAACAGGAAAGCGTGCAGCGCGATGGAAAAAAACATCGAGAATGACAATCTTGTGCGCAAATGCGGCAAGACTGCCGACCACCCGGTTTTTTTCCGGGTTTTCAAACAGCTTCCTCTATCGCCGCGATATAGCGGGTTTGCAGATTCAGGTCGAGCAGGTCAATCTCGCCTATTGCCAGTTGCACCCGTGTATTGGCCGGCAATTCCGGCAGCGACGGCACCTTGAAGATCAGCGGAATATTGCCCAACTTCACCAGATTTTCGCGCAACACCACGCCAGTAACGATAAGCTCGCGTAGCGATTCGTTTACCCCCTCTCCTGCAAGGGGGGGGATAACCAGCGACTTGTCCGCTTGCGGGCTTAGTCGATTGGCTAGTGGTTCCATCAGGGTTGCACCCGCAAGGGGTAGGCCGTGGTTGTAAGGGGCTAAAGCCCCAACAACACACGCACGGGAGAGGGCTTCCATGCCAGCTTTTTCCTGCTGCAACCAACGCAAACACCAGTAGCGTTCCATACTGCGCTGGAACTCGTTATAGATGGCGTACATGGTATCGAAATCGCGCATCGTGGTGTACAGCGCGGGGTCATTCTTGGGATAGGCAGGTTCCCCGTCGCGCAGCATCGCGATGATCTGGCGCTGGTTTACCATATCAACATAGCGCCGCAATGGCGAGCTGGACCACATGTACTGCGCCACTCCCAGGCCCTGATGAGGCGCGGCAACCGTGCTCATTTTGACCTTGCCGTTTTGCTGGGTGCGATAGATGCCGGCGAATCCATGCTCTGCAAGGTGTTTGCCCCATTCGCTGTTCACCAGGATCATCAGTTCGGAAACCACCTTGTCTATGGGTGAACCACGCCGCCGCTGGGTAATACTGACGCGGTCGTTGTCGATATGGAAGTTGTAATCCACCTGCTGGGTATTGTTGTCGGCAGGTTTGCCCCGCCCGACCTCCAGTTTTTGCACCAGATTCCATAGCAGTGTCAGTTCGCTCGCGTAGGGATAATCCAGCTTGCCTGCCGCCAGCGTTTCCTCGTTGAACAACGGCGCCAGTGTGTCATGGCGCAGATTGGCCGCGATGTGGATGCGCTCGACCCGGCTCTCGTGACCCAGTATCGCCAGAGTTTCGCCGTCGATTTCGTTATACATCGACAGCGCCGGGCACACCCTGTCCGCACAAAGCGTAAAGGTCTCCACCACGCTGTCCGGCAACATGGTGATCTTGGCTCCCGGCATGTACACCGTTGAGAGACGCTGCGCGGCGATCTTGTCGCCCTCCGAATCGCGCGGCATTCCCAGCGCGGGCGCGGCGATATGCACGCCGATACGCCAGTTGCCATTGGGCAGTTTCACCACGGAAATCGCATCATCAATCTCCGTGGTGGTCGCATCGTCAATGCTGAATGCATTCACGTCGGACAACGGCAACTCTTCCCACGCGCTCAATTCGACAGGCGGAAAACCGGTACCGTGGGAAAAGTTTTCGAACAGGAATTTTTGCAGATGGTAATCCTGCGTGGACGGCAACGCACCACAGCGATGCAGCAGGTGCGCTGCCGACAGATGCGTTGCGGCGCAGGCGGCTTCGAGCGCCTTGACTTCGATGGTATTGCGGTCCGGCTTGTAGAGCAGATAGGCAAGGTGATCGGTGAACTCGGCGGGCAATTCAAAACGCGTTAGCTGTTCGGTGTAATGCGCCTGCAACGCCAGTTGCTGGCGCTTCTTCTCTGCCCCGGCCAGCGCGGCTTTCAGCACGTCGGGCGGTGCGGCGCGATAGCGCCCCTTGCCCTTCTTGTGAAAATAGATAGGCGCGCTGTGCAAGCGCATCAGGACTGCGGCGGCTTCCAGTGCACTGGGCGTATGACCGAAATATTCGACGGCGATCTGTTCGGCACCGAATTCATCCGGCGGACAGCACTCCCACAGGAACTCCACCTCTATGGTTTCGGACAGCACCTCGGCCTGGACCATGAATTCGCCCAGCACCGGCTGGGTGAAACGCAGCATCACATTGGCCGCTTTGACTTTGCTGCGCTTCCCGGACAAGGCTTCGATTTGCAGCGAGGTGGTGTTGTCGGCCATGATGCTACCGACCTTGAAACTGCCGTCTTCTTCGTAAAGGATATTCATTGGGGGTGAGGCGAAAATAGTGGCGCAATTATACCCTGTCGGCGACCCTGTCTCCCGCCGACTGCGATGAAAATGACCAACATTGAAGTTGGTCCTATTGCCGAATGCAACCCGCGCCATCGAATGGGGTAAACTCGCCCCACTGCCGGCAATGGACCTGTACAGAATATGGAAGAGCCCCGCATCACCGAAACCCGCTTGAGGCTAAGAGCATGGCTGACTCTCGGCTATACGCTATTCATTATGTACGGGAGCCTGTCGCCATTCGATGGCTGGCGCGAGCCGGGTTTTAATTTTCTGGATGTGCTGGGCACGCCTTTTAGATTTACCTACACCACATTCGATGCAGTCATCAATCTGCTTTCCTACCTGCCGCTCGGCTTGCTGTTCGGCTTGACAGCACGCGCGCGCTTCGGGGCGAAGATGAGCCTCATGCTCGGATTGGGTGCCGGTGTGCTGCTGTCAGGGAGCATGGAGTACCTGCAGATGTACCTGCCGACGCGCGTCAGCTCCAATATGGACATCCTGACCAACAGTACCGGGGCGCTGCTCGGTGCATTGCTGGCAGTAAGCATTACTTCCTGGACCGGGCTCTTTTCACGAATAACACGCTGGCGCAACGATCTCTTTCGCCATGGCAAAGAGATGGATTTTGGCCTGGCTTTGCTCGCGTTGTGGATGTTCGGGCAGATCAACCCGTCCCTGCCGATGCTCGGCAATGTGTTTATCAGCGGGGTCGCCAGCCAGCCATTTGTAACACCGCCGCCCGCACCATTCAACGGATGGGAAAGCAGTGTTGTCACACTGAATCTGCTGATGCTGGGCACATTGATGCTGACTCTGCTGCGCGTACCGCGCCATATTGTCATGTCGCTACTGGTGATATTGAGCACGGTCGCCCTGGCCAAATTCATCACCGCTGCGCTGCTGCTGAAGTCCTGGGCACTGCTGCTATGGATCAACAGCGAAGCAGTGTTCGGTATGATGCTGGGGATATTGCTGCTGTTCGCGGCACTATGGCTGCCACTCAGTGTCGTGATCGGTTTCGGTGCTGCGGCATCGCTGTGTGACTTTGTCATGGTGAATTTTGTATTCGGCAACAATTCGCCTTCTGCCGCGATGTCCATCTATCACTGGCATTACGGGCACCTGCTCAACTACAACGGGCTGGCGCAGACTATCACACTGATTTTCCCTTTGCTGCTGCTGTTCCACCTGTGGCGTGCCAGAAAATTATAATTCCGGAGTGTCCGTTAGGCCGTTCATGTTTTGTTCGAAAAACTTATGGCCGGGCACCCGTAGGAGCCCGATTCATCGGGCGATTGTGTATCCAGGCTATCGCGCAATAAATTGCGCTCCTACATGGCACCTTGGTCTTAATGGATTATCTGGGATAATTCGATCTTTCTGGAGTCTCACATGAGTTTTTTCGACAAACATGTATTTTTCTGCACCAATCAGCGCGAAGATGGCAGCGCCTGCTGCAACGACCACGGCGCGCAAAAAGCCCGTGATTATGTAAAGAAGCGGGTCAAGGAACTCGGCATATCCAATCCCGACAACAAACTCCGCATCAACTCGGCCGGATGCCTGGATCGTTGCGATGAAGGTCCCGTGATCGTGGTGTATCCAGAGGGCACCTGGTATACCTATGTGGATGAAAGCGATCTCGACGAGATCATAGAAGAACACCTGAAGAACGGGCGTGTGGTGGAGCGCCTGAAGATCTAGGCATCATGAAATGTCAACGTCTCGTGCAAGCCAGCTTTGTGACCTGGACGGTGTTTGACCTTGTTTTAATAATGCACTAGTATCGTCCAACACTTGGCAAACATATTGAAAGGTATGGACGCAAAGTCTCCGGCCTAATGGAAACTATGGTAGCGGGATTGCAGCATGGGGATTTCACCCCATGCCTGTATTTTTCCTTCCCATTTTCCCACGCGGCCGTTGAACGATCTATTTTCTTGACGATCTTGACCGGACAGCCATTACGAAGCGGGGTTAGCTGCGCGCATCTCCTGTGTGTTTAAAGATTACCGCAACATGGCAAGCAATTTATATGGGCACCGTGCAAACAAGCGATGAACAAATCGGATAATTTTACAGGGCGTTATTTCGGCCCCGCTCAGATCACAGTGAGCGCTTTTTCTCCCTGCCTGTAAGTGGAAATCAACTTGGACAAAAGATCCGCCATACAATCTGCGCAGATGCGGCAACTGCTTTCCATCAACAATGTGTCGCTGCTGGCCAACATACTCACTGCCACAATTCTTGCTTATGTACAGCGGGAAGTCATTGCCTCCCAGGTAATCCTGACCTGGTATGCCTTCATGATGTTGACATCGGCTTTACGTGCCATCCAGATCATCAGCTATCAACGCCATCCGTCGGGTTACACTGCCGAAATACATACCCGGCTGATGAGTTTTCGCCTGGTTATTCTGGTTTCTTCACTGGTGTGGGGATCTGCCGGTTGGCTGCTGTTTCCGGCAAGCGATCCACAACACCAGATGTTCCTGATTCTTATACTTGCCGGAATGACGGTTGGGGGCGTGGTTGCGTTTTCAGCCGATTTGATCAGTGCCATTTTATTTTCAGTATCGGTTATTGCACCTGTCACGATCCGCCTGCTTGTATCTGGAGACCGCTTGCTTGAGATTCTCGGCATGGCAGCAATGCTGTACCTTTTCTTTATGATCATGAGCTTGCTGCGCATCAGCCGGAACATTTTCGACAATATCAACTTGCGCCTGGAGGCAACCGAGCGCGAGGAACTTGTGAGGGCAAGTGAGGAACGCTATCGGCTGTTTCTGAACTATTCGCCAGTCGGAATTTTTCATTACGACACCGACCTCATTATCACCTATTGCAACAATCGTTTGGCCGACATTGTGAGGAGCTCAACCAAAAACATTATCGGGCTGGATATGAAGCTTCTCAACGATCAGACCTTATTGCCGATTTTGAGAAGTGCTCTCGGCATTCAAGTCGTCCATCATGAAGGGTTATGCTCCACCCTATTTAGCAATGCCGACCTGTGGCTGGATCTGACCTGCGCAGCTTCCCGTGATAGCAGTGGCAATGTGGTAGGTGGCATTGCCATCGTTCAAGATTTCACTGAACGCAAAAAATCCGAGGAAAAAATCAATGATCTGGCGTTCTACGATCCTCTCACTCACCTGCCCAACCGGCGTCTGCTTATGAACAGGCTGCAGCAGGCATTGGCATCCAGTTCACGCCTGGGCAGAAAGGGCGCATTACTGCTTATTGACCTGGATAATTTCAAGGCCCTAAACGATACGCTGGGCCATCAAGTGGGCGATCTGCTCCTGCAACAGGTTGCGTCACTCCTGTCCGCCTGTGTGCGCGAAGAAGACACAGTAGCTCGTTTGGGTGGCGATGAATTTGTGGTGATGCTGGAAAACCTGAGTGAACATGCGCTTGAAGCTGCGGCACATACCGAGGTCGTCGGCGAGAAAATCCTTGTCACCCTCAGCCAGCCTGGCCAACTCGTAATCAACGAGCACCACGGCTCATGCAGCATTGGTGCTGTCCTGTTCAATGGCAATTCGCAAACGACCGATGAACTGCTTAAACAGGCTGACATCGCCATGTATCAGGCCAAAAATGCGGGGCGCAACACTTTGCGGTTCTTTGATCCGCAAATGCAGGCCAGCATCACTGCCCGAGTCACACTGGAAGCCGAATTGCGCAAAGCAATTGAAAAGCAACAGTTTCAACTGCATTACCAGATCCAGGTGGATAGCTCACATCGCCCGCTTGGAGCGGAAGCATTGATACGCTGGATGCATCCGGAACGGGGAATGATATCTCCCGCACAATTCATTCCGCTGGCGGAAGAAACCGGGTTGATCCTGCCCATAGGCCTTTGGGTACTGGAGACGGCCTGCGCTCAGCTCAAGGCATGGCAGCAGGATGCGCTTACCCGCGATCTTGTTCTTGCGGTGAACGTGAGTGCCCGGCAGTTGCACCAATCCGACTTTGTGGCTCAATTGCATGATGCCGTGCAAAGACATGCCATCAACCCGGCACGGCTCAAGCTGGAACTGACTGAGGGCATGTTGCTGGATGATGTCGAACAGACTATTGGGACAATGAATATACTGAGTGAGATCGGCATCCAGTTTTCAATGGATGACTTCGGTACCGGCTATTCATCGCTGCAATATCTCAAGCGGCTGCCTCTGGATCAACTCAAGATTGACCAGTCGTTCGTGCGGGATATTGTCACCGACAGCAGCGACAAGGCGATTGTGCGCACCATTATTGTCATGGCGCAAAGCCTCGGCATTTCCGTCATTGCCGAAGGGGTGGAGACGGAAGAAAACCGGCAATTCCTGCTTGACAATGGATGTGTTCACTACCAGGGTTATCTGTTTGGCAGGCCTGTGCCGATTGAGCAGTTTGAGGCATCATTGCGACAGGGCCAAGCGCTGTTGATATCCGGGTGATTGATTGGTTTCAGCAGGTCGTATCCCGGTAACCAGGTCACACCGCCAGCAATTAACACAGCGCCAGCCGGCGTACCCTGCACCGGACGTGTCCGCCTTATGACAATATATAATAGACCGGTTCCCGACTGCTGTTCTGGCTAATACGCTTTACGACCCATCCTGCCAATTACTCGTCACTTTGAACCAAAACGTGCCTTCCTGATTCATAATTAACATGCACCTTGCCGCACCCGGAATATCTTGTGAACTGATCGCAACCCGCGGCATAAGAATATACAGGGAAGCCCAAAACACCGGTGTTCACCCTGTGTTGCATCGATCGGTTGAGCTGGCAGCCAAAAGCCCTCATTGATCCCTGAATCAATATTCGAACCGTTCCACTGGAATTTAAATACACAAACTGACATGCCTACCCTGAAAAAATTTTCCATCACCGGACCGGCCGGAAATCTTGAGGGGGTGGCTCACCTACCCGACACGGAACCCCGCGCGATCGCGGTGATTGCGCATCCGCTGCCTACCATGGGGGGGACGATGGACAACAAGGTCGTCACGACTCTGGCAAAAACTTTTGTCGAGCTGGGCTTCATTGCGTTGCGGTTCAACTTTCGCGGGGTGGGTAGCAGTGAAGGCGAATTCGACAGCGGCAACGGCGAGATGGATGATGTGCTGGCGACCGTACGCCATGCACGACAGGAGTACGGCGACCTGCCGCTGATCCTGTCCGGTTTTTCCTTCGGTGGCTATGTGCAGGCGCGTGTCGCACAACAGATGCACTCCCATCCGCACAGGCTGGTGCTGATTGCGCCTGCAGTGGGGCGTTTCGTACCTACACTTGAGAATAGTACAGCCATGCCGCCCGTACGCCACGACACTCTGTTGGTGCATGGCGAACTGGACGAAGTGGTGCCGTTGGCCGATGTGTTCGAATGGGCACGTCCGCAGCACTTGCCCATCGTGGTATTGCCGGAAGCGGGGCATTTTTTTCACGGGCGGCTGAACCAGCTCAAGCAGATCGTGCTGCATGCCTTCAACGGACAACCTGTATGAACGCAATACTGAGCGCACACAAGCTGCGCAAAAGCTATGGTGGCCAGATAGTGGTGGACGGACTGGACCTGTCCATACGGCGCGGGGAATGTTTCGGCCTGCTCGGACCGAACGGCGCGGGCAAGACCACCACGCTGCGCCTGATGCTCGGCCTGATAGCACCGGATTCCGGCGAATTGCAGTTGCTGGATCATGCTGTGCCGCAACAGGCGCGTGCCGCCCGGATGCGCGTTGGCGTCGTGCCGCAGATGGACAATCTTGATCCCGATTTCACCGTGGCGGAAAACCTGCTGGTGTACGGGCGCTACTTCGGCATCAGCGACGCAACGATCAATGCGCGCATGCCGGAACTGCTGGAATTCGCCAATCTGACCGGCAAGCGCGACGCGAAGGTGCCAACGTTGTCGGGCGGGATGAAGCGGCGCCTGACTCTGGCACGCGCGCTGGTGAACGACCCCGAGGTGATCTTCCTCGACGAGCCGACCACAGGACTCGATCCGCAGGCGCGTCACCTGATCTGGCAACGCCTGCGCGAATTGACCGCGCGCGGCAAGACCCTGCTGCTGACCACGCACTTCATGGATGAGGCGGAGCGACTGTGCCATCGACTCGCGGTATTGGACAACGGCCGCATTATTGCCACCGGCTCGCCGCGCGCACTGATCGAACAGAACATCGAGCCGCAGGTCGTCGAGGTGTTTGGTGAGCGGGCTGCTTCATGGGCGCAGGATCATGCGGCGGGTCATGCGCAGCGCTTCGAAGTTAGTGGCGAGTCGGTATTCTGTTATGTGACTGATGCGCAGCCGCTGTTGCGGGAACTGCAACTGCATCCGGAACTGCGTTACCTGCACCGGCCTGCCAATCTGGAGGACGTGTTCCTGAAACTTACCGGGCGGGAGATGCGCGAATGATTTCAATGCACATTCATCGCAACCCCGGCGTTGGCTGCGGCATTCGGCTCCAATCTGTACTATTTATAGTATCTTCGCCGCCTCAACCTTCCCGCCTCGGCCTTGCTTCGACTGCACCTTGAAATGAACCTGATCTTCCGCATGCTGTATGTGTTCATACTGGCGCGATTCCGCGAGCCGCTCGGCATCGGCAATTCGCTGAGCGCACTGAACTTGCGCGTGCTGCCGAACGATCTGGACATCAATTTCCATATGAACAACGGCCGTTACCTGACCATCTGCGATCTCAACCGCATCGATTTGTTCATCCGCACCGGATTGCTGAAAGCCATGTTCAAACGCAAATGGATACCGGTTATCGCGGAACATACGATGGTCTACAAGAAACCGCTGGGGCTGTTTCAGCGCTTTCGGGTGGAACTGGAAGTGAGCCACTGGGACGAAAAATACTTCTACATGAAACATACTTTCATCAGCAACGAACGGGTCGCTGCCGAAGGGACATCCAGGGGCTGCGTCTACGCGCGCGGGATCGGCGTGGTCAGTCCGGCCGATGCGATGGCCGCGGTCGAACAGGACAAGCTGAAATGAACCGGAATAACTTCGCGCTACCGCAATTCAGTCGTCGCTTCATCCCGATCTGGCGGCGCAACTTCATGGTCTGGAAAAAGATGGCCGGGGCATCGGTGCTTGGCCACCTCGCCGACCCGGTGATCTACATGCTGGGGCTCGGCTATGGCCTGGGCGGCATGCTGCCGCAAATCGGCGGCACGTCGTACATTGCATTCCTGGCGGGTGGGACGGTGTGCTACAGCACCATGAACAGCGCCAGTTTCGAAGCACTGTATTCCGGCTTCGCACGCATGCACGAACAGCGCACCTGGGAGGCGATACTCAACACGCCCATCACGCTGGACGACATCGTGTTCTCCGAAATTGTCTGGGCGGCAAGCAAAAGCCTGCTGTCTGGCCTGGCTGTGCTGCTGGTGATCTGGCTGCTGGGACTGTCGCACTCGCTACTCTCGCTGTGGATCATTCCGCTCGCATTTCTGGT
>JBDTCC010000151.1:0-52005 GCA_039923775.1 Gallionella sp. | reverse complement strand
TGCTTCGTCGCATTGCTCAAGCAGAATGCCGGCATGGTACAGGTCGAAAAAACACCGGATACCCACGTCAGCGCGCAGGCGGATCGCCGCAAGACGGTGATCGAAGTACAAAACCTGCAGCGACGTTTCGGCGATTTTTATGCGGTCAACAACATCAGTTTCGCGGTGCAGCAGGGCGAAGTGTTCGGTCTGCTTGGTGCGAACGGTGCGGGCAAGTCAACCACCTTCCGCATGCTGTGCGGGCTGTTGCCGCCCAGCGGCGGCACGTTGCGCGTGGCGGGTGCCGATCTGCGCCATGCGGCGGCTACTGCGCGCGAGCGCATCGGTTACATGTCGCAAAAATTCTCGCTTTACGGCAACCTCAGCGTGGCCGAAAACCTGAAATTTTTCGGCAGTGTCTATGGTCTGTCGGGCAAACGCGGCATCGAACGAATATCCTGGGCGATGGACGAATTCGAACTCGGCATCATCGCCGACTTTACCAGCGGTGACCTCTCTCTCGGCTATAAGCAGCGTCTCGCGCTGGCCTGTGCGCTGATGCATGAACCCGAGATACTTTTTCTGGATGAACCCACCTCCGGCGTTGACCCTCTGGCGCGCCGCGAATTCTGGGCGCGCATCAACGCGCTTGCCGCGCAGGGGGTGACCGTGATGGTTACCACACACTTCATGGAAGAGGCGGAATACTGCGACCGGATCGCGATCATGGCGGCGGGAAAAATTCTGACCATGGGCACGCCGGCAAGCATCAAGCAGCAGACACGCACACAAGAAATGCCGGTACCGACAATGGAAGACGCATTCATCGCGCTGATTCTGGCACGCGAGGATGCGACGGCATGAGCAGCTGGATACCCCCGGGTTCAAGCCGGATGAGACTGCGCGGACTGATCCGCAAGGAATTTCTGCAGATCATGCGCGACCCGAGCAGTATCGCGATCGCTTTCCTGATGCCGATATTTCTGTTGCTGCTGTTCGGTTACGGCGTATCGCTGGATTCCGAACATATCCCGCTGGCTTTGGTGGTGGAACAACCCAGTGCGGATACCGCGGAATTTTCCGCAGCGTTCCACCAGTCGCTATATTTTGATCCTGTGGCGTACCCGAGCACAAAAGATGCCGAACAGGCGATGATGGCAGGCAAGGTCCTTGCCATCGTGGTGTTGCGCCAGGACTTTGCCAAACAATTGCGCGACCCGGGCGGTGCCCCGATCCAGCTGATCGTCAATGGGGTCGACGCCAACAGCGCACGTCTGGTCTCCGGCTATGTCCAGGGCACGTGGGGAAAGTGGCTGGAGCACTATGCACAGCAGCGCGGACAAAAGTTTGAGGCGCCGCTACAGATGGAACAACGTGTCTGGTTTAACAGCGAGCTGCGCAGCCGCAACTACCTGGTACCCGGATTGATCGCGATCATCATGACGCTGACTGGCGCGCTGTTGACCGCGATGGTGATGTCCCGCGAATGGGAGCGCGGTACGATGGAAGCGCTGCTGGTCACACCCTTGTCGATGAGCGAAGTGATCGTCGGCAAGTTGTTGCCCTATTTCATCCTCGGCATGGGTGGACTGGTGCTGGCCGTGAGCATGGCGCTGTTCCTGTTTGGGGTGCCGTTGCGCGGCTCGCTGTGGGTACTGATCGCGACGTCCGCACTGTTCTTGATTGCCGCACTGGGCATGGGGCTGCTGATTTCCACCGTGGCGCGCAGTCAGTTTGTTGCCGGGCTGCTGGCGATCGTCACCACCTTCCTGCCCGCATTCATATTGTCCGGCTTCATCTTCGACATCGGCAGCATGCCGACAGCGGTGCAGATGATCACTCATATCGTCGCTGCACGCTATTACGTTTCCATCCTGCAGACGGTGTTCCTTGCCGGAAATGTGTGGAGCGTGATCCTGCCGAATGCGCTGGGGCTGGTTATTCTCGCGTCGGTGTTTCTCGGTCTGACCTGGCGCAATGCGCGCAAGCGACTGGAATGATATGGAGTTGAAATTTGATGATGGATGTAAAAAAATAATCAGCCACAGAGAACACAGAGAAAAACAGGAGTTTGTCCATGATACGCATAAAATGCAGGGCCGATCCGGTGCAAGGGTTTGGGGTTTGCTTCTCTCGGTGATCTCTGTGTTCTCTGTGGCTAAAAAGTTTTTTGCTGTCCGGGGAATTTATGCTGGCTAGAATCTTCGCACTGGTGATCAAGGAATTCCTGGCGCTGCTGAAAGACAAGCGCAGCCGGCTGGTACTGATCGGCCCGCCGCTGATCCAGCTTGTGGTGTTCGGTTATGCCGCGACTTTTGATTTGAAAAATATACCGTTCGCGGTATACAACGAGGACAGCGGTTACGCGTCGCGCGAACTGTTCGCATCCTTCGACGGCTCGACCAGTTTCAGCCGGGTGGCACAGATTACGCACGAGAGCCAGATCGCGCCGCTGATCGATGACAAACGGGTGTTGATGGTGGTGCACGCCGGGCCAAATTTCAGCGCGGACCTGCTGGCCGGCCGGCCGGCTGTGCTACAGGTCATCGTCGATGGACGCAATTCCAATACCGCGATGCTGGCGGTCAACGACGCGAACGTAATAGTCGATCATTACAACCGTGCCTGGTTGGCGGATCATGGCGGCAACCAGCCGCCTGCGCGTATCGAGGCGCGCGCGTGGTTCAATCCCAATCTGGAGAGTCGCTGGTTCTTCGTGCCCGGCATCGTCGGCATCCTGACCCTGCTGGTCACGATGCTGGTCACCGCGCTTTCTGTTGCGCGCGAACGCGAGCAGGGCACCTTCGATCAGTTGCTTGTTACACCGTTGCGTCCGGTGGAAATCCTGCTCGGGAAAACGCTGCCGGGTTTCATCATCGGCCTCGGGGAAGCGAGCGTGATCATCCTTGCGGCGGTGTTCTGGTTCAGGGTACCGTTGCTGGGCAGCCTGTTCACGCTATACACCGGCATCGCGCTGTTCCTGCTTTCGGGTGTCGGCGTGGGATTGATGATCTCGTCGTTTGCGGTCACTCAGCAGCAGGGGCTGCTGGGTGCCTTCATCTTCATGGTGCCGGCTATCATCCTGTCCGGTTTCGCGACGCCGATCAGGAACATGCCGGTGCTGGTTCAGGACATTACGCTGCTGGATCCGATGCGCTATTTTCTGGTGGTGCTGCGCGGGGTATTCCTGGAAGGTACACCGTTCCATCTGCTGATCTCCCAGTTCTGGCCGATGGCACTGATTGGCATCATCTCATTCGGTATCGCGGGATGGTTGTTCCGGCACCGCATGTATTGATCGCGAGGCTGAATCAGTGCGGCAATCCCGAAGTGAATATTGCGAAACAGGCCGCCTATCCGGATTCACGGGCAATCGGCAGGCTCCGGGAATCAGTGTTAATTTGGTTTGAGCCGATTCGGTGACAGCAGCGGAGGTTGGACGTGCATCGGGTTATCATCTATTCTGAAACTCCGGATTGAGTGTCCGGGCGACCCAGGATAAGCTGTTTCAATATGACTGAATTCGAGATGCCCCCGAATATCGAGATTCGCCTCAGACACCTGGAGGTGATGGATACGATCACGCAAATAAGTATTACCAGCAATAATATGCAGGATGTATTGCGCGGCATTCTGGATCTGGTACTTGAAGTTTTCAATGCGGATCGTGCCTGGTTTCTGTATCCCTGCGATCCCGACGCGCCAACATGGAGTGTTCCGATGGAGAGCACGCGTCCGGAATGGCCCGGGTTGTATGAACTGGGCGTGGACATGCCGATGGACAGCAACATATCCGGCGCTTACAGCGAATTGCTTAGTGCCAGTGGCGCGGTCCAGCATGGTCTTGATGCCGATCATCCCGTCCCGATGCTCGTTGCACAGAAGTTCGCGGTCAAATCCCAGTTGATGATCAGCCTGCGCCCGAAAATTGGCAAGGACTGGGTGTTCGGTGTGCACCATTGTGCGAGTGCGGTGAGACATGATGAAAGCGAGTTGCAACTTTTTACGTCGATAGCCTTTCGCATTGCCGACATATTAGGCGGCCTGCTTACCATACAACAACTGCGCGACAGCGAAATGCGTATACGAGAGCTGGCCGATATCGCCGTGCAGAAGAGTGAACGGCATTTAAGGGAAGCCCAGGCCATTGCCCGTGTAGGTAGCTGGGACTACGACCTGGCAACAGGACAGATGGTCTGGTCAGACGAGTTATATCGGATTCACGGGGTCACCCCCGAAACTTTCACGCCCAACATTGAAAATCTGATCAACTTGATCCACCCCGATGACCAGCCCGCGATGTATGACTGGATAGTGAACTTTGCTTCAGGGCAAAGGCCAGAGGTACTGGAGTGTCGCGGTTTGTGCCCCGATGGCACGATTCGTTACCTTGAAAATCAGGGGGAGTTGTTCTCTGATGCCGATGGTGAGCCCGGTCATATGTCGGGAACTGTGCGCGATATCACCGATCGCAAGCAATTGGAACGCGGTATCAGGGTGGCCCAATATTCCGTCGATCATGCCCAGGATGCCATTTTCAGGCTAAACCGTGATGCCCGGATCATCTATGTAAATGATGCCGCTTGCAAGCATCTTCAATATTCCAGGGATGAGCTTCTCGAGATGACTTTGTTTGATACCAATCCCGATTTTTCCCCGAAGGTTTGGGCTGCCCATTGGGAGAATGTAATCAACATCGGCTCGAAACGATTCGAGACACGCCACAGAAGAAAAGATGGCACGTTTGTGCCGGTGGAGGTTGTGGCCAATTGTATAGAGATTGAAAATGACTATATTTTCACTTCCATCGTACGCAACATAGCCGATCGCAAGCAGGCCGAGATTACCTTGCTGCGACACAAGGCCGCAATAGATACAACGCATGACGGCTTCTGGATAAATGATGAACAGGGTGTCATTCAGGAAGCCAATCAGGCTTATGCAAAGATGATCGGCTATAGCCTGGACGAGTTACGGGGCATGTACGTTTTTCAGCTTGAGGCTGAAAAACGGTCAACGGATGAGATCAAGGCACACATGGACAAGGTTGTCTCGCAGGGATGGGATGTATTCGAGACCTGTCACCGCCACAAAGACGGTCATAAAATCGAGCTTGAGGCTTCTGTCTCGTATATTCCGGATTCGCGGCAGTTCATGGCATTTTTTCGCGACATCACCGAACGCAAGCAAGCCGAGGCGCTGCAACGCGATCTGCTGCGACAACTTGAGGCAAAGGAATTGGCCAAGACCCGTTTTCTTGCCGCGGCCGGACATGATCTGAGGCAGCCGCTGACGGCAGCCAATCTGTATATCGATACCCTCAAACTTGCCAAACTCACCCCCCAGCAGGAAAAAATCGTCCAGCGTCTGGATCATTCGATGTCCACCTTCAATGCACTACTCGATACCCTGCTGAATATTTCAAAGCTGGATGCGGGAGTGATCAAACCGGAATACACCGCGATCAACATTTCCGAGATCATCATCTGGCTGGAACAGAATTTTGCACCGATAGCCGAACAGAAGCAGCTCAAGCTCAAAGTATATTTTCCGGTCAACGAACTTCTGTGTGTTTTCAGTGATCTTGGCCTGCTCAAGTCGGTGTTGATCAATCTGGTTTCAAACGCGATCAAATTTACAGCCAAGGGTGCCATATTGATCAGTGTCAGGCGAAGCGGAAAAGATGTGCTGTTTCAGGTTTGGGATACCGGTACGGGAATATCAGCCGAAAACATTAAGTTCATCTTCGATGAGTTCTATCAGATCAATAATCCCCAGCGTGACAGGGAAAGAGGGCTCGGACTGGGGCTGCCTATTGCCAAGCGTACCTTGCGGCTGCTGGATGCAGAATTGACATGCAGATCACAAATTGGCCGGGGCTCTGTTTTTGGGTTTCGCCTGCCTTTGCAGAATGAGCCGGGCGAAATATCACCGCAGGCCGAGACTGCCGGAAATGAGGTGCGCCGCGAGCTGTTCGCACGAAACAAACGCTTCGTCGTAGTGGAAGATGACCAACTGGTTTTGCAGGGTATGGTCACCTGGCTCGAAGAAATGGGCGCTGAAGTAAAATTCTTTTTCAGTGCGGAAGATGCTTTGATTTACCCCGGAATCACACATGCCGATTGCTATGCCGTCGATTTCACGCTGGCCGGCCCGCTCAATGGTATTGAGTTTCTGGATCAGCTCGTCCTGAAATCAGGCAAGCACATTAATGCGGTAATAACGACCGGTGATACCTCAAACGATTTCATTCGTTATGCGAAGGAATGCGGTTGGCCGGTGCTACACAAGCCGATGCATACATCGAAATTGATCGATCTGCTCATCGCGCAACAACCATGAGTAATCCCGGATTTGCTTGAGCGCAGCGCGCTGCATAATACTGCGCTGGTTTTCGGTCGGGGGGTGCGGCAGTTCGCCGGTACTTTAGCAAGCAGCCATTCAGCTGAAAGTTGACGGGAATTCGCCTGATAATCGCGACATCCGGTGCGGGAAACCTTGCGCACTGCCGTACGCATAGCTCGCTATCCGTCTTGCAATGCGTACGATTGTGCTGAACAGGTCACCAGTCAACAGGAGCAGACGGAATTCCCCACACATATTTACGGTGGATAACAATGAGTCTTCAACAGGAACATGCGGTTCTGATTATCGGGGCGGGACAGGATGGGGCAGTGCTGGAAAAAAGCGGGAAATGCCTGGTTTTCAATAGGGCTCATGATCAAAAAAATCTGGCCGAGAGGAAAAGCTCACCCAGCTGGCTCTCTTTGACCAGCTGACAGCATTGCCAAACCGCCGCGTGTAGGTCGCGCATGAAGTGCAGCCTGCTTGCAGCATCCGACAACAATTCGCCATATAAACGATAGCGCGATATCCCATGCCCTGCACCCGTCCGCCCATCAGCCAGCGCCGGGCTACGATGGCGATACCGCTGGAATGTCGGCTATCGGAATTCATGCCTGCATCGTGCCGTGAACCGGGGTAAATATCAAGGGGAGGGATCCGGCAGGCAGCAGAATGGGAACACCTGTTTTCAGCCTGTCACAATGACGGGAAACTGTGCGCGCTGGTCAAGACAATCACTTTCACCTACCTGATAGTCGCGGCATATGGTTGGACGGTGCTCGTAGATCGTGCATTTCATCGTGTCACGGTCCAATGCAGCGCACCAGCCATCGTCAAGGCGGCGCATCACCCATCCGTCCCACTGATCCTGGATGGTAAATTCAGCCGGAACGTTCTCGTCATCGCCCATCAGCATGACCTCCAGCCTGCAACAGCAAGCTGCACAATTGCTGCATGAGACGACCGGGCTGTTGTTGGTATCATTTTTTGTTTCCATATCCGGCATTGTCCCATGCCGGATGCAGTGGAGTCTTGATCATCCATTTGGATAGGGAACATCGATGACTGGTATGCATCAAGCATGATAGTGACGGGCGTATCACAACGTAAACAGTGTTACATCTGGTTTCGATTCTGTCGCGATGCCGTTACCCGATGGCGTATAGTCTGCGAAACAAGTCATCGCTATGAATACACATAACAGATCTTTCCCCTGGATGTTATACGGCGCAGAGTTGATTGGCACCGCGCTGCTCGTTGCGGTGGGGCTGTCGATCGTGATCCTGGCCTTTGGGCAAGGGAGTCCGGTGATACAACTCATCCCGAGTGCAGGCTGGCGGCGGCTGATCACCGGCTTTCTGTTTGGCACGACCGGGGCCCTGATCACGCTCTCGCCACTCGGCAAGGAGAGCGGGGCGCATATCAATCCGGCTGTCACTCTGGGATTCTGGCTGATGGGAAAACTGAAATTACGCTATGTCCCTGGTTATGTGTTCGCGCAACTTGCCGGGGCGTTAGCAGGAGCAGTGCCGCTAATGGCGTGGGGCGCGATGGGGCGCAGCATAGACTTTGGCGCCACGCTGCCCGGAGCTGATTACGGTGCGGGTTGGGCGTTGCTGGGTGAGACGGCGACCACTTTTGCCCTGATCCTTGGATTGTTCTATTTCCTTCAGCAACGGCATTTGCGCAACTTTACGCCGGGACTTTTCCCTATCCTGTATGCGGTCATGGTTTTTGCCGAGGCGAATATCTCCGGCACCGGCACCAATCCCGCACGCAGCTTTGGGCCTGCGGTAATCTCCGGTAACTGGTATGCCTGGTGGGTGTACTGGCTGGGCCCATTATTGGGCACGTTGCTGGCGGTGGCCGTTTTCCGGGTGGCCGGGAGCAGGCCGGCGATAACAGTGGCCAAGCTTCACCACTTTGAACATGACCGCTACGGCGTATTTCATTCCTGAGTTGATGGCCTGTGCCGTTATCTTGCGAATTCTGAACCATTTCGACTAACCCCGGTCTGGTTAGCATAACAATCAATAAGAAGGCCTAGATGAAAGCACCGCAGGCAACATCTTCGCACCCCACATGGGCCCGCGCCGCCAAGGATATGGTGGGCACCAGCCTTGGATCTTCGCGGCTCTGGTTCACTGTCGCCGAGGGCATCATCACGGAAGTCTACTACCCGCGTATCGATATCCCCCAGATCAAGGACCTGGGTTTCATCATCGCTGATGACCAGGGATTCTGGATCGAATTGCGCCGTCACGGAAACTACGAAGTGAGCCTGCCCAAGCCCGGTATCCCAGCCGTTACGATCGTTCATCGCCACCCGCGCTTTACCTTCACGCTGCAAATCTGCCCTTCGCAGCATCGCGATACGCTACTGCTGCGCTATCGGCTGGAGGGTGATGAGGGGCTGCGTCCCTATGCACTTCTGGCGGCCCGTCTGGGAGAAGATGCGGAAAACAATCAGGCTGCCGTCGGTCAGCACAACGGACGCACCGTGCTGTGGGCGGAGCAGGGCCCATACGGGCTTGCGCTGGCCGCCGCCGCTGAGGACGGTTTAGATGCCTGGAAGCGCTGCTCAGTCGGTTGCCTCGAAGAAAGCGACGGATGGCAGGATTTCGACCGGCATGGCCGTATGACATGGCAATACGACAGTGCGGGGCCCGGTGCCGTTTCGCTGATGGGCGAACTGCCGAATCGGGGTACGCTCGCCCTCGGTCTCGGAACGAGCCAGGGAGCAGCTGCGACGCTTGCGGTGTCCAGCCTGATGGAAGATTTCTCCACGGTCTGGGACACGCAATGCCGGGTCTGGGAATCCTGGCTGGAGGGATGCCGCTTTCCCGATTTGCCCGGTGATCTTGGCGGGCTGCTTGCGCTTTCCGGCATGGTGCTCAAGGTGCATCAGGATCGAACCTATTCCGGTGCCGCAGTGGCAAGTCTCGCCATACCGTGGGGGGAGAGCAGCGGGAGCCGCGGCGGCTACCATCTGGTGTGGTGTCGCGATCTGGTGGAAACCGCAGGCGCACTGGTGGCCATGGAGGCCTTCGATGATGCCCGCGACGTGCTGCGTTATCTGATCGCCACGCAACAGGCAGACGGACACTGGTTGCAGAATCAATGGCTCGGCGGTGCGCCGTTCTGGCAGGGCATACAACTGGACGAAGCCGCTTTCCCGGTTCTGTTGGCATCTTCACTGCGTGAGCAGGACGCACTGGATGGCATTCCGGTCACGGACATGGTGCGGCGCTCACTCACCTTCATTGCCCGCGAGGGTCCCACCACGGGCCAGGATCGGTGGGAGGAGGATCCCGGTATCAATACATTCACGCTCGCGATTGCCATCGCAGCGCTGGTCGAGGGCAGTACCTTTTTGGACGGGGAGGAACGGCAATTTGCGCTGCTGCTTGCGGACAACTGGAATGCGCGGCTCGATGACTGGACTGTGGTGAAGGACACACCGCTTGCACGACGTTGCGGCGTCGCCGGATATTACATACGCACCGCGCCTCCCGATGCGCTGGTGCTCGATGGCGCACAGTCGGAACATATCCTGATCAAGAATCGTGCGAGTGACCCGGATCTGCCCGCAGATGAACAGATCGGAACCGACTTTCTGCAACTGGTGCGCTACGGGCTGCGCCGGGCGGACGACCCCTTGATTCTCGACAGCCTGAAAGTTGTCGATCAACTGCTCAAGACGGATACGCCCAACGGCCCTGTCTGGCATCGATACAACGGCGATGGCTATGGCGAACACAACGACGGGAGTGCCTTCGATGGCAGTGGGCGGGGACGCGGCTGGCCGCTGCTGACGGGCGAACGTGGACACTGCGCGCTGCTGTCGGGAGAAGATCCGCTGCCCTATCTGCAGGCCATGGCGGCCATGACCGGACCGGCAGGCATGATTCCGGAACAGGTATGGGATTGGGAAGCGATACCCGAACACCATTTGGAACCGGGCAAACCGAGCGGATCCGCGATGCCGCTGGTCTGGGCGCACAGCGAGTTCATCAAGCTGTGTTACAGCCGCGCACTGGGTTATCCGGTGGACCGGCCGGTCGCCACATGGAATCGCTATCAGGGAAAACGTCCCGTCATTTCCCACCACATCTGGGGTCCGATATTCCGCCCGCGCCGCATCAGGGCGGGAAACAAATTCAGTATTGCCCTGCGGGCACCTGCCCGCGTGCACTGGGGCATCAACGGCTGGCAACAGGTTAGCGATATTGACACCCGGGATACGGGGCTGGGCGTCTATATCGTCGATCTCCCGATAGACGGGTTAGTCGCGGGGGAGACCGTTCAATTCACCTTTTGCTGGCTGGAACAAAAAACATGGGAAGGACAGGATTACGAAGTGCAGCTTATTGAGTAGAAAAAGGAGATCAATGTGATTGCAATCGAGCTTAAGGGCCGCAAGGCGCTTATCACCGGCGGGGACTCGGGTCTGGGCGCGGCCACGGCGAAATCCCTTGCACAGGCGGGCGCCGATGTCGCGATTACCTACCGTTACAAATCCGATGCCGCGGAAAAGGTTGCGGCGGTGATCAAGTCATTCGGCGTAAAGGCATACACCTTCCGGCTGGATAACATCTCGAAAAAGGAAGAGGTGGATGCGCTGTTTCAACAGGTGGATCAACAACTCGGCGGCCTGGATATTCTTGTGAATAATGCCGGCACGGACGGTTCCCGCGCGCTTTGCGCCGACAGCGACATAACGGCCTGGCGGGAGGTGGTTGAAATTGATTTGTTCGGGCCCTACTACTGTGCGCGAGAAGCCGTGCTGAGGATGCGCAAACAGGGCCGCGGCGTCGTTATCAATACCAGTTCGGTCCATGAGTTTATCCCCTGGGCCGGGTATAGCGCTTACACCAGCGCAAAGGCGGGATTAAGCATGTTCAGCAAAACATTGGCCCAGGAAGAGGCGGCATCGGGTATCAGGGTTATCGCGATCGCGCCCGGCGCAATCAAGACACCGATCAATGCCAACGTGTGGCAGGATCCCAAAGGATTGGCCGATCTCGACGATAAAATACCCATGGGCCGGGTCGGCGAACCCGACGAAGTCGGTCATGCGATCGCCTTTTTGTGCAGCGATCTCGCCAGCTACATTACCGGCATTACCATTCCGGTCGACGGCGGCATGCTGCTGTACCCGGATTTCCGCCAGGGCGGTTGATCTGCAAACATCGGGTGCGAGAGGATGGATCATTGAATGATGGCAACGATATCCGTTGCTACTCATGTGCTGACCAACAGATAATCGCCACAGGCACGCAATAGTGCCCCGGCATCTTTGCCTATGCGGCATGATACCCATCTCCGTGGATGATTTTGTGATGGTGCATGTCGGCTACGCCCTGCAGAAAATGTGCGAACAGGAAGCGCGCTCGACATGGGAATTGCTTGATGAAATGCTGGCCGGTGAGGCAGCCGGCCAGCATGAAGAGTAAGGTCATGAATATAGGCCAGTACGAATTATCACTCCGGCACGATCACTTGCATCATTTATCCGGACAACCGAATTAACCTTTACCCGCCTTTGCTTCCTCAAGCTCGATTTTGCCGAAGTATTCGGCTTCCAGCCACATCACGTTGATGATGCCGAATGCCATTGCAAGTCCCACTCCAAGCATCCAAGAAAAGTACCACATGATTTTTCCTTTCAGTAAGTGTTCTGGTCAGTAACTATTATGATCGTTGGCGTGAATCGTCTCGACCGTGATTTTTCCGCGCAGCACGCTGTACACCCAGGATGTGTAGGCCAGGATGATGGGCAGAAAGACGAGCACCACCCAGAACATGATCTGCAAGGTTTTGTGGGTGGATACCGAATCCCATATCGTCAGACTGCTGCGCGGGTCCGAGCTCGACGGCATGATGAACGGGAACATCGCGATGCCGGCGGTAAAGATCACCCCGGTGAGCATCACGGAACTCGAGATGAATGACATGATCGGTTTTTTCGCGCCGGACAGGACGATCGCCAATACCGCACCGGCAATGCCGAGGAGGGGCGCCAGCCACAACAGCGGGTGGCTGTGATAGTTGTTCATCCAGGCGCCGGCGACTTTTTCAACCGACTTGTCGAGCGGGATCGATTCGACATTGGCGGACAGCATGGACGTGATGTGATAGCCGTCTATCCAGTTCATGATCCAGACGCCCGCAATAATGAAGCATGCGATAAAGATCGCCCCGGCGATTCTGGTGGCGCGCCGCGCACGTTCCGCGATCACGCCGTCCGTCCTGATCTGCAGGTAGATCGAGCCGTGCATCAGCAACATGGAAAGGCTGACCACCCCGACCAGCAGGCCGAACGGGTTGAGCAATTGCCAGAAACTGCCGGTGTAGGTTACCCGCACGTCATTGTCGAAGCTGAACGGAACCCCCTGCAGCAAATTGCCGAAGGCAACGCCGAAGATCAATGCCGGCACAAATCCGCCCGCAAACAGCCCCCAGTCCCAGGCTGAACGCCAGCGCGGATCGGCAACCTTGCTGCGGTAGTCGAAACCGACCGGTCGGAAGAACAGCGCGAACAGCGTCAACATCAGTGCGATGTAGAAACCGGAGAACGCGGTCGCGTAAACAATCGGCCATGCGGCGAAGATCGCACCGCCCGCGGTGACGAACCAGACCTGGTTGCCCTCCCAGGTTGCGCCGATGGAATTGATGATGACACGGCGTTCATTGTCGTTTTTTCCGAGGAAAGGCAGCAGCGCACCGATCCCCAGATCGAAGCCGTCGGTGATGGCGAAGCCCACCAGCAACACGCCGACGAACAGCCACCAGATCAATTTCAGTGTTTCGTAGTCGAATATCATGGTCGTCTCCTTATGCGTTGCCGTATTGGCCGGTATGCAAACTCTGCGGGCCGAGGTGCGCATATTTGAACATCAAATACATTTCCGCCACCAGCAGCAGTGTGTAAAAACCGACGAATCCGGCAAGGCTGAAATACACGCTGGAAGGATCAAGGTTGGAGGTGCTCAAACTGGTCGGCAGGATGCCGCTGATTGTCCATGGCTGCCGGCCATATTCGGCGACGATCCAGCCCATCTCCGCGGCGATCCACGGTAACGGGATGCTGTACAGCGCAAGCCTCAGCAGCCAGCGCTTTTCGGCGATGGTGCGTTTGGCGACGTAGTAAAAGCTGGCGGAAAAAATAAACAGGATCATGAATCCTGCGGCCACCATGATGCGAAAGGTCCAAAACATCGGGGCGACTTTGGGTATGGTGTCGCGGGCCGCCATCCTGATTTGATCTTCAGTGGCATCCGTTACATTTTGTGTGTATCTTTTAAGCAGCAAGCCATAGCCCAGATCGGCTTTGGATTTCTCGAAGGCCGCCTTGGTTGCATCACTGGTATCTCCGGCGCGCAGTTTTTCCAGCGCCGCATAGGCGACCATGCCGTCCCTGATCCTGGTTTCGTTCTCTTCGCGCAGTTCGGTGATGCCCGTGATTTGCTCGTCGACCGAGCGGGTCGCGATAAGCCCCAGCAGGTACGGGATCTTGATCGCGTAATCGGTGTGTTGGGTGGCCTCATTGGGAAAACCGATCGCAGTGATTGCCGCCGGTGCTTTTTGGGTATGCCATTCAGCCTCGATGGCGGCCAGCTTGACGCGCTGTACTTCGCCTGCCGTGTAGCCTGATTCATCCCCCAGCACAATGACAGACAGTGCGGAAGCGAGTCCGAACCCCGCGGCTATGGCGATTGATCTCATCGCAAACCCCTTGTCCCGCCCGATCAGCAGATACCACGCGCTGATGCCGAGCACGAACATCGAGGCAGTCACATAGCCGGCCGAGACGGTGTGCACGAACTTGACCTGTGCCACCGGATTGAACAACAGCTGGGTAAAACTGGTCATTTCCATGCGCATGGAGTGATAATTGAACTCGGCCCCGACCGGATTCTGCATCCAGCCGTTGGCAATCAATATCCACAGCGCCGACAGATTGGAGCCCACCGCCACCAGAAAGGTGACCATAAGATGCTTCTCTTTGGATAATTTGTCCCATCCGAAAAAAAACAGCCCAACGAAGGTGGATTCAAGAAAGAATGCCATCAGTCCTTCGATGGCGAGCGGCGCGCCGAAGACGTCGCCGACATAATGCGAGTAATACGCCCAGTTGGTGCCGAACTGGAATTCCATCGTCAGTCCGGTGGTAACGCCGAGCGCGAAGTTGATGCCGAATAGCTTGCCCCAGAAGCGGGTCATGTCCTTGTATACCTCTTTGCCCGTCATCACATATACCGACTCCATGATGACCAGCAGAAAGGACAATCCGAGCGTAAGCGGCACGAAAAGAAAATGGTAAAGCGCTGTGGTGGCAAATTGCAGACGCGATACATCAACGAGTTCCGGGGACGGAATCATGGTCAAGCTCCTTCTGGGGTTGCTGGGATAAAATCTGGGAAGCTACTTTTTGGTCGTTAAGGGTGATGTCTTCAGGGGATGAAAACCATGCTACCCATATGATGGTGAGCACCAGAACCTTTAGTGCGAGCGTTAAGGCGATCTCTTTCCACAACCGACCCGGTTTTGCTTTGCCTGCCATGTCGCGTCTCCCAAGGTGAGCGTACAAGCTTTTAAATATTACTGTTTGCTGAAATTTAAGTCAGAAGCGAAACTTCTGCAATGACCATCGCAAGAATACGCCTAAAGTTTAAAATTTACTCATATTCAAGTTATGCATCTGTGAAGAAGATCGCATTTGGCCAACATAAAATTATGTGACTCATTAATGCCGCGTAAACTGAAAACGCCGAAATTCGATGGCTTAATTTTTGTGATGCTCCATCGGTAGCGTTCGATTAAAAGTCGAACTAGTTTAGTTGGCTCTGGGAATCTACCTGTTCCGAGACCAGCAAGCTACCCGAGAAGGCTGGTGATAGCTGAGTTTTTTCAAAAACAGACACCGAAAAAATCTGTAGCGTAGTGTAGAGCGAGACATCCAAATTAAGCTCCAATTTTAACAATAGCAATCAGCACAGAAATTGCGACGGCACACCAGATTTGCGTCTTCACGGGATTTCCGCTGTTGCCGATGGTCCGCTTGAATAACAGTTCGACATGCCAGCGGTGCATATGCAGCTTGTTCAGGCGATGCAAGTCGTCGATGCGAACTGGCACGGTATCGGCATCATCCCGGCGTCGGGCTTCACACCCGCGCCCCGTTTCGAACAATACGATGCGCGTAAGCAGTTCCCTGGGCATGAAACGGAAGGGCGCAAGTGCGTCAGCGAATTGCCGCGGGGTTGCGATTGTGCGCCCGCGATGCTGCGCAAGCTCTATCCGGACGAAGTGAAGTCTCGCCCGATTGTGTAGATGTTACAGCCGATAGAAATTCGTTTCCAATGCTGAAGTTACATTTAGCACAACACCCATATCAGGCCGACTACATGAAACGATTGCTACGGCAAGAATATTGGCCACATGCAAGAGCGAAGCATTCTGGTCTTCAAAGTAAACTGCCTCATACTCATGACCCAGCGTGTGCGTGAATCGCACATTCATGCTGAAGTCATGATGTAGGATATCCGACAGGTTGATGCATACTTGTTGCAAGCATGGAGGATAATGAAAAGTTTCTGGCGATACCAATTGCAAAAAGATACAACTTTTATATATGTATTTGCATATAATGTAACTACTACGTAAAAAACTTTGGAATATACAAGATATTCAGACTTGAAATTTACTGTGGCATTTTACTCCGCGGTAGGTGTCAATCTTGGGGTTTTTCGGGCGGGAGCATATACGCGAGACGCATTCCGAATTTTTTGTATGTAAATTTTATTTCAACGCGTAGTTTTATTTTGGAGTGACGAAAGAAAGTCGGAGCCTTGCAGAATTGGCTATTTCAAGGGACGGGCGAAATTGCTTCAGGCAGACTTTTCGGTTAAAGTGAATTCATTATCTGCATCTGATTAACTGCGTTGCCGTAATTGCGGGTAATTGCATGATGCAGTGCTTCTAGGTGGGGAAACTTATGACAGCTATTCTACGAGTTGTGCCACGCGACCCAGCGTTCGTAGGCGCTGCTGACAATCAAACTTGCTCTCCGATAACCTGCAGTGATTGCGGGATATACAGTTTATGTGCGGAGGTGAATGGATCCGATGTGGATCTGAGCCTGCCTGAGACAATAATCAAGAATCGCAGATTGGTCGAACGGGGAGAGTTGATCTATAGAATCGAAGAGCCTGTGCGAACCATCTACGCAATACGAAGCGGTTCTGTCAAAACTTATGTCCTGACCAGTAACGGCAGGATGCAGATCACGGGTTTTCATATCCCCGGGGAATTGCTCGGTTTGGGGGCCATCGCAGCTCATTGTTTCACTACTGAAGCGATGGCACTCGAAACGACGATGGTGTGCGAGGTTCCCATTGAGGTGCTGGAGGTATACAGCAAGGAAATTCCCTCTATTCGACAGCAGATGCTCAAGATTTTGAGCCGGGAGATTCTCGACAATCAGGAGTTGATGTTGCTGTTGGGCAAGAAGAGTGCCGATGAACGCTTGGCCACTTTCCTGCTGAGCATATCCAGACGCTTCCGGAGACGCAGATACTCTCCCACTGAATTTAACCTGAGCATGTCACGCAGTGATATTGGTAATTACCTCGGTATAGCCGAAGAAACGGTGTCCCGGGTGTTTACCCGTTTCCAGAGCGAAGGGTTGCTGACCACCAAGCAGCGGCAAGTGGAGCTGCATGATCTGGATCGGCTCGATCATATCGCTCGCGGTTAATTTCAAGCATTTTCTCGATGCAGCTTCCAGACATATTACCCGGATATTTGCCCCAAATTAAATCTGGTTTGGTTGATCCATGTCAGTGCGCTGATGTGCGTTTACAGTTATGTTACGCCGTGTATGAAATAATTCACACGATGTCATTAGGTGGATGCAGGTTAAACTGTTTAGGTACTTGATTTGCTTGAATTATTTAACTATCATTGCAATTACATCTTGATTACAAATAACTTTAAAGGGGGCTTCACATGAGTACAAGGTCATTAACATCTCGATCCTTCTGGACAATTATCATAGTTGGGATGGGGACTGGCATGGGGAATGGTAGTGTGTTTGGCGCAACTTTGATGTGCCTGCTGGGGCGCGGGGGCTTTGCCAAGTGGGGTGGCCCGGGTTTGTCTGCCTATGACCCCTCAACATTTACGGGATTTATTGACTGGGCAATGTTTATTTTTGGCTTTGCTTTCATTGTGATTATGGTGGTGGGGTTGACTCGCCATGATAAATTAGAGCAGGCGGCTGGTTAATTGTGCGTGGTGTGGCCTGTTTGTTTGACAAATATTATGCTTTAAGGGGGGAGTGGTTATGGCTTTAATTGCGGGGTCATTGGGAGTGCTATTGGCGTTTTCGAGTATGTTGCTGTCGTGGTACATCATTGTTCCACATGAGAGAAAAAAATGAAGCCAATCATCACTAGTGTTTTCATTCGATTTGAGGGAGGGGTAGTACATGCTTAAATATCTATTTGCCAAGAACGAGGACATCCCTCCTGGTTCAGCGGCGGTTTTTTTCGGGTTTTCCGCCATACTCTGGTTCGTAATCGGTACCGGTTTGGGTTCATATAATGCTGCAAAGCTCGCATTTCCCGATTTTGTGACGGGTAATGCGTATTTTTCTTTTGGGCATCTGCGCCAGGTTCACGTGATGATTGTTATCTTTGGTTGGATTTCGATGGCGTTTGCCACGGCCATGATGTACATCACGCCTGCGCTCGGAAATACTAAACTATGGTCCGAAAAGCTGGGTCTGTGGAATTGTCTTTTGTGGAGTCTGGGTCTGACTATCGGTTGTACGCTTATGTGGGCTGGCATTAATTCGGGCCGTGAATATTCCGATTTTCCATGGCCAATCGATTTGTATTTGGCTGGCTGTGTATTCATTCCGCTCGGGATCAACGTCTGGATGACAATTCTGAATCGCAAAACCCAGGGGATTTATACAACCAACTGGTTTTTTGCGGGGTCCACCTTTATGCTGATTATCGTGTTCCTGATCGGTAATTTGCCGGAATTTTTCCACCTCACTGGTCTGACCGAGGCCTATCTGACCTGGTGGTTTGCACATAATGTGCTGGGATTGTGGATCACTCCGGTGGCTGCGGCGATCGCGTATTACACTATTCCCAAGGTAACAGGGAATCCGTTGTATTCTCATCGTATCGGTCACTTGCACTTCTGGTCGATAGTGGTGTTTTACTCAACCCCTGCGGCGCATCATTTGATGTCAGCGCCTCTGCCTGAATGGTTGAAGTCTTTCGCTTCTGTGGAGGGTGTGCTGATTCTGGTGCCTGCGATTGCGTTCGTTTCGAACATCATGCTGACGATGCAGGGTAAGTGGCATATGTTCGTGGAAAATATCGAGGTTCGATTTACCGTTACTGGTGTGTTGATGGCTATACCGTTGAATATGCAGGGTGGATTTCAACAAACCAGAGCTATCAACTGGTACATACATGGAACAGGCTGGATTGTTGCTCATGCCCATCTGGCGTTGCTGGGATTCTCGACTTTCATAGAAGTTGCCTCTGTTTACTACGGCTTGCAGGCAATAATGAAGCGTAAATTGTATTCCATCACGCTGGCAAATATGCATTTCTGGTTGCTGCTGATCGGGTTTACCACTTACTGGGTTTCGATGACGATTGCCGGGTTGATTCAAGGTGCGGGCAAGATATATGAGGTTCCCTATATTGATGTGGTGATTGCGGAGCATCCTTACATGATTGCGCGTTGGCTTGGCGGTAGCATGGTGTTTTCCGGCAACGTGCTGTGGCTGTACAACATGTGGATGACGGCGCGTAAAGGGACCGTGGTACCGCAGGGTCGTTTGCCGCATGAGCTGGCTTACGAGCGCTAATATTGAGCCAAGTAAAATTTAGGGAGATCAAGCATGGCTGGATTCAGGGAGTATAAAATCGGATCGAAGCTGTTCGGCCTAGCGCTGGGCGGTTCGATGACAATTACTTTATTTTTTCCGAGCATAAATATTGCATCGGTATCCTCGACGGATGTTGCACTGACAAAGCAATTGGCGGTTGGTCACGAAGCGGGCTTCAATCTGGATGATCCGTGGATGCAAGGCAAGAACAAGCCGCTCAGCGTTTCGTTAAAGGTTGACCCGAAAACCAATCAGCCTATAGAGGGCGGGATGCAGGTGTACGTCTACGAAAAGGGAACTTCTTTTCCATCGGGAATTCTGCATCCGAGGATTTTGGGTGACGGGATTCAGCAATTGAGTGTTCAGGATGGGCACGTTACTGAAGCGCGGAAAGATGTCGGTGCAGTTTTTACGCTGGCCAAGGGAACATATCAGGGCAAGCAGTATAGTTACATCGATGATTTGACCGTAACCAAGGGTTGGACGCCTGCAGACGTGATGCGTGTAGCCAAGGACTCGGATGTTTCGGAGGCGGGCAAGGGTAAAACCATGTTCATCCGCGAGGGCTGCTGGTGGTGTCATACCCTGTTGCCAGAAGAAACTCAGGATTGGCAGGTGTTTGGTGCTCCGCCGATGCTGGGTGACTTTAACGGCGAATCGCCAACTGCATTTGGCTCTGATCGCAAGGCACCGGACTTGCTGCATGTGGGCTCACGTAATTCGTCGAAAGAGTGGATGATGATGCACTTCTTCAACCCGCGTTTGGTGCAGCCTCACTCCATCATGCCGCGCTTCGATTATCTGTGGGGCAAGACGGATGCGGACGGCAAGAAGATTGATTTCGCGAAGTGGAGAGCCGAGTATAACGAATATCGCGAGGGTAAGCGCGTGTCGCCACCTGATGTTCCAAGTTATGCCAGTGATTCTGATATTCGAGGCGTGATTGATTTTATGCTGAGCTTGAAATAACGGGGAGATATATATGTCTATGCATTGGAATTTTGACAAGCCGCTACGCACCTTAGTTACTTCGGCTACGAATGAAGCAGATAAAGCGTTATGGGAAAAGGAAGACCTTGGCGGTATCACCGAGGACAACTATCGTTTACCTATGCCTGTTGTGTTGCTGGTTTTTCTGACCATTATCACGGCATTTATGGTAACTTTTCCGTTGTGGGGCCAGCGTCCACCCGCGGAAATTTATGAGGGATATATAAAAGCAATGGATTTGCCTGAAGTTAAGGCGCTAACGGACGATAATGCTCAACTGAAAAAGATCATCCAGTTGAATGCAGGTGGGCCGTATCAAGGAATGCTGGATCGCCATCCTGTGAATATGGATGATTTGCGCATAATCAAGCCTGAGATGGAAGCCTTGATGGCCAACAAGGATATACATATGAGTGACTATGAGGTTGTCGGCGACCATGTCGTGATGGCAAACTTTGAAGGAAACAAAAGAGCCGATGGATCGGTTATACGGCAACAGCCATGGTGGGACAAAGGCTACCTGATCGATATTTTCTATCTGAGCTACTTTTTTATTGGAGTGACAATTCTCATCAAGAGATTGCCTCCATCAACCTGGCAGCCAAGGCATAATCATTGATCAGTTGCAATCGGATTGACTATGAGTATCTGTTAATCCGATTGCAGCATATTAATTCTTAGGAGAAATTAGAATGATTGAATTAGATAACGGCCCATTGGCGCTAGCCCTGATAATCGCAATTGCTTTTATTGGTCCGATTTTTTATAGTTTTTTTATTGATCGTAATGAAAAAAAATAATTGCGAGCCGAACCTGTATGGAAATGGTATAGCTAGGCTCGGTTCGGCCGACTGTAATTAAGTAAACATATGAAATGCCTCGCCGAATATAAGGCGCGGCATTTTCGTTTAGGCAAAATGCGAATGCAATAGGAGTTTACGATTTATATTTCTGCCATCACCGCTGCCCAACTATTTGTTTCTCAGATCAACCCGGAAATTTCACCCAAGCTTGACCTCAGCATTGAGGGAATGCGCAGTCAGCAGTTTAGTCAATGGATTTTTGTGTTCTTGATGCTCGGGATTTTACTGTTCTCCGGTATTATCATTGCACTGTTGTTCAGCAAAAATCGCCCCAAAAAAATAAGACTTGGAGAACGATTGCTGTTTATCGCAATAATTCTTGGTGTTGTGGTGGCGATAATATTTGCCGCCATGCAGATGCTGGGCGGCATCCTCTTTTGATTCTTTAATTTGGGAAAAACTATGTCTAATTTGTCTAATTTTTTCGAAACACTTCCAGACGGCTGGACGATTTACTTGTGGCTGATCGTCGGTGCAATGATTATTATTGCCGTGCTTTACTGGGTACGGTGGGGTGCACAAAATGAACAATTTGATGAAGACATTAAATACGTGATATTTGATGAAAAGGACCGGGATAAGATGACCCCGGATGAATTTGCCAAAAGCCGGACTGTCATAGATGCACAGATTGAGAGCCGCAAGCGCCATCTTGCCGAAGCTGCAGAAAAGCATAATCCAGGGATATGAAGCGCGGAGAAAAAGCAGTTCTGGGGTTGATTGGTTTAGTGCTGGTTGTAGGGGTGATACGTTCGCTACTGCACGCTGGAGGAAAACATGACAATGACATACCCTACTACACCACTTCTAGCCACGATGTGGCCATAAGGGCAACGGAGATTTATAATAGAAATGACTGTAAGGAATGCCATTCGTTATGGACTTTGAAAAACATTATGGAGACTGTGCCTGCCCCGATTCTGGATGGCATCGGGTCTCTGCGTAGCGAAACCTGGCTATACGATTACCTTTCCTCCTCAAATCCGCAGGCTATTTTGCCTTCCCGTCTGAAAACACAGTGGCGCATGCCATCCTACGCAAGTATTCCGGACAGTGATCGGCATCTGTTGGCACAATATCTTGCAAGTCTGAAGGTCAAGGATTGGTACCTCGAGCAGACCAAAAAAGCCGAGTATGAAAAATTGACCGGGAAGGTGTATCCGAAATGAAGCAGAAGCAACTCAAGGGCTTGGTGGCATTGGGGATCGGAACCGCGATGATTCATTTCGGGGACAGGTTGCTCGGGGTCAGGATAGAGCTATTCTCAGGTCTGTCTACATTCAGTTTTGCATGGATGCTGGATGTGTTTTTTGTGCCCTTTTTGGCTGGCCTGACTGTTTCCTGGATTTACGGTCTGGGTGGTAAATGGTTGTGTTATTTACCGCCAATCATTGTACGCTGCTTAAGTTATGCCGAAATTTATTATGTATCGGGCACGCCACACGGCAGCAATTTGAACCCTGTAGGTTGGTGGTGCCTTTATGTGGTCCTGTCCGTCGAGTCGGCCGTAATTGGTGGAGTGATAGGGGAGGTAATGAAGAAGGGTGTGTATGGGCGTTCGAAAAAGGGCAACAGGGAACAAATTGTTGCGGCAAGGGAATCGTAATGCCCAAGGTAACTAAGCCTGCTCTCAGTCCGGAAGAGCAATTGCGCAGAAAGCGCTATTTTTCAGCCACGCTGATAACGTGTATGTCACTGGTTATGATTTTAGGAAGCCTGCATGTGGTCAGATTAGGGTCGATGCGCATGGGCGAAATGCGTGCACTGGCTACTTACGATTTGAAAGAAGAGTCCAGCCGGATCCGTGCTGCAGGTGAAGATATCGTACTTCATGAACAAAATGAACAACACAAAAACCAGGCAGTGGGATACTCGGTGGCAGAGGCCGAAGCCTTACTGACAAAAGATCAATGGCAGAAATTGGATAGCATGGTGGAAGTACCTGCGGGTAGCTTTCTGATGGGGTCGGATTTGAAGAATGCCGACGCGGCTTCCCACCCGCAGCATTCGGTCAAGCTAAAAGCATATCTTATCGACAAGTATTTGGTTACCAACGCGCAATACGCTCGATTTATTGCTGCGACGGGACATCGTCCTCCTTTGGGCTGGAAAAATGGCAGGGTCGATTCGGGAGCATTGATGTATCCGGTTACTCTGGTGAATTGGTACGATGCTGAAGCCTATGCAAAGTGGGCAGGGAAGCGGTTGCCTACAGAAGCAGAGTGGGAAAAAGCGGCGCGTGGATCAGACGGAAGACGATGGCCGTGGGGTAATGAAATGGATCCCAAACGATTGAACACCTACTATAATGTGGGCTCTGCTACCGATGTGACGACATATGCCAACGGCGTAAGCCCATACGGGGCCTATGATATGGCTGGTAACGTCGACGAATGGGTTGCTGATGATTTTCTCCCCTACAATGGAACGGATGCATCGCCGGACGTATTTCAGGGAAAAGTAGCCCGTGTCACCAACGCGGAGGATCGAGCCTTGAAAATATCCGACCTGGTTCGAGTAAATCGACATTACAAGGTGTTGCGCGGTGGGTCCTGGAAGGGCGATCCGTTTTCCACTGCCACCTATCACAGGGATTATTCCTGGCCAAATGCGGCTTCTGATTTTTATGGATTCCGTTGTGCATCTGATTTGCATAAATAAGTGATATAAAAGAGGCTTATGATGAACCATAAATGGATGAAGATAGCTCTGATACTGTCTGGTTTTGTTTTTGTCTCTTCCGCGCAGGCTCAGGTTGACAGTTATCGTTTTATTCACGTTACCATTGATACCCCATGGTATATATTCATATTCCTGTTGATGGGAGTTTTTGCTCCTTTTGTTCTCCTGGTCGTTTTGGCATGGAAGAACGCCATACGCAAATCCAAGCGCGGAACTGCGAACAGCGAGCCCATAAACTATTTATAAAGTAGGTATTCAATGTTGCAAATGTCAAGATTATTCCGGAAGTCTGTTCTGCGTTATGCCAGCATAATATTGGCGGTATCACTTTCGATCGTGACTATGTTGCCTGCACATGCTCAGGAGCCTCAGTCATCTGGTGACGGTGCGCAAATATTGCAGGAATTCAATACGCAAAACAGAAGTGATATAAGAAAAAAGGCCGTACCTCTCAAGGAAAAGCAGCAGATCATGTTTTTGCTGGGATCAGCGGTGATCCTGCTGGTGATAATAACCGGTGGATTGGGGCTCGCCATGGGCGTGTTCGGGAAGCCAGTGTTTGTTGCTCACATGGTGTTCGCCGCTTTTAGCATCACATTGGCAATCGCCCATGCAATCGTGGGTTTGGTATGGTTTTACCCGTTCTAGATCCCGCAAAATTGACGTACTGCAGGGCTGTCTTAACCATACCCCACTTCTCACTTACCACTGCGTAAGGCTGTTCGGTTTTTACCGAAGTTGCCTGGACTGCCCAATTCAATAGCCCTTTTAATTCTTCATGCGATACATACCCTCATCCCGCTGGAATTTCGACACTGCACGTCGAAAACCATGGTGGTGGGGAGTAGCCATTCTTTACTGCATGTCTGGTTTGACCAGCCTTGCCTATGAGGTTTTGTGGGCACGCATGTTGTCCATGCAATTTGGAGTAAGCATTTTCGGAGTGGTGCTCACCATTGCGGCGTTCATGATCGGGTTAGGCTTGGGCAGTCTGGCGGGTGTGAAATGGGCAAGGATATGCAACAAGCCTCTGGCCTGGTTTGCAATGCTTGAGATGGCGATCGCGCTTTATTCATTGTTTCTGCCCAGCCTGATACAGGATGCCAGTGGATGGATGGATGCCATTGCGGGCAAGCTGTCACTAGTACAGTGGTATCTGTTGCAAGGATCAGAAGCATTGTGCCTGCTGGTTATTCCGGCATTCGCAATGGGGATGAGTTTTGCCCTGGTACTGAAATCTGTAGAACGCACCCCTTTATCGTTGGGAAAACTTTATGGCCTGAACACGATAGGTGGGGCAGCGGGCGCATTGTTCCCATTGTGGAGTTTGTCGGCATTGGGCTGGACCGTTTCGGTGAGGGTCATCGCTCTGATTGGCTTGTCGATCGGTGTCGGGGCTTTGGCTTTGTCATATGTTATTCGTTCCCGTGCCAGTGTACACCATCATATAGAAAATGAGAGACAGACACGACCTCCTTTGCAGGCACTGATCATTTATGCAGGGATAGGGGCCGGGAGCATCATGTTGGAGGTAGGCTGGATACGCTTGTACGGGATGATCATGCTGCGCACCGAATATGTGCTTGGTGTGATTCTGGCGGTTTTCCTGCTTGGGATTGCACTGGGCAGCATGATGTTACCGCGAGCGCACAAATATTGGCTTACCGTTCTGATGCCGCTTGTTGCTGGCGGGGGTGTGCTTGTAAGTTTGTGGTTACTTCCTGCCACTTCCGCCTGGGTTGAACAAAGCCAGTTCCAATCATTTTTTGGCGCGATGTGGACCCAAGCGCTGTTACTGGGAATTTTTACGCTACCGGTTACTTTGGTGCTGGGTGGATGGCTGCCATTGTTGGCCTCCCGCTATGCCAGCGCAGAGGCAAGCGGGGTATGGTTGTACGGTGCAAACTGTCTGGGGGGCGCTACAGGAGCTGTCGTCACCTGCTTGGTGTTAATTCCCCTGTTTGGTACCACGGCGACGGTTGCAATCGCCGGCCTTGCAATCGCGGCTTTGGGCTTGTCGTGGGTCGAATCTCGCTGGGTGTGGCTGGCATTTGTCGTGATGTTGATGGCTGCCTGGCCATTACGCAACATGCCGCCGGTCAATAAATTGTTGCCTCAAATTGAAGCTACTAGCCATAATTTGTCTCTATACGAAGATGCCATTTCAATGACACATGTTGTGCAGCAACAGGATGGACAACGCGTGCTCCTGAGCGATTTGCAACGCATGGATGCCTCCACCGATCCCAGCGCGGTAGAAATTCAAAAAGATCAGGCTCGCCTCGCTTTGCTGCTTCATCCCGCCCCGCACAGCGTGCTATTCCTCGGGTTGGGTACCGGAATTTCGATGGCGGGTTCACTGCCATTTCCGGATTTGCAACGGAGTGCGGTGGAGTTATCACAAGGTTCGATTTTTGCCGCGAAGTCATGGTTTGCTCCTGTAAATGGCAACATCATGGATCAAGCAACGGTTCAACGCGATGATGCAAGGCATTTTCTAACCACTACTCGCCACAACTACGACGTGATCATCGGGGATTTGTTTCATCCTGATTTGGCCGGGATGGGTTCGTTGTTATCCGTGCAACAGTTTCAGCGGGCAAAAAATCATTTGAACCCTGATGGGGTATTCGTACAGTGGTTGGCACTGAATCAGTTCGATATTCAGTCTCTTCAAGTTGTTTTACGCAGTTTTAAGCAGGTATTTCCGGATGCGCAATTATTCATGGACGGGATGCATCTGGCCATGGTTGGGCCCAGGCATGATTTTCTGGGGGCAAGTGCATTGCTTCAAAACGTGAATCGTTTGTCAACGCAAGAGCAGGTACTGGCGACTGGAGGCGAGGGTACATGGACATGGCTTGGCCGCTACTGGGGACCCATTTCTGTCGGTGCAGGGCCGGTGCAGGACGAGTGGGTCCCGTACATTGAATTCAGTCTTCCGCGTGCACGATACGATGGAAGCGTCAACCTGCCTTCCTTGATATCGTGGTTGCTGCAACAACACCCGAGCCCCGATGCTGCTATGAAAATATTAGGTATAGCCAGTACTGACAGGGAAAATTTCGGACGTGCCTATATTGCGACAGAACTTACAGTGCGATCTTGGGTAGCCTCGATTCAGGGAAATGCGGCAAAAGCGGGAAACCTGATTTGGCTGGCTTATCAGGCAAACCCGCAAAATCACTGGATTGCCGATGCGCTAGCTGATAACATGTTGCAGTCAATATCGCAGGCGATTCAACACGGGTTTAGCAAGCGCGAGGCATTGCAGAAAATCCTCAAAGTTTCGCCAAATTTTGTGGGTGCGTTACGCGCGCTCTGGCATTTGGAACAGTCTGCGGGCAATAAGGAACTGGCGGAAAATTATCGTTTGCGTTTGCTTGCTGTCTCCCCGTTGGACGGTGAAGCGAGAGTAACGCATTAAATTCGATATAACTGGCCCGGCATTATAAAGGTGCACATGTCTTCAGAAATGAACAAGACACTTTCGAGTATACCAATCAAGATCATTCAATCTGGAGCGAGTAAGGGCGCGTCAAATTTTCATTGGAAAAGACGGACCGTCCAGATAGTCATCTTACTATTGCTGGTTATGATTCCGGTATCCGGCTTGTTCCGGATCGATCCTGAAAATGGCGCATTTGTAGTGCTGGGATGGCAAATATGGTTTGCTGATTTCTTTTTGGTATCCGGCTTGTGGATTATGGTGGTAAGTGCGCTGGTCACCTTGTACTCGGTAGCTGGTACCGTCTTTTGCGGGTGGGCATGTCCGCAGAATACCTTGGCGGAATGGGCGAACCACATGACCCACAAGCTGCTTGGCAAGCGTGCCGAAGTCAGTCTGAGCGGTGCGGCGCCAAAAGTTGCGGCCGCAAAGAACAAGATATTGAACTGGACATTGCTCGGGCTCTCGTTTTTAGTCGCAGCAATGCTATTTGCGTTGGTTCCACTGCTGTATTTCTATCCGCCGGATGTTGTGTGGTCATTCATCACCTTAAGGCCGGATACAAGATTAGCCGGATCTTTATACTGGATATATTCGGTTTGGGTGATGATCATTCTTTTGGACATTTCTGTGCTTCGCCACTTCTGGTGCCGTTTTGCCTGCGTATACAAGGTTTGGCAGCATTCGTTCAAGACCAAGGAAACATTGCATGTGGTTTACGATACGACTCGTTCGGAGGCGTGCGAAAAATGCAATTACTGTGTGACGACCTGCTTTATCAAGTTGGACCCGCGCAAGACCGAAATGTACGACAGTTGTATTAATTGTGGTGATTGCATCGATGCCTGCAATAGCTTGCAGAATAAAAAAGGCAGCACCGGATTATTGCGATTTGAATTAGGACAACGTGAATCGACAAAGAAACAGAGATTCCGGGATAATTCGATGTCGCTATTATCTCGATTCTACTGGACGGTCCCATTTGCAGCGCTCGGGAGCGTATTGTTTGTGTGGGGTGTATGGTCATACCAGCCTTATCACTTGGCGGTAGGCTATTTGGCAACTAATCACAATCAGTCGGCGCGTGAATATCGCATCGAAGTCTCAAGCAAAAGATATCGTCCGACAGATTTAAGCCTGTCAGTGGAGGGGTTGCCGCAGGATGCATACAGCCTGAGCAAGCGTGAGGTGAGTTTTCAGACAGTCGGGCGAAAATCGGCATATCTTTCGATTTTGCCTAAATTGCATCGCGGTCTATATCCTTTTGTCGTGGTGGCCAAATCTGCGGATGGATGGACTGGACATTTTGATGCTCAGTTATTTGTCGAATAGGAGGTATTGTGATGGAACAGCGTGATGGAAATCCGAAATTGACGAATGAAAGGCCGAAGTGGGGTGAATACAGTAAGGATAATTTCGGTTACGCCTCGGACGAAGAGCGTTTGGAAATGCGAGGTATGGAAGATTGGGAACTGGTTGAGAAAATTCCGGAATCCCAGCTGAATGTTCCATATTGGTTCTGGGCTGTGGTGGCAATTGTATTGCTGGTGGGTGTCGGTCTCAGCTTTCCTTTTTGGGGGCTGCGTCCAGGAGTTGTTGTGAAGTGGAGCGACTGGGTGAAAGATCCGGGATTTTTGGGTTCGCTTGTGTATATTGGTTTTGCTGGGGCCTTCGTCTGGTACATGGTGAATATGTACGGTTCTACTCCGGCTGGCAGGCTGGATTCGGATAAGGAAGGAAAGAACGAAATTGAAAAAAATCGGCTGGAATAACGGCCGGTACCGTATTGGTGATCATCACTTTATGACGCAATTATGAAAAGGATACTGGTTATATTGTTAAGTTTTTTTGCGGTGGGGCTTGCCGCATGTAGCGATGGCGTAGCCGCACCATCAATTCCGCCGCAACAATGGAAAAAATTGGTTGTTCATATCGAGACTCATCCGAATCCGCCGCTTGAGGGTATATCAGAAATTGTTGTGATCATCACCGCCCCTCATGGCAGGCCAGCGGGGGATTTGATTGTGTCCCTGCGCGGCAGCGATTCAGCACCGTGGATTCAGGCGATTGAAGATGGATATATCGGTGTGTATCGTCGTGCCATCGACATTGGCGAAAACAGAACAGGGGCGGTTCAGGTTCGTTTGCAGCAGGGAGCAGAACAGAAAATCCTGGTTTTTCCGATAAAGCTGGCGGCAGACTAGTTCTGCCTGTCAGTTATTGCGTGGTTGGTTGAACTGGTAACGGTTAAGATGACATTAGCCAGAAAAGTACAAAATCCGACCGCCATTATCGTTCCGGAAATTGCCACGACTAACCCGTAGTAGTGATGTACAGCCGGTACATCCTGTGGTCTCGAATGTAATAACAAACCTTCCCAGATACCAAAAGTCATGAGTATGATGTAAAAGCTGTAGACACCAGTGCTGACCCACCAAAAAGTATGCTGTACCAGCTTTATGGAGTAAATCTTTTTACCGGTGAAGATAGGTAAAAGATAAAAAGTTACGCACATCGCCAATAATACCACACCTCCTACCAGATTCATGTGCGCATGAGCCAACGGATCAATCATGTGGCCAGGGCCGCCGTAAGGGCTACCGATCGAATCCAGCCAGGCGCGAATCGGAGGCATGACTTGAAGCATGCCATGAACAGTGCCGATAAAAAATGAAAAAGCGGAGAGCAACAGAAATTTTAGCAGATGCCGGTGCAGTGAATCTGGTCTCATAGACGAAGGCTGGAATACTTTGTTTAAGTTGTTTGAGTGAGGTAGGTCGAACAACAGAATACAGACAGAAAATATTATTTTGCTGTAGTGCTATAGAAGGAAAATGCCCGGCTATATAGCCGGACACTCTCGCTACACCCCTGAACAGTAAGGGTGGCTTGTTACCTCTTGTTGGCCTCGATGGTACGCTCAATTCCTAAGCTGGCTAGCTTGATAGCAACCAGTATCCCCAAAAGAAATATCGTAATTGGCACTAAAAGTTCGATTGGCATGGCTCATTTCTCCGTTAGGTTATGCAACTGATATTAAAGGCTCACTGTTGACCGTACATGACTACCTTTGCGCGCTAGTTTATCGGAATCGCCATGCCCATGCAATCACTTAATGTGTAACAAGTAATGTGTTGAAAAATCCAAGGATGCCCTGATTCACAGAGCTTACATAATATTGCAGCTAACGTTTACTTCCTGATAGAATTCATGAGAAATTGATAGATTGGATCTGCTGGTATTGAGCTTGGCGATTTTTCACTCTCGGTATCAACATTACTTTCATCGGCAAGTCACTCAGTTGTCGCAAACAAATCCAGATGCAACTTTTACAAGTGTGCTGCATGAGCTTTCTGCATGCATTCCCATGAGGAACTAATTAAAAATGAAGAATTGGTTAATACATATCCCACAAAAATATTGGGCTTATCTTGCGCTGCTGTTTTGGGGCGTCATGTGTTTTATGTTGTTGAACAAATCAACTTATGGCATCGACGAGGGTGCTGCTCAAGCACTACTGCTGGTTTGGTCGGTTGTGGACAGTGTAGTCAGTTCGATTGTAACTTTGGGGCTACCCGACTTTCGTGCGGTGTTTCTCGCACCCGTAGGTTTTTTGTGGACAGGCAACTTGATAGCCGCAAAGATATTTACCATTTTGATGATGTCGGTTGTGGCCTGGGCTTTCCACTCATGGCGGCGGCGCAGCGGAGATTCTGAAGGTTCGCTGTTGGCGACCGGATTGTTGCTGATTTCTCCTCTGGTGTTGAATCAAATCGACAGTATTGCCGTTGCTCCATACCTGCTGTTTACATTTGTACTAGGCGCATGGGCGGATCTTAAGTACCGCGAATCACCTCAAGCGTTCGGCGGAATGTATTTTGCGCAAATTTTATTATGTCTGGTGAGTGTCACACTTCATCCGGCGGGCCTCGCATACCCCTTGGCTTTGCTGTGGTCCTGGTATAAAGCTCCGATTACTAAAAAACAGCAAAGTTATTACTTTGTCGGGGTGATTTTTACTGTTGTCATAGGACTGATCCTGACAGCGGGATGGAGTCACGTGGGATGGTTTGCAAATCCGATGAAAGGCTTGTCAGGCATCCTCTTTGGGCCGGGTCATACCAAAGGGCTTGGAGCTGACAAGTGGATAAGCGGACTGGGGATGCTATTTGTCCTGCTCGTGGTGATCTGGAAACAGGCAAAAAATTTATGGTCCGATTTTCTCGGGCGTATTTTACTGGCCGCGTTCATCATCAGCATGCTGACCGGAGATGCAACTCTCGGCTTGATTGGGCTGACAATTTGCTTGTATTGGGGTTTGCCTTTGTTGTTGCAGAATGATCCCGATTTGAAGGGCGGATTCTGGCAGCAGCGCGGCGTTGTTCTGGTGCTGATTTTCGTGGTTTCTACAACATATATGATGATTGACAAGGAAAATTATCAAAATATGCTGGCGGGCCAGCTTGAACCAAGCGACAGTTTGATCAAGTCTTTCGTTGAAGATATCGCGAGATTGCCAAATGATGGGAATAAGCAAAACGTCCCCGTGGACAAGCCGATGCGGATAGCCAGTCAATGGCCGGCCCGGACCATGTTGGCATGCCGCTGCGACACATTGGCATTGCCTCCCGCGGCAAAGGATGAGCAAGCCTTGTTCGCGATGTTGCAGGGTTTGAAATACCTGATTTTCGATCCGCGCGATCCCGAGAATAGATCGCTTTCCCACAATCTGGCCTTGATGGACGCGGGGAAAGTCGCGACTGTCGCCTTGCAACGCGGGGGAGTTATTGTGGAAATCAATCAATCTCAAAAACTACCAAAAAAGTGATCAGATAGCGTGATAAGCGAGATTTTGATTTACATGGTTGTTGCGATCAGTGCGCTGTTCATTGCCGGCTATGCGGTGCATATGGTCATAGGCGGATTGGTGAGTCCTGAGACGGAATATCAGATCATTACTTTAGCTTGTCTGGTTGTTGCCGGGGTCATCGGCTACATGACCTGGGATGTCATCCAAAGACGATCCGGACGGAAGTAGCGGTGGGACTCTAGTTCGGCGTATAGCAAATAGCTGCAGTTACTTTTTGTGGTGTTTTAAAATGTCTTGGGCAGAATTGTATTGATCCAACGTTGCAAACTGGCCACGATGAAACACAAATTGCAGTTGTTTTCCCCCGCCATCCAGCCCTGAAATTCCGAAGGACTTGCCGGCAAAATCAGAGTAGTAGCGAAGATTTTTTACCAAATCCACCTGCGCGCCGCTTCTCATCATCAAACCTATACTTTGCTCGGCCACATTCAGACTTATAGGGGCCGACGGCAATAGCATTAACCGTGTTTTCAATACACGGTTAAAACCGGCTATAAAAAAGAAGCAGGCCAGGAAAAAAAGCAAATATCCCATATTGTGGTTATCGCCATTCCAAAAACTGGCTGATATCGAAGCAAGCGCAATTACCGTAGGGATATAAAGCAACAAATCCCATATCATGCCTTTGCGATCCTGAACCAACTTAAGTTGCATCGTACCTGCTGTTGCATTCTTATCAGCCATATTTCTGCCATCCACCCACTTATTTATTTTATTTTGTCGCCGCGATCAAGAGTGACTCACCGCTTCACAATAAATACTGTTTGATGGCCATATCCAATTCGCCATACAGTGTTGCACCCGCGCGTTCAAAACGAACAATTCCATGCTTGTCTATGAGGAACGTCCAGGGGTCGCCCATGACCTGATACGCTTTGTACGCTTGCGGGTTTTCATATTGATCTATGTGGATAAATATCATCTGTCCCTGGTATTTGTCGAGAATTGCTTTAAGCACTTGTAGTTGCCCGTCACAATTGGTGCAATGCCCGGGAGTCGCAAATTCCAGCACAATCGGTTTCCCTGTTAACAGAGCCTTATCGATCGAATACTGGTACATGCGTGCATCCGGCTGCCGATAAGTAGTGATTTTGCTGAAGTCACCCCCTACGTCAGCCAGAGTTTTGGTGGCCAAACTGGGGGCCTTTTGTCCTATAGTGAAGCCAGCGGATATTCCCCCCTGACCACATCCACCCAGCAAGCCCATCACTACCATAGAGAATACTGATAGCAGCAACCGGTTGTTCATGCCTGCTTCTGCCATCCGACGGTGGTTTTGTAAAGGTTGTAGCCCCAGATGATGTTTGCCGTCAGTACCACTGTTCCAAATAAGCCGACAAAAGCAAGTAAATGGCTGACCAGTTTTTCGGTGTCAGGACCCGTGCTCAGTCCCCCGACCAACCCTGCTGAAAAGAAAAACACCACCATTCCTATCAGCCCGAAGTTGTGCGTCCAGAAGTGAATTTTTACGAGGCGCAAGCTGTAGATAGGCCGGCGGGATACTGTAGGAACCACATAGTAAAGGGCGGCGAATATGGCCATTTCGACCCAGCCCAACAGGTTGATGTGTCCATGTGCCAGCGTTATCAAACGGCCATGAGCGCTATAGTCAACAAAATGCCTGAAAGCAGGAACCCCGCCCATGATGGCGCCCCAGGAAAAACCGATAATGCTGTAAATAATGCACGCATATACAAACAGCAGGATGTATCTGGTGAATTCCTTGTTGTCTGATACGCTCAGTTCATTGTTTTTTGTCATGCTGATCCTCTTGTGATTTTGACTTCATCCAGTCGCGAATATCCCGATACTTGCTTCTCCAACCTGCCGGCGTCCACATGTTAACCATGGCGTCGATAAAGCTGGAATCGCCTTTGGGCGGCTCGAATGATGATGAAGACCCTTGATCGGATTTAAGCTCGGATAGGAATATGGCCAAGTCATGTAAATCCGAGTCCGGAAGAGAGGACACATAGGCCGCGTCCTTTGGTGGCGCACCATGGCCCATAGTCCTTGCGCCATAAGTTTTTTCAGGATATTTGAGGAAATTATAGAAATAATTCACATCATGCTTCGAACCTAATCCATCCAGAGTTACACCCATGCTGGTGCCGCTTCCAACAGCTTTATGACACTCATAACAATTGTTATGTTCATATATGCCATAGCCCCGCGAACCGGCAGGTGTAAAATCATAATGGGTCAGTATGGGGAACAGCGGTTTAACACTGTCATGGCTGGCTTTTTGCAATACAGTAAAGTTAATCACCGTAATGACAATCAGTAACCCTACAATCCAAAAAAGAATCTTTTCTCCTTTTTTCATCATCACCAATCTTGATTAAACATAAGGCCTGTAAGCCGCTGAATTTCTTCAGCCGATTATAAAACAAAAAAGACCAATCATCGCAGACCAGTCTTCATCAAACCTCCCCCGCACCTTGCAACCGGTGCGGGAAAGCGCGTAAGAATGCCCAACTATTATTACTTTACAAGTTTAATTTTTTGCAAAACAGTTTGATTGTCAAATTCAAAGCCGTTACCCGCCGTGCTAGCAGGCGCTTGAGACAGATATGCTGCTGCATTGTTGATATCTTGGTCGGACAGTTTTTGTGCAATTTTTTGCATCATTTGCTTGGGATCGTTCGCACGCGAACCATCGCGCCAGTGTGTCAACTGGTTGACCAGATAGACATATTTCTGTTGGCCAATCTTAGGGAAAACCGGAGCGGCGCCACGGCCATTATAGCTGTGGCAGGTTACGCATGCTGAAACCTTGTCAGTCCCATAGTTAACCACAATCTTTCCCTTGTAGGTTTCACCTACCGCCGTTCCATCGGTCTTAAGCTGGGTGAGATCGGAACGCTCTGGATTGTCCAGCGGGAAGGTGTCCTCATAGGAGGCCAAATCACGCATATCCTGTGGCGTCAGTGCTTTGGCAATATCATTCATCTGAAACATCGTCAGATCTTTGCGCTTATCTTCTGCAAAATTGTTCAACTGCTTGACGATGTAAACATACCCGATATTGGCAAGCCTTGGGGTACCCATTGAATCGTTGCCCATTGCCTTGTCGCCATGACAAGTCGCGCAAGCGGGAACTTTGTCGCCCTTGCCGTTTTCAAAGATTTTTTTTCCGTTGACCGGATTTGCCGTAACAGCATCCTGATCAGCGAAGCCTGCTCCGGAAAAAGCCAGCATGGCAACAGCCCCCCAGCATACCAATGCCAAATTGGATAATTTACTCATGTACCTACCCCTCCCCACTCAAAATTTTAATTACCAGCACCTAATGTGTGTCAACGCTATTCTAACGCGTCCCCCTGCCAGACAAGCAAATCAGGAATTCTTTTTCATTAGAATAATAGCCAGGCCAAACAAGAAAACGAATATTCCTATATACATGGCAACAACATCGGCGGTATTTGTGTCATATGGTTCAAGCATTTGCAGCTCCTCTGTCAAAGATAATAAAACTGGCAATCCCTATTTATTGGGATGTAGCTGATAATAACATTAAGAATACAACGTGTCATTCGCCCCTGCCACGGACAAGCAACAAACGCCACTGTTACCACTGTAAAGCCAAGCAATCAACATTGCCGAGTTACGGATTTTCTGCTTTCATGTCGATACTTCTGGAATAGACTTCAGTATTGACCTTCAGACCCAAACCGTTTCCTCCTCACCCAATGCAGCAACTGCAAATAATGCGCTTATTCAGCCCTCAGCAGAATAGGCAGAAACATAACTGTAAATGAATATCCACGCACTGACATGGATCAACCAAACTACATATAGTTTACGGCCTATTATTTGCATAGTGATGTCGAAATGCCCATGGTTGGCTATATCCAAGGTTGAACCAACTTTAACCTCCTCGAATTTTGCCTGAAGGAGTGAGATGACATCAGGGATGATTGTCAGGTATTGCCCCGATCAGGTGTATTTCGGATGGCTAAGTGGCATAATACTTGATACTTGAAGGAGGGATTATGGATAAATCGGTCAATCAACTGATAGTGGACCTGGAGCTGATTCGTCGGCTCGACAAGAACGGACCGCGCTATACCTCTTATCCTACTGCGGATCGTTTCATTGAAACATTTGAGGCTAAAAGCTATAGCCAATGGGTGGCAAAACGCGATATTGCTGGTGCCGACCGACCGCTGTCGCTATATATCCATATGCCATTCTGCAATACTTTGTGTTTTTATTGTGCCTGCAACAAGGTAATAACCAAGGATCGCAGCAAATCCGCCGAATACGTGCGTTACCTGATAAAAGAAATGGCCATGCAGGCGATGCTGCTCGGGCCCGATCAGGTCGTAGAGCAACTGCATTTCGGAGGCGGCACGCCGACCTTTTTGAGCGATGATGAGATTCGCCGTGTAATGGCGTCGATTCGCCAGCACTTCAGGCTGGTTGAAGACGGCGAATACTCGATTGAAATAGACCCGCGCAAAGTGAGCGACGAAACCATCGCGCTGTTGGGTGAAGTGGGTTTCAATCGGATCAGTATTGGCGTGCAGGATTTTGATGAAGAGGTGCAACGCGCGGTGAATCGCATCCAGAGCGAAGAAGAAACTTTGCGCGTGATACATGCGGCGCGGGCCAATGGCTTCAAATCGGTGAGCATCGACCTGATTTACGGCCTACCCAAACAAACCCTGAAAGGTTTTGGCGTGACGCTGGAGAAAGTCATTGCAGCCAATCCCGACCGCTTGTCCATCTATAACTACGCTCATATGCCGACCATCTTCAAGCCGCAGCGGCGGATCCACGAGGAAGACCTGCCGGCGCCGCAAGTAAAGCTGGATATTCTCGACATGGCAGTGAAAAAACTGACCAATGCGGGCTATGTTTATATCGGTATGGATCACTTTGCGAAACCTGAAGACGAGCTTGCAGTGGCACAGCGACAAGGCAGGCTGCATCGCAATTTCCAGGGTTATTCCACCCATTCCGATTGTGATCTGCTTGCACTCGGTCTCAGTGCCATCGGCAAGATCGGCCCGACCTACAGCCAGAATTATCGTGGACTGGAAGATTATTACGAGGCGCTGGACAGAGACGTATTGCCCATCATGCGCGGCCTCGAATTGAACGAAGATGACTTGGTGCGTCGCGCAATCATTCAGGCTTTGATGTGCCACTTCACACTGGACAAAGAGTCTTTCAACGGTACCTATCAGATCGATTTTGACAGCTATTTTGTCACTGAACTGGGGGAGTTGCGCGACTATGAACGTGAAGGCCTGCTGGTTATTTCTCCTCAATCGATCCTGGTCACTCCCAAGGGACGCATGCTGATACGCAATATCTGCATGGTGTTTGACAAGTATTTGCGCACACGGCAGGAACATGCGCTCTACTCCAAGGTAATTTAGAAACCAGGGCCAGTCTAGCCAATTGTATTTTTTTGCTCAGCAAAAACTTTGTTTTTTAGTGGATCAAGTCATGAATAAAATCCTTAAGTATGGTTTGTTGGGTGTGGGCGCCATCGTTGCCGTCGTGGTTGCGGGAGCGGTATATCTGGCTGCAACTTTTAATCCCAACGACTACAAAGCGCAGATCATCAAGGCAGTGAAGGACAGCAATCAGAGAAATCTGCGACTTGATGGTGATATCAAGCTGTCTTTTTACCCAAATATCGGTGCCAGTTTGAGCAAGGTGTCGTTATCCGAGTTCAGGAGCGACAGGAATTTTGCGGCAATCGAATCCGCGCGTGTTTCTCTGGAATTGATGCCTTTGCTGCGCAAGCAGGTGGTGGTGAATGAGGTTTCAGTGAGCGGCCTGAAGGCTACGCTGGTCAAATACAAGGACGGTTCGACCAACATCGACGATTTGTTGGGCGCACCCGGGCAGAACCCGCAACAGCAGACGAAAAATGCCTCAGCCGGCCCGGCGGTCAAATTTGACATCGCTTCTGTATCCGTGGAAAAAACAGATCTCAGCTATCGCGATGAGGCCAGTGGCGCGAAATACGACATCAAGAACCTGAATCTCAAAACCGGGCGTGTCGCCATCGGCGTTCCGGGAAAAATCGAGCTATCGGCCAACATAAATGCCAACCAACCCAGGCTCGATATCAACATGCAACTCAAAACTACGCTGACCCTGAATCCGGATCAGCAGAAGTACCGGTTGCAAGGCATGGACCTGCAGGTAAGCGGCTCTGCATTGGATATCAGCAAGCTGAATGTGCACGCCAGTGGAGATGTGAGTGCAGATATGGCTACCCATGAGTTCACCGCGAAGGAATTTGCTTTGAATGCGAGCGGCGTGAAGGTCCAGGACAAGTTTGAAGCAACGCTGAATGCTCCGTCACTGAATCTGACCAGGGATAAATATTCCGCTGATAATCTCAAGCTGAATGCCAATCTGGATGCGTCATTCGGTAATGTTGTCGCCAGTCTTTCGCTGCCGGGTCTGGAAGGCAATGCGCAATCGTTCAAGGTTGGCGCGCTGAGCCTGGATTTGGATGTAAAACAGCCCGAGCAGGCATTCAAGCTGAAACTCAGTTCGCCACTGTCGGGAAATATCAAGGCACAGCAATTCGATCTGGACAAGCTGAGTATAGCGGTGACGGCCACCGGCGACAAACTGCCCAACAAATCGGTGAGCAGCGAAATGAAGGGCAACGTGCATCTCGATACCCTGAATAAAATCGTGCAGGCGAATTTTGCCGGCGGTTTGCTGCAAAGCCAGATCAAGGCAAAAGTCGGGGTAAAAGGATTTGCCGATCCGGCGATCAATTTTGATGTGGATGTGGATCGGTTCGACGCTGATCTATATATGCCGAAAAAGTCCGCCAGCGCAGGTCAAAAGTCTCAAACCAGTGAACCCGAGCCGCCGCTGGACCTGTCCGCTCTGCGCACACTCAATCTGGACGGTAACCTGCGCATCGGTTCGCTCAAGGTGGCGAACATCAAATCCAGCCAGGTACGTCTGGGTGTGAAGGCGCATAACGGACTGGTCAATCTCAGCCCGCTATCCGCCAATTTGTATCAGGGCAATTTGAACGGCAGCCTGAGTATTGACGCGCGTAGCATCCCCAGCTTTGTCATCAAACAGAAACTGACCGATATTGATGTGGCACCCCTGTTGAAAGATGCAGCCAATCTTGATTTGGCCGAAGGCAGGGGCAACATCGTGCTGGATCTCACCACGCGGGGCAATACTGTCAGTGCCTTGAAAAAAGCGCTGGACGGTAACGCGTCGGTTAATTTGGCGAACGGCGCGATCAAGGGCATCAATCTGACCAAGCTGGTGCAGGGTATACAGAATCTCGGCCGGGACACCAGGGCGCAGACGTTGGGCGTGGACAAGAGCGAGAAAACTGCGTTCAGCGAGTTCAAGGCCAATTTCAAGGTACGCAACGGCGTGGCCCATAACGATGATCTGACAGTCAAATCCACTGTGCTGCGTCTGAGCGGCAATGGCGACATCGACATCGGGCATGATAATTTGAACTACAACGCAAAGGCTACACTTGCAAAGACCGAGCAGGGCGGGACCGGAACACTGCCTGTGAATGTGAGCGGCCCATTCGATGCGCTCAAATTCAAGATCGATTATGGTGCGCTGTTCGTTGATGTCGCCAAGCAAAAGATCGATGAGAAAAAAGAAAAAGTGAAAGAAGATGCCAAGAGCAAGCTGCAGGAAGAATTGAAAAAGGGCTTGAAAGGTTTGTTCAAGTGATTTTCCTGCCGCCATGCCGCAACACCCGAATATGAGCGTTGGCTAGCAAGTGGATTTTGCTTCCCGTTTGATCGCCTGGCAGCGCACACACGGTCGCCATGACCTGCCCTGGCAAGGTGCGGATGCCTATCGGGTGTGGTTGTCCGAGATCATGCTGCAACAGACGCAGGTCGCAACCGTCATTCCCTATTACCAGCGTTTTGTCGCATCGTTTCCGACCATCTCCGCACTCGCCGCAGCAACAGAAGAGCAAGTGCTCGCGCACTGGAGCGGCCTCGGCTACTACGCACGCGGACGCAATTTGCATGCCGCTGCGCGGATAGTCGAGGAAAAATATCGCGGCAAGTTTCCGCGCGAATTCGAACAAATACTCGAACTTCCCGGTATCGGGCGCTCCACAGCGGCAGCGATATGCGCGCTGGCCTGGCACGAACGCCGCGCGATCCTGGATGGCAACGTCAAGCGCGTACTGGCGCGCTACTGTGGCATAGCCGGATCGCCAAGCGATAAATCGGTTGAAGACCGACTTTGGCAACGGGCCGAAGCCTTGCTGCCGGATCGCGACATTGCTGCTTACATACAGGCACAGATGGACATGGGCGCAACGCTGTGTGTGCGCAGCAAGCCGAAATGCGATATGTGTCCGGTGCGAAGTGATTGCGTGGCCTTCCAACACGGGCGAGTGAGCGAGTTGCCCACGCCGCGAGCGCGCAAAACCGTGCCGGAGCGGAGCGCTACTTTGCTCATGCTGATGCACGGCAACGACATCCTGCTGGAGAAGCGCCCCGGTAGCGGCATATGGGGTGGGTTGTGGAGCTTGCCGCAATTTGACGATGAAGAGGCTGCGAAGAACTGGTATGTGCAAAGCGGAATGGATGCGAGCAACGGTGTAAGGCTGGAGACATTCACTCATACCTTTACTCACTTCAAGTTGCATATCACACCGCTGAAGATTGAGCTCTTGCGCAAACCTTTGCATATTGCTCAGCCGGGTAATGTTTGGTTGAGTGTGGAGGAGGCGTTGGGGGCGGCGATACCGACGCCAGTGCGAATGTTGTTGAGAGAGTGTTGCCGGGGGTAGCCCGGCGGCCAGTTACTTTTCTTGTCTTGCCAAGAAAAGTAACTAGCCGCCGGGGCCACACCCCGCGACTTTGTTGTCGGGCTATTCCCGACAAACTATCACTCTCCCCACTTCTTCACCAACTGATGCTCCACTCCCAGATGATCCAGTATCCGCGCCACGACAAAATCGACGATGTCCTGCACGCTCTGCGGATGATGATAGAAGCCCGGATTGGGTGGCATGATCACGGCACCGGCATGTGACAGTTTGAGCATGTTCTCGAGATGAATGGCGGAGAACGGCATCTCGCGCGGCACCAGAATCAGCGTGCGCTTTTCCTTGAGCATCACGTCGGCGGCGCGGGCGATCAGATCGTCGCTGACGCCGCCCGCGATTTTGCCGAGCGTGCCCATCGTGCAGGGGCAGATTACCATCGCGTCGCCGGGGTTTGAGCCGGAAGCCATGGGTGCATACCAGTCCTGTATGCCGAACACTTTCAGTTCTCCATTGAATGTGCCGAAGCGTTCCTTGAGCAATTGCTCGGCATCGCCAGGGCGATTGGGTAGTGTGAAATCAAGTTCCTGTTTGGCGACGATCTGCGCCGCCTGGGTATATACCAGATGCACGCGTTGGCCGGCATTTAGCAGGCATTCGAGCAGGCGCATGCCGTAGGGCAGGCCGGAGGCGCCGGTGAGGGCAACGGTGATGGTCTTCATATGGTGTTCCCGATTACGGTTGTGTTGAGCGTTTCCGCATTATCCATGAAACGCGCTGCGATCAATCCGTTCACCGTGCCGAACACCAGTGCGGCGGTGGCGAAAATGGGGATCAGGTAGGCGATACCGGCATGAGGGATCAGCCACAGGTACACCACCAGCATCTGTCCGGTGATATGAGCGAATGCGGCGTAGATGCTTTGGCTGACCGGACCAAACCAGCGTGATGGCAAATATTGTGCAAAGGCCAGCACGACCAGGCTGCATATTGCGCCGAACAGACTGAGAAAAAACCCCGGCGCGAGAAAATTGCCAAACAACAAACTGCCCGCCAGCACGCGCAACAGCGATACCCATGCCGCCGCGCGCCAACCGTATCGGGCCAGCACGATCAGCGTGACGATGTTGGCTAATCCGGGCTTGACGCCGGGCAGGGGGGAGGGGATCGCGCTTTCCAGTATTGTGAGACCGAGCGCCACTGCCGCCATGCGCGCGACATGATGGTCCTCGGCGGTGGTGTTTAACAGAACCGAGGTACATGGAAAGTCAGGGGCGTGGCTTGTCCCTTTTTCCTTCCCCCTTGTGCCTTGATCCCGATTCTCAGTAGTTGAGGGTGTCATATTTTCTTCTGCTGCTGCCGGCCAATTCGACACTCACCTGATTGGGCAGGCAAAGCGCAATCTCCCCCGACTGTTTCAACCATCCCTGCCGTACGCAATACTGACGCGGACTGGGGTCGGAGGCGATGCGTGCTTTGCGGTTCTGAATGCTGACGATGGTTACCCCGAGAGGACCGGGCACCTCGATCTGCTGGTTGCGTGACAACGCCACTTCCCTGAATATTTTTCCGCCGCTGCGGATGATGGCCTTGTCGGCAAGATCGCCGCTCCATAGCTTGAGCGTCAGCAGTGCCACGAAAATGCCGCCCAACAACAGTGTCAGCCAGTCGCCGAGCTTGATCTGCTGCAATGCCTCGCTATACATGGGCTATTGTGTCAATTCGCGATGACGCACCAGCACCTGCTGCTGATGCACGAAGTGAAGCGCGAGCTTTTCGGCAAGATAGACAGAGCGGTGTTGTCCGCCCGTGCAGCCGATGGCAACGGTAAGATAGCTGCGATTATCGGCAACAAAGCTGGGCAACCAGCGCTCCACGAAATCGCGGATGTCGCCAAACATCTGCTGTACATCGGCAGCATTGTCCAGAAATTTGATGACCGGCGCATCGCGCCCGGTGAGCGGACGAAGTTCCGGAGCGTAGTGCGGATTGGGCAGGCAGCGCACATCAAACACCAGATCGGAATCGAGCGGTATGCCGTGCTTGTAGCCGAATGACTGGAACAACAGCGTCAGACGCGCACGATCCACATTGATGAATTGCTTGATCCAGTTGCGCAGCGCATTGGCATTGAGTTCGGTGGTGTCAATGTGATGGCCGATGTCGCTGATTTCGGCCAGCAATTCACGTTCATCGCTGACGCATTCCGGCAAAGTGCGGGCCTTCTTGTCATTTTTGAGGAGTGCGGCATCGCTGAGCGGGTGCAGACGGCGTGTCTCGGAAAAGCGTTTTACCAGCGTGTCGTTCTGCGCATCCAGGAACAACACATGCACGTCCACGCCTTGCTGCCTGATCTGCTGCAACAACGGCGGAAGACGTTGCACACTGTTTGCACTGCGCACGTCTATGCTGACGGCAATGTTACTGTACCCGGCATGCTGCAGGTGTTCCACCAGTGCAGCCAGCATGTCGGCGGGCAGGTTGTCCACGCAGTAAAAGCCGCTGTCTTCCAGCACCTTGAGTGCGACGCTCTTGCCGGAGCCGGATAAGCCGCTGATCAGGAATAATTGCACCCCGGGCTCCGTTTAGTCTTCCAGCAGCAACTGGTCGTGGCGCGAGATGAATTCCTGCATGCTGTCGATGCCGCGCTGCTGTAGCACAAAGTTGCGTGCTGCAGCTTCAACCAGAACGGCGAGATTGCGCCCCGCGACCACCGGGATGTTTACCGTACTGATGTTTACGCCGATGATATCCTGGTGCGTGGCATTGATCGGCAAGCGTTCCATTTGCGACAGGTCGCCGCCGGGGGGACGATGCAGGTGCACGATGAGTTTCAGGCTCTTTTTTCGCCGCACTGCCGTTTCGCCAAACATGGTGCGGATGTTCAATACCCCCAAACCGCGTACTTCGAGAAAATCGCGCAACAGTTCCGGGCAGCGACCCTCCAGCGTATCGGGCGCGATGCGGTGCAATTCGACGATGTCATCGGCAACCAGACCGTTGCCGCGTGTAATGAGTTCAAGTCCAAGTTCGCTTTTGCCGACAGCGCTTTCGCCGGTGATCATCACACCAACGCCAAGCACGTCTAGAAACACGCCGTGGCGGGTGGTCGATTCGGCCAGTTCCTTGGCGAGATAATGGCGGACCAGCCACATCAGGCGAACGCTGGCCAGGGGAGAAGCAAACAACGGAATGTGGGACCGGTTGGCAAACTCGATGATTTCAGCCGGGATGTCGGTTGTGCCGGCCACAATCAAGCAGGTTGTGCCGTTTTGCTCAATTTGACGAAACGCGCTGTCGCGTTGTTCCGTATTCAGGCCGTTCAGATAATCCAGTTCGGTCTGGCTCAACACCTGCACCCAATTCGGGTGGATCAGGTTCAAATGGCCGATGAGGCCTTTGTTGGAGGTGTCGACAAGATCACTGTCGATAATGCGATCAGCGCCATCCGCCCCGGCAACACGGCTGAGCTGCAACCGTTTCTGCTTGTCTTCAAACAATTGCCGGACGTTAACCTGGCTCATATCAGGCTCTTCCAGTCATAAAATAGCTGATGAATGCTGGCTGTGTCGTTGCAGGCAAGGAGATTGTTGCGGAATTGTGTATCACTGAACATTTGTGCCAGCGTGCCGAGTATCTGCAGATGTAAATCATTGGCGCGCTCCGGCACCAGCAACACGAAAATCAGGTTCACCGGTTGACCATCCGGCGCGTCGAATGGAATCGGGTGCGAAGACATGACAAACGCGGCAGTCGCTTCGCGCAACTTTGCGATCCGCCCATGAGGGATCGCAACACCTTGTCCCAAGCCGGTTGAACCCAGCTTTTCACGCGCGAACAGGCTGTCGAATACCTGGCTGCGGGCAATCTGCTGGTTGTTTTCAAATAACAAGCCAACCCGTTCAAACACGCGTTTCTTGCTGGTGGATTCGTTGTCCAACAGGATGTTGTCGGGCAGCAGGATTTTGCTGATCAGGTTCATAATGAGGGCCGATACAAAAGGGACGGAATTGCGCCCGCCCGTGGTTGATTACTCTGATGCCGCTTGTTTTCCCGTATCGTCATGGCGACGCGAGGAAAGTTTGTCCTTGTGCTTGCGCACCTGACGATCCAGTTTGTCTGTCAGCATATCGATGGCGGTGTAAAGATTCTCATCCTCGGCTTCTGCAAACAGATTTTTACCGCTGACGTGCATGGTGGCTTCCGCCTTCTGCTTCAGCTTTTCAACGGAAAGAATCACATTTACATCTATCACCACATTTTCAAAATGTCGTTTGATTTTATCAAGCTTTTCAGTCGCATAATCGCGAATGGCGGGCGTGATTTCCAGATGGTGTGCGGTTAGTTGGAGGTTCATCATATGCTCCTTAGCATTTTAGAGTGATTTGCGGAGGTTTACCGGGAGTATGCGCATTGATTCCCGATACTTTGCTATGGTACGCCGGGCAACTACGATGCCCTGCTGAGCCAAGATTTCTGACATGCGGCTGTCAGTAAGCGGTTTGTGCCCGTCTTCAGCACTGACCAGTTGTTTGATCAGTTCACGTATCGCGGTGGATGAACAGGTGCCGCCGCTTTCCGTGGTCAGGCCGCTGCCGAAGAAATGTTTGAATTCGTATATGCCACGCGGAGTCCGCATGAATTTTTGTGTGGTGCTGCGTGATATGGTGGATTCGTGCAATTCCAGTTCGTCGGCGATTTCGCGCAATACCAGCGGGCGCATTCCGATCTCGCCATGCTCGAAAAAATTAACCTGCCGCTCCACGACGGCTTGCGCGACCCGCAGAATGGTATCAAAGCGCTGCTCAAGATTTTTGATCAACCACTTGGCCTCCTGCAATTGTACGGCAAGCTGGGATGAATTTTTGTCGGAACGCTGCTGCAGGATGTTGGCGTAAATCTGATTGACGCGCAGTTTGGGCATCGCTTCCACATTGAGTCTTGCGCGCCATTTGTTTTTGTATTTTTCCACGATCACGTCGGGTATTACATAATCCGCGACGCTTTGCCCGAACTCGGCACCGGGTTTCGGGTTCAGGCAGGTGATTAAATGTTGTGCGGTGCGCAATTCATCGTCCGAGCAGCGCAGCAGTTTTTTTATCTTGCTGAAGTCATGTGCAGCGACCAGATCAAGGTGATGGCTCACCAGACGAACTGCCAAATCGCGCTGGGGGGTGTCCTCCGGCAATGTTTTAAGTTGCAGTGCCAGGCATTCTCCCAGATTTCGTGCACCCAGGCCGGGTTGATCAAGATGTTGGAGTTGTACCAGCGCGGTTTCCAGATCGTCGAGGGTGATTTCAAGTTCACCGGGCAACAGGCCCGCGAGCTCTTCCAGATCCTGGGCAAGATAACCGTTTTCATCCAGCGCATCGATCAACAATCCGACCACCTTGCGATCTTTGTCATCTATTGAGCTGGTGGTCAATTGGCTGTGCAGATGTGCACGCAGACTGGCTTGTTCAGCAGCTTGTTCCGGATAGGTTTCGTCTTCGTCGTCGGTGCTGCGCATGGTCCCGCTGCCGGTATTCCAATCGGCCGGCTCGTTGCCAAAGGTATCCGGGCCAAAGTCGTCTGCGCCACGCTCTTCGGTCTTTGTGGCCTGGGGTTGATCCGCGCTCGCGGTACTGTGAGTCTGCAGGGATGAAATATCCGGCGTGAAAACGCCCGCCGCAGATTCATCGGCCGCTTCCAGCATGGGGTTCTCTTCCAGCAAACGTGCAATTTCCTGATGCATGTCCTGCGTGGACAGTTGTAGCAGGCGGATAGCCTGTTGCAATTGCGGGGTAAGCGTCAGTTGTTGTGAGATGCGGAGTTGGAGAGTGGGTTTCATAGGCTGGTGTTGTGTCTGGTGTGTGTTCTCGTTACAGCTTGAAGTGTTCACCCAGATACACTTTCCTGACGCCCTCATTATAAATGATTTCGTCCGGCTTGCCTTCCGCCATCACCGACCCGGCGTTGATGATGTAGGCGCGGTCGCAGATTCCCAGGGTTTCGCGCACATTGTGGTCGGTGATCAGCACACCGATGTCGCGCTCTTTGAGAAAGTGAATGATTTTCTGAATATCCAGCACCGCGATCGGATCCACCCCTGCGAATGGTTCATCCAATAGTATGAAGCGTGGCTCGGTCGCCAATGCGCGGGCAATTTCGACGCGCCGGCGTTCTCCGCCCGACAGGCTGATGGCGGGATTGTCGCGGATGTGCGTGATGTGCAGGTCTTCCAGCAATTTATCCAGCTGGTTTTGCAACCCATTATCGGTATGGCCCTGGAGTTCCAGCACAGCCTGGATGTTTTGCGATACCGTCAGGCGGCGAAAGATCGATGCTTCTTGTGGCAGGTAACCGAGTCCCAGACGGGCGCGACGGTGGATCGGCAGATGCGTGATGTTTTGATCGTCGATAAATATTTCCCCGCCGTCTGCTGCAATCAGTCCGACGATCATGTAGAAAGCAGTGGTTTTGCCGGCGCCATTCGGGCCGAGCAGGCCAACCACTTCGCCGCTCTTCACGGACAGCGAGGCATCGTGCACCACGGTGCGTGAGCCGTATTTTTTCTTCAAACCGACTGCGCGAAGTTCACTCATTTTTCTTGGCCGGGGTAACAGTTGGAGTGGGTGCGACGGGTAACACGCCGGACGCGGATGGCGGTGTCATGCTGTCTTTTTTTCTGGGTTGCAGCACTGCACGCACGCGTTGCTGCGGGCCATTGTTTGTGTTCGCATCATTGCTGTTCACTTTGAATATTTCGGTCTTGGCGTTGTAAGTAATATGTTCGCCGCTGACCTCGTCCAGATTGCGCTTCAGACGCGCATTCCCGTAGAGGTTCAATATCCCGGTGCGCGTGTCATATTCGATGTGTTCGCCATAACCTTCCACGTAACCCTCCAGTGTTTCACGCTTTTGCCGGAACTCGGCTGTCTTGCCATACGCGTTGGCGAGCTGGGAGCCATCCTTGTCCTGCGTCACGACGATCTTGTCGCCACGTATCAGCAGCGTGCCTTGCGTCAAATGCACATTGCCGATGAAGGTGCTTATTTGTTGTGCGTCGTCGATTATCATCCGATCGGCCTCCAGGTGCATCGGCTCATTGCGGTCGGCTTGTTCGGCAAAACAGACCGATCCCCAAAATTGCAGGAAAACCGGCAGCAGGATAGTAGACAGCAGTAATTTATGGTTTGTTCGGTACATATTCGCTTTTTACTTGAGAAAGCAGTTTCAGGATGCGTGTCTTGTTGTTCAATTCCATGCCTGTCGCATGCACGATGCTGTGGGGATCGACGATAGTGACGGCGCGGTCGGTGTCCGCCAGATCCTGGTTCGGGATGATATGCAGATACTGGGTTTGCAATGTCATTTGACCCTGTAGCGCGCTTGCCTCGCGCAGCACCTTGACATTGTCGCGCAGAAACACCTCATTTCCTTTGCTGGAGACGGTGCCGTGTTCGGCGGTGGCATGAATTTCCGGCTGTCCGGGAGACAACATGGTGATGTGGGGTTCATCCACGTCGGTACTGTCATCATCCGGGTAATGCAGTAATTTTTTTGCCGCCAGGATGAAGTTTGGCTCGCCCTGTGCATTCAGATTGGTTGCGGAAAAGTTTTCCATGATCGCATCGGGATCGTGGCGTTTGGTTTCAGGCTGTGCCGACCCGGGCAGCGCCTGCTGGTTCAGCCAATAGGTGGCTGCCAGCAAGGCAAGCAGGGGTAACAGCGGTAGCCAGTTGCGGATACGGGAGGCAAGAGTCATTGCAAATAGGGCGCAAGCTGTGCATCCAGCTTGCCCTGGGCCGACATGATCAACTCGCAGGCTTCGCGCACCGCGCCATGCCCGCCACCGCGCTGTGTGACATAGTGTGAGTGTTTTTGCACCAGCAGCGGAGCTTCCGGCACGCTGATCGCCAAACCGACATGACGCATCACCGTGAGATCAACCACATCATCACCCATATAGGCGGCGGCATCGCGGGAAAGCTTGAGCTTGTTGAGCAGGTCGAGCATGGCTTCGAGCTTGTTTTCCACCCCCTGGTAGAGATGGGTGATACCGAGATTCTTCGCGCGTGCTTCGACGCAACGGGAAGTGCGCCCGGTGATGATTGCCACTTCCACCCCGCTGGCGTGCAGCATTTTCAGTCCGTGCCCATCCAGCGAATTGAACCGTTTGAATTCCTCACCGGAATCGGAAAAGTACAACCCGCCGTCGGTCATCACGCCATCGACATCGAAAGCAATCAGACGTATCAATTTTGAGCGGCTCAACAACATCACTTTCCCCTGCAACGGTTATCGGATGCCAGTTGGTGTTGCCACAACTGATAGTTGGCGAACAGTGCCATCAGATCACTTTGGCGTGCAACAGGTCGTGCATATTGAGCGCACCGACCAGCTTGTTCTGTTCATCCACCACCAGCATCTGGCTGATGTTGAATTCCTCCATCATCTGCACGGCCTCTGCGGCCAGTCTGTCCGGGCCGATACGGCGCGGGTTGGCGGACATCACGCTACGTATCGGCGTGGCGTTGAAATCCAGTTTTTGCGCGAGCGTGCGGCGCAGATCCCCGTCGGTATAGATGCCCAGCACGTGCTGCCCGGCATCCACGATGGCGGTCATGCCCACGCCTTTTTTCGAGATCTCCAGAATTGCATCCCCCAGCGTCGCGTCCAGGCCGACCATGGGCAGACGTTCGCCACTGCGCATGATGTCGCTCACCCGGGTGAGCAGGCGACGTCCCAGGCTTCCCCCCGGGTGAGAACTGGCAAAATCTTCCGCGCCGAAACCCTTGGCATCCAGCAACGCCACCGCGAGCGCATCGCCCAGCGCCAATGCCGCGGTGGTGCTGGCAGTCGGTGCCAGACCCATCGGGCAGGCTTCCTTGTCCACCGCCGCATTGAGATGCACATCGGCGACCCTGGCAAGGCTGGAAGCCGGGTTTCCGGTCATGCTGATGAGCTTCGCCCCCCGGCGCTTGATTACCGGCACGATGGTCATGAGTTCCTGACTTTCACCGGAATAGGACAGGGCGATGATGACATCCTCGCTGGTGATCATACCCAGATCACCGTGGCTGGCTTCGCCCGGATGCACAAAGTAGGCCGGCGTCCCGGTGCTGGACAGGGTCGCGGCTATCTTGCGGGCGATGTGTCCGGATTTTCCCATGCCGCTGACGATGACGCGGCCTTCGCAGCGCAACACGACATCCATCGCACGCAAAAAAGTTTCATCAAGGCGCGCGCTCAGAGCCTGCACGGCGGATGCTTCGATGTTTAACACCTCGCGGGCGAGAGCAAGCGCGTGGGGCGTGGCGGAAAGAGTTTTATTCATAGGCTGCGGATTATAGCAGTGCGCCACATTCCCAGAGAGATTTTGCCACAGTCAATTAGCCAAGGAAGTTTTGAAAGCGCGTGCAACTTAGTGCATTATCCGTACATGCCGATTTAAAGTTGCCAGAACACGCACATGACCAACTCATTACCACTCCTGCTGATCCTGCTTGCCGTTGCGGTGGGTGTGGTCGTGCTGTGCCGCATACTGCGATTGCCCGCGATGCTGGGCTATCTCCTCGTTGGCATCCTGATCGGTCCCCATGCGCTGGGCTGGATACCCGATGCGCCGGAAACCCGCCATCTGGCTGATTTTGGCGTGGTGTTTCTGATGTTCAGTATCGGCCTGGAATTCAGCCTGGCGCGGCTGCGCAGCATGCAGCGCCTGGTATTCGGCCTGGGCACCGCCCAGGTGGTGGCCACCATGCTGCTGGTCATGCTTTCCTCGCTGTTTTTCGGACTCGACTGGCGCGCCGGCCTGGCACTGGGCGGTGTGCTGGCCATGTCATCCACCGCGATCGTCAGCAAGATGCTGGTCGAGAGGGCCGAGCTGAACTTGCCACACGGGCAAAAAATCATGGGCGTGCTGCTGTTTCAGGATCTGGCCGTGGTGCCGCTCATCATCATCATCCCGGCGTTGGCCAGTAGCGGGGAGCAGCTCTATCTCACTATTGGTATTGCGCTGTTCAAGGCGGCGCTGGTGTTGTCTGCCTTGCTGATCTTCGGGCAGCGGATGTTGCGTCCGTGGTTCCATCTGGTCGCGATGCAAAAATCTTCCGAGCTGTTCATGCTCAACGTGTTGCTGTTTACGCTGGGCCTGGCCTATATCACCGAACTGGCCGGGCTTTCAATGGCGCTGGGCGCATTTGTTGCGGGGATGCTGATCTCTGAAACCGAATATCGCTATCAGGTCGAAGAAGATATCAAGCCGTTTCGCGATGTGCTGCTCGGTTTGTTCTTCGTCACCATCGGCATGCTGCTCGATCTGCAGACTGTGATTTCCGGGTTTGGCTGGGTGCTGCTGGTGCTACTTATCCTGTTGCCGTTCAAGGCCGCGGTGGTGACACTGCTGGCGCGTGCATTCTCGGGAGACTGGGGCACATCGATACGCAGCGGACTGGGACTGGCACAGGCCGGCGAATTTGGTTTTGTGCTGCTGACGCTGGCGGGGGGTGCGCATCTGTTGCCTGCGGAAGTGATGCAGAACGTGCTGGCAGCCATGCTGATCTCGATGCTGATCGCACCCTTTTTGATACAACACGCGGAAGCCATCGTACGACGGATATCCCCTTCGGCTTGGATGGATCGCGCCCTGCAGATACACCAGATTGCAGTCAAAACCATGGCCAGCGACGCGCACATCATCATTTGCGGTTTCGGACGGAGCGGGCAGGCGCTATCGAGTTTCCTGGCAAAGGAAGGCATACGCTTCATCGCGCTCGATCTTGATCCGCGCCGGGTACAAGAAGCCCTGGCGGCAAAAGATAGTGTGGTGTATGGCGATGCCGCCAAGCGCGAGGTACTGCTGGCGGCCGGACTGATGCGCGCAAAAACCCTGGTCATCACCTACGACGACAAGCACTCCGCGCTCAAGATATTGCACCATGTGAACCAGATGCGCCCGGAATTGCCGGTGGTGGTTCGCACCGCCGACGATACCTATATCGAAGAACTCAAAAAAGCCGGCGCGGCGGAAGTGGTGGCCGAAGTGACGGAAGGCAGCGTGATGCTGGCCTCGCAGGCGTTGCTGTTGTCCGGTGTGCCGCTGAGCCGGGTGATTCGCCGCGTTCAGGAAAATCGCGCGGGCCGTTACGCGGCGTTCAACGG
>JBDTCC010000150.1:0-41313 GCA_039923775.1 Gallionella sp. | reverse complement strand
GGCCATGAATTCGGCTCCACCACAGGGCGCGCACGCCGCTGCGGCTGGTTCGATGCCGCAGCATTAAAACGCTCGATCCAGATCAACGGTGTATCCGGTCTGTGCGTCACCAAACTGGACGTGATGGACGGCATGGAAACCGTGCGTCTGGCTGTGGGCTATCGCATCAACGGTGTGGAAAGTGACATTCTGCCGGCGGGCGCCGATGCGCTGGCGGATTGTCAGGCTGTGTATGAGGAAATGCCGGGCTGGCAAGAAAGTACATTGGGCGTGCAACATTATGAAGAGCTACCCAAAGCCGCGCGCAACTATCTGGAACGCATAGCGGAGGTCTGCGGCGTGCCGGTCGATATGGTTTCCACCGGGCCTGATCGTGATGAAACCATCGTGCTACGCCATCCATTTGAATAGTGCGGCCGGCCGAAGGGACAACGCAAATCCACTATGGGTTTTTCGCGCTGTTTGATTTTCGATACGTGCGCCCATGAAAAATATCCTTCCACATCCTCGCCGGGCATCAAAGTCATGACCGGAGTGGCGGTAGTGATCCTCTTGCTGGCAATGATCAGTAGCTGGACGCTACGCGGCCTGCTTCTCAGGTTGCTCCGCAGCAGGCATCCAGGTGAATTCACCGAGCTTGGTTATCCCACCAACCGACAGCTGGCTTCTTTCTACCCACAGTACCGGGAAATGCAAATTCGATTCTGGAAATATCTGTGGGGCGGAAAGGTCTTTCGCGTCAACGATAAGCTTGTTACAAATCTTGCCCGGGCCGCATTGATTGCCGATGTTGCCCTGGTTGTCGGCGCAATACTGCTGCTGTGGTCAGCCGGGCACTTAAAATGAGGTGTGGTCCCGGGTCAAGAACCTGCCCACTGCAAGCGAGTCCAGCAAAAAATCGCAAGCAATTTTGCCAACAGAGTTGGATAGTTCGGGGCGGGGGTGCAATTAGTGGGGAGTGGGGAGTCCCATTGATGTAGAATGGCGCCCGTCTTGAGTGGCCAAAGCGACAGCCACCATGCCGAATCTGATTCCCCGGAGCCAGGTTCCAAAGCAAGCTTCGCTTTTCGGGCACGAAAAAATGGCCCGCCAGCGCGAGCCAAGTTTTGTAATGGTGCCCAGAAGAGGACTCGAACCTCCACACCTTGCGGCACACGGACCTGAACCGTGCGCGTCTACCAATTCCGCCATCTGGGCTTAAAGATTTGCGCTGAAGAATTACAGAAGGCGCGCAATTTAATTGTTAAAGGAAACATTGTCAATGAAAAATAAAAAGAATATTCGTCTGCAGGATCCATTTTTGGAACGTGAGCGCGAGCAATATGAGCATCCGTTGCCCAGCCGCGAGTTCATATTGCAGGTACTTACCGAACAAGGTGCACCTGTGGCTGATGAAGAGTTGCTGGAAATGTTGCACATCGAGGATGAGGAAGAAGATCTGTTCTCGCGGCGTCTGCGCGCGATGGAGCGGGACGGCCAGATCATGCGCAATCGCAAGCGTGCCATCTGCGTTGTGGACAAACTCGACCTGGTCAAGGGCAAGGTGCAGGGCCATCCGGATGGATTCGGCTTTTTGATCCCCGAGGACGGCAGTACCGATATGTTTCTCAGCGAGAAGGAAATGCATCAGGTGCTGCATGGCGATGTGGTGATGGTGCGACAGAGCGGTGTTGACCGGCGCGGACGTCCTGAGGCCAAGATCGTCGAGGTATTGGAGCGTGCCAATAACCGCGTGGTTGGCCGCTTGTATGAAGAACACGGCATCAACTTCGTGGTGGCGGAAAATCGCCGCATTACGCAGGATATTTTGGTTGCACCCGGCGAATCGGGCGGTGCGAAGGCCGGACAGGTGGTGATGCTTGAAATCATGCAACACCCCGATAAACACGCGCAACCGATAGGACGTATCGTTGAGGTGCTTGGAAACTATGCCGACCCCGGCATGGAAATCGAGATCGCATTGCGCAAGCATGATCTGCCCCACGAGTTTCCAAAAGATGTCGAGCGGCAGGCAAAAGCGATTTCTCCAACCGTTGCCGCCGCGGATTGGTCCGGACGCGAAGATATACGCAATCTGCCGCTGGTGACCATAGATGGCGAAACCGCACGCGATTTTGACGATGCGGTGTATTGCGCGCCGGAAAAGGGCGGATTTCGCCTGGTGGTGGCGATCGCCGATGTCAGCCACTACGTGCAGACCGGTGACGCACTGGACCGTGAAGCGATCTTGCGCGGCAACTCGGTATATTTTCCGCGTCGTGTGATTCCGATGTTGCCGGAAGAATTGTCCAACGGCCTTTGTTCGCTTAATCCTCACGTGGACCGGCTGTGCATGGTTTGCGACATGCATATCAACAGTAGCGGCGAGATCGAAAAATATCGCTTTTACCCGTCGGTGATGCATTCACAGGCACGATTGACCTACACTCAGGTCGCCGAAATGCTGGCTGAACCGGATGGTGACCTGGCCAAGAGCAACGCGGCCATCGTGCCGCATCTTGAACATCTTTATCAGTTGTTCAAAAAACTGTTGCAAGCCCGCGCCAAGCGCGGCGCAATAGACTTCGAAACGGTCGAAACACAGATGATCTTTACCGACGATGGCAAGATCGAAAAAATCGTGCCGGTGGTGCGCAATGACGCCCATAAACTGATCGAGGAATGCATGCTGGCCGCCAACGTCTGCGCGGCGGGTTATCTGCAAGAGCAGGGGCATACCGTGCTGTACCGGATACACCAGGGACCGACACCGGAAAAGCTGATCGCGTTACGCGAATTCATGAAGGAATTCGGCCTGCAATTGACCGGCGAAGACGACCCGCAGGCCGCAGATTATTCCAAGTTGCTCAAACGTATCAAAGGTCGCCCGGATGCAGGGTTGCTGCAAACCGTGATGCTGCGTTCCCTGCGACAGGCCAAATACGATCCCGAGAATATCGGCCACTTCGGTCTGGGTTACGATGCATACACCCACTTTACCTCACCGATACGACGTTACCCGGATCTGCTGGTGCATCGCGCCATCAAGGCCGTACTGCAGGCCAAGAAATATACGCCCGCGCAGAAGTGGACAGAACTGGGCGCGCATTGCTCGATGACCGAGCGCCGTGCCGACGATGCAACGCGTGACGTCGAGGCATGGCTGAAATGTTTCTACATGCGCGACCATCTGGGCAGCGTGTTCACCGGAACAGTCTCGTCGGTCACCAGTTTCGGCATGTTCGTGTCGTTGGATGATCTGTACGTCGAAGGGCTGGTACACATCTCAGAACTCGGCAAGGATTATTTTCAGTTCGATGCAACCAAGCATCAATTGCTCGGAGAGCGCACCGGACAGCGTTATCGTCTCGGCGACCGCGTGCAAGTGCGCGTAGTGAAGGTGGACATGGAGAGCACCAAGATTGATTTCGTACTGCATGAGTTGATCGATACGGCCGGAGAAGGTCGTTCCACGGGCAAGAAAGCCCCATCCAAAAAATCCTCCAAGAGCAAGGAAAAGAAACACCATGGCTGATCTGCGTCTGATCTACGGCTTTCACGCGGTCACCTCGCGCATCCGCCAGAATCCCGATGGCGTGCTGGAAGTCTATCTGCAGGCGCAACGCCAGGATCCGCGCATGCGTGACCTGATCAAGCTCGCCGAAAGCAGCGGTGTACGCGTTATACCGATAGAGGCGAAACGACTTGACGGCATGGCGGGCAACGCACGCCATCAGGGCGTGGCCGCACGTGTCGATGCCTCGCGCCGTGTACAGCATCTGGAAGATGTGCTGGATACGCTTGAAGAACCCCCGTTGCTGCTGGTACTGGACGGCGTGCAGGACCCGCATAATCTGGGCGCGTGCCTGCGCAGTGCCGATGCGTTTGGTGTGCACGCGGTGATCGCACCGAAAGACCGGGCGGTCGGCATTACTGCAACGGTGGAGAAGGTTGCCTGCGGCGCGGCAGAAACGGTTCCCTACATCACCGTCACCAACCTTGCACGCACGCTGCGCGAGCTCAAGGAGCGGGATATCTGGGTGATCGGCGCGGCGGGCGATGCCGAGCAGGACCTGAATGGTTTCAAGCATGCCGGCGCATTGGCCTGGGTACTGGGCGCTGAAGGCGAGGGCCTGCGCCGCCTGACCCGCGAGACCTGCGACGAACTGGTGCGCATACCGATGCTGGGCAGTGTGGAAAGCCTGAATGTTTCGGTCAGCACCGGGATCTGCCTGTTCGAGACCAGGCGGCAGCGGAAGGGTGGCGCCCAGCCGATATAATCATACCGGCATCCCTTCGGGTCGTAGAATATCCCCGCGTTTGATACACCCCGTTGCTTCTGAAAATCATCACGAGGGATGAACATGATATTCACAGATCGCGACGATGCTGCACAACAGCTGGCTGATGCACTCGCCCGATATCGAGGCCTGAACCCGCTGGTGCTGGCCATTCCGCGCGGTGCGGTGCCGATGGCAAAGATCATCGCCCAAGCGCTGGGCGGCGAACTGGATGTGTTGCTGGTGCGCAAGCTGCGCGCACCGGGCAATCCGGAATTTGCAATCGGTTCGGTGGACGAGACTGGCTGGACCTATCTTGGCGACTATGCAGGGCGTGTCGGGGGCAGTGCGAAATACATCGAAACAGAAAAGGAAGCGCAACTCAGGGTGATGCGCGGGCGGCGCGCCAGCTATACCCCGATACGTCCGCCGCACGACCCTGCGGGACGCATCGTCATCGTGGTCGACGATGTTCTGGCCACCGGCTCCACGATGATCGCAGCGTTGCACGCGTTGCGCGCCAAATCCCCGAAAAAGCTGATCTGCGCCGTACCCGTCGCACCGCCCGATACGCTGGCCAAGGTCGAGTCCTACGCCGATGAAGTTGTATGTTTGAGCGCACCGCAGATGTTCCAGGCGGTGGGGCAGTTCTATCGGTCTTTCCCGCAGGTGAGCGACGATGAAGTGATAGAACTGTTAGGGGCGGTTTCTTAACGGTTACCGACGGGTGTGTTTGCCGTGTTTTTTTATCGGTTGAACACGGCCACTGATGTCCGGGACAATTCCGCTGCTTCAAGCCGCATCAGGACTTGAAGTGCACCGTCACTCGCAATCCCTGTTCCGGATGCATCGGCTGCATCTGCAATGTTGCATCATGCACCTCGGCAATCCTTTTAACGATGGACAGCCCCAAGCCGCTACCACTGGCTTGAGTGCCCAACGGGCGATAAAACCGTTCCAGCACCTTGGCCCGTTCCTGTTCCGGGATGCCCGGCCCGTTATCACTTATCGACAAACAGATACCCCCCAACTGATGAGTGATGCCAACCTGAACAGACGTTCCGGTTGAGGTATGTTGTATCGAATTATCGAGCAAATTGCGCATCAGGATCCGCAGCAGTTCCGGATTACCGCGTACCTCCGGCACGCTATTGGCATCGCCCGCCAGCAATTCGAGCTGCACACCATTTTCCAGCGCGGCCGGCGCAAGCGCGGCAATGACCTCGGCGGCGATAACTCCGAGCTGGCAAGGCTTAGCCATACCATCGCCAAGCGTATCCACCCGCGCCAGGGTCAGCAACTGTTCGATCAGGTGGGTAGCCCGGTCACAGCCCAAAATCGCGTTATCGAGCGCATGGATTCGTTCTGTTTCTCCGGTAGCGGCACGCGCCACTTGCGCCTGTGCCTTGATTGCAGCCACTGGGGTGCGCAATTCATGGGCGGCGTCTGCGGTAAAGCGCCGCTCTTTTTGCATGGAGGCATCGATGCGGGTGAACAGTCGGTTGAGCCGCTCGATCAGCGGCACCACTTCGCGTGGTGCCGAGGAAGCATCGAGCGCGGCAAGATTGTCCGGTTTGCGCTGTCCCACTTCACTGGCCAGTTTTTCCAGCGGGCGCAATCCGTGCGTCACCGCAATCCACAACAGCAATGCCAGCAACGGCAGTGAAAACCACAGTGGTTTCAGCAGATTGCCGGCGATGCCATTCGCCAGCTTATCGCGCACTTTGCTGCGTTCTGCCACATGAATCAGATATTCGCCCGAGTCATCCCAGGTGCTGAATACGCGCCAGCGTGTTCCGTCGATGGTGTTATCACTGAAACCGTGTTCGTTATTTGCCAGCGGCTGTTGCGGAGCATTGGCGGAATGCAGGCGTAGCCGGTTGCCTTTCTCCCAAATTTGAAACGCTACGCGGCGCGCATATTTGTGCAACAGCGGGGTATATTCGGTTTTCAACTCAGCGAGATCCTGAGATGTCTGGACAACCAGCAGCGCGGCAGTTTGCACCAGATGAGCATCCAGCACTTCGTCGAATTCTTCCCGCGCATCATAGTAGGTAAAGGCAGTCGTCCCAAGCCAGACCAGCGTGATTGCCGTCAATGCCAGTGCCAGCAGCCTTTGTTTGATCGAAGCGCGACGCCACATTTCAGGCAACCTTGTCGCGCGGCATCAGGTAGCCGACGCCGCGTATGGTTTCGACCAGCGCGGGGAAAAGCTTGCGGCGCAAATGATGGATATGCACTTCTACCACATTGCTTTCGATCTCATCGCCCCAGGCATAGAGCTGCTCTTCAAGCTGGGTGCGCGACAGGACTTTTCCCGCGTTAAGCATCAGAGCGTGCAGCACCGAGAATTCCCTGGCCGAAAGTTCAACTGGTTTGTCCTTGTACAGCACGCGATGGGCGGCGGCATCGAGTTGGACGCCGGCAACCTGCAACAGGGGTTCGGGCTGGCCGCTGGCGCGGCGAATCAGCGCGCGCAAGCGTGCTGCCAGCTCGCCCATGTCGAACGGCTTGACCAGATAGTCATCCGCACCGGCATCCAGCCCTTTGATGCGGTCATCCACCGTATCCATTGCGGTCAGGATCAACACCGGTGTATGCATGTTTTTCTGCGCATTGCGGTTGCGCAGACGGCGCAGCACCTCGAGCCCGGCAAGACGGGGCAAGCCCAGATCCAGTACCACCGCGGCATAGGGCTCGGTGGCGAGAGCCTGTTCTGCCGAAATGCCGTCTTGCATCCAGTCCACAGCGTAGCCGGATTGCTTCAAGCCGGCCTGAATCGCATCGCCCAACAGTGCGTCATCTTCGACCAACAGTACTCGCATGATCCACCCGTGAATAAAATGTCAATCAATCGTCATCGTGCTGCCGTGTTTGCGTCGCATCTGCACCCGGCGTCATCAGGCCGGTGGCCGGATAATCAATCCAGAATGTCACGACTGCGACTAGCATTATGACACCCAGCCAGAGATATGAGCGGCGGATACCCTGATTCTGCCCGGCAGTCGGTGCAAGCTTTTGTCTGGGTACCCGTTTCAAGCCGGTAATCATCGAACGCACCAGATTTTCGCGATGCAGCAAGCTGCTCACCACCACTCCGGCAATGTGGATCATAACCACCGCCAGCATCGCATTGGAAGTGAACTCATGCAACTCTTCCATCACATCGCCGCCGATATCCTGAAACAACATAACGCCGGTCACACCCGATGAGATGCCCAGCACCAGCAGCAGCCAGATTGCTACACTCCCTGCCGGATTGTGCCCCACATAGTGCGCGGACTTGCCTTTGAGCAGCGAGAACAAATAAGCCGCAATTTCGCGGGGCTTGAACAGGAAAGCGCGAAACCGTGCGTAGCGCGTGCCGAAAAATCCCCACAGCAACCGGAATCCGAGCAGACCCAGCATGGTGTAGCCGAGCACTACATGGATATCGCGGTAGCGTTCCGACTCCGAAGTCAGGTAGGCCACAGCAAATGACAGCGCAAGCAGCCAGTGAAAAACCCGCGTTGGCACATCCCACACCAGGATACGTTGATTCATGATGAACTCCTTTTATAGTGGCATTTTGATATTGTGTTCACTGAAATCGCCGCGATCCGCCGCCCTATGGCAAGCCGCGCAATTGGCGGGACTTTTTACCTGCGGACTTTTCCATACTGCCGGAGAGATCTCGTGACTGTCGTGCTTGCTCATGAACCATGAGGATTCGGTTATGCGTAAAGGTGCTGTCGAAGCGCTCCAGCGATTGGAGGCATTCCTCACCAGGAAATCGGTGATCTCCTTGCTGTCCTGGATATCCAGCGAAGCATCCGAGCCGAAATGCTTGTTGAGTCCGGCCATGATCTTGCGCCATGATTCGGCCGGTAACAGCCCGGGTGCATAGGCGACGTGGCAGCTGGAACATTCCTGCTGAAACATTACGTTGGTTTGCGCTGGCTGGATCGGTTTACCGCGGTTTTCGCCGCCATATTTTCTGCTGTTTCCTTCGCTATATCGATCGCCGTGTTTATTAATGTATCTTTCATCGCGATCATCGTCGGCATGCGCGACAGATATCGTGATACCCGTCGCCAGTAATGTGACAGCAAAAATCTGCAAATATAATTGATGGTTAATCGACATGACAGTCCCCTTTAATTTTTTACGGTTAGGAGGTAGGTAAGAACGTCGCCTCTTTCCTGCGCTGTGCAGGCACGGCCCAGCACGTCGTTGCAATTGCGCTTGAACCATTTGTCCACTTTTTTCTGGCTGGTGAAACGTTCTGCATTGGCAGACGGGGCGAGTGGTTTGATGGTCTTGCCAGTCTTTTCATGTTTTCCTGATGCGGCGGGATTTTCGGTGTGGCATGAACTACAACTCCATTCGTTGTCGTGCCTGGTCTTGAAAAAACTTTCCCCGTGCGCAGCTGAGAATCCATGAACACCGGGCATGTCTGTCATTTCCTTCTGGATTGAAGCCAGTATATCGTCAGGAGTTTCCGCAAAAGCGGGCTGCATCTGCAGTCCGGCAATTGCCATTAGTGCCAGAACCGGAACATAAATTTTGCGAAGCATTTTTGATCTCCTTGATTGAACAGCGAGGTGTGCAAGATAGAAGGGCAAACTTAAGGAATGCTTAAGCGAAATTTTTTTCGGGAAATTAACAGCAACAGATAGGGCAGCAGAGAGGGAGGATTGGATTTTAACTACGCAATCGGATGCTTGATGCGGAGTGCCGGTGGTTCGGTCCAAAACGCTGGGTAGACACGAAATGGTGTATAATTTTTTAGTCCATTTTCTTTGCCGAGGCTTTCATGTGCATGATATTTTCGACTCACGGACCGGCTGTAACAGGGTGATTCGTACCCCATAAATTTTTAGATCGTTGAAATCGAGTTCGTTTTTGCATCACCGGGATGCCAATTCACAAAGAACCTGTTCCCATGGCCTTAAATTTCAAAGCATACGATACTGAAAACTTCTACGATGAGCTGATCGGTGAAGGCGGAGTCCCGCGGCCCGGTGCCAGGATACTGGTCGAGCGCATCGAGTCTTTACCCGATGGTGATGTCCTTGCGCGTCAGAAAGCGGCTGAAGCTGCGATGTACAATATGGGCATCACCTTTACCGTCTATGGGAGCGATGAGGGTACCGAAAAGATATTCCCGTTTGATATCTTGCCGCGCATCGTAGAAGCGCGTGACTGGAAATATATCGAACGTGGCCTGAAGCAGCGTATCCATGCCCTGAATCTGTTCCTGGACGACATCTACCACGATCAAAAAATCCTCAAGGACAAGGCGATACCCGAGGAGTTGATTCTCTCCGCCAGTTCATTTCGTCCGCAGTGTGTCGGACTGGATGTGCCGCGCGGCATCTGGTGCCACATCACGGGTACCGATCTTGTCCGCGACCGCGACGGCCAGCATTATGTCCTGGAAGACAATTTGCGATGCCCGTCCGGCGTGTCTTATGTTCTGGAAAACAGGCAGATACTCAAGCGGACTTTACCAGTCGCATTCGAAGCCTCGCGTGTGCGTGCGGTGGACGATTATCCCGCGAGGCTGCTGGAAACACTGCAGTATCTTGCGCCGGAACATGTGTCATCACCCAATGTTGTGGTGCTGACGCCCGGCATGTACAACTCGGCCTATTTCGAGCATTCGTTTCTGGCCCAACAAATGGGTGTGGAACTGGTGGAAGGCAGCGATCTGGTGGTAATGGACGGTTTTGTTCACATGCGCACCACGCGCGGTTTCCAGCGCGTGGATGTGATCTACCGCCGGATCGATGACGATTTTATCGATCCGAAGGCATTCCGTGCAGACTCGGTGCTGGGCGTACCCGGTTTGATCGATGTGTACCGAAACGGCAGGGTAGCGTTGGCAAATGCGCCAGGTACCGGGATTGCAGATGACAAGGCGGTGTATGCTTACCTGCCGCAGATTGTCAAATATTACCTGGATGAAGACATGATCCTTCCCAACGTCCCCACCCATATCTGTGCGGATAAAAAGGAACGTGAGTACGTGCTGGCCAATCTGGACAAACTTGTGGTCAAGGCTACCAATGAATCGGGCGGGTACGGCATGCTGGTGGGTCCTCATTCAACCAAGTCACAGCAAGCAGAATTTGCCGAGTTCATCCGTAAAAATCCGCGCAACTATATTGCGCAGCCGACTCTGGCGCTGTCCCGTGCACCTGTCCTTGTGGAAGATCATTTCGAGGGACGTCATATCGATCTGCGCCCTTACATACTTTATGGCAAGGATATTTATGTCATGCCCGGCGGCTTGACGCGTGTCGCCCTGAAAAAGGGCTCACTGGTGGTTAATTCTTCGCAGGGCGGGGGCAGCAAGGATACCTGGGTGTTGAGCGAATGAACGTACTGCAAATGAATACAAGCGGGAGTAAAGCAATATGCTGAGTCGTGTTGCCAATTCGATTTACTGGATGAGCCGCTATCTGGAACGTGCAGAAAACGTCGCGCGTTTCATCGATGTCAATCTTAATCTAAGCCTGGATATGCCGCCGGAATTTGGCGAGCAGTGGGCACCGCTGGTGAACATAACCGGGGATCACGAACAGTTTGCAAAGCGTTATGCCGAGCCTACCCGCGAGAATGTCATACACTTTCTTACCTTTGATCGTGAGAATCCCAATTCCATCTTGAGCTGTGTTCGCCATGCACGCGAAAACGCACGCTCGGTCAGGGAAATCATTTCGTCGGAAATGTGGGAGCAGGCCAACCGGTTTTACCTGCTGGTCAAGGAAGCTGCCGCGAACAAATCCGCGCTGAAGAATCCGCATAATTTTTATACTGACGTAAAAATGGAGAGTCATCTGTTCGATGGCATCACCGAAGCTACCATGTCACATGGCCAAGCCTGGCACTTCCTGCAGATGGGTGAATTGCTGGAACGGGCAGACAAGACATCGCGCATATTGGACGTGAAATATTTTATCCTGCTGCCGGATGCCCTGGCCGTCGGTACAACCATAGACAACATCCAATGGTCTGCATTGTTGAAATCGGCAAGCGCACTGGAGATGTATCGCAAACACTCCAAACAGATCGATCCGTCCAAGGTCGCCGATTTTCTGATTTTGAACCGCGACTTTCCGCGCTCGGTCCTTTCCTGCCTTGATCGTGCCGCAGATTCGCTGCATGCCATCACCGGATCGTCCCAGGATGCCTTCAGCAACAAAGCCGAGCAAGGGTTGGGCAGATTGCTGGGAGAATTGAATTACACGCAAATCGACGAGATCATACACGGTGGCTTGCATGAATTTCTGGACAAGCTGCAAACCCGCCTGAACTGGATCGACGATGCACTATTCGAATCTTTTTTCACGCTGCGACCCTTGACCGGCAACGCTGACCAACCGCAATTTCAATCCCAAGCTTAAAAATATATGACATTTTGCGCTGCTATCAAGATCAGGGATGGCCTTGTTGGCGTCTCTGATACGCGTCTCACTTCGGGTACCGAACGCACCACGGCCCGCAAGGTGACCATCCATCAGCACGGCCAACATTCCATGTTCCTGATGACTTCCGGATTACGCTCGGTGCGCGACAAGGCGCTGACCTACTTCGAGGAAGTGATTGAAGAAAAAGACACCAACTTTGACAAGTTGTACAAAGCCGTGAACGCATTCGCTGAACAGGTGCGCATTGTAGCCAATGAAGACAAGGATGCGCTCAAGGAAGCAGGGCTGGATTTCAACCTGTTTTCCATTATCGGGGGGCAACTGGAGAACGACAAAGAGCACAAGCTCTACATGCTCTACCCGCAAGGCAACTGGGTAGAGGTGGGACAAGGTTCTCCCTACTTTCTGATCGGGGAATCAAGTTACGGCAAGCCCATCATCGACCGGGTGCTGCGCTATGAAACATCGATGGATATGGCACTCAAACTTGCCTATCTTGCTTTCGATTCGACGCGCATCAGTGCAGTCGATGTTGATTTCCCCATTGATGTCGTATTGTACAAGCGAGATTCTTTCGAGATCGTCCAACATCGATTCGAGCGTGAAGACCTGCAACATTTGCCAGAATGGTGGCAGGAACGTCTGCGCAAATCGGTGGAAGAAATGCCGGACGAATGGGTAAACCTTGCCCTTGATAAACTTTTGTCAAAATAAGCCCCCCGGCCCATGCTGTTAAAAATCATTCATCGCACCAGCTACCACTACAGCCAGCCGGTGTTTTTGGAACCCTTCACCGTCAGGCTGAGGCCGCGCAGCGATGCCAGCCAGACTTTGCGCAGTTACAGCATAACTGTCACCCCCAACCCGAGCGGAATATCCCATTGCATAGAGCTTTACGGCAACAACAGCGAGACGATCTGGTTTAGCGGACTGCACGAGAATCTGCTGATCGAAGTCCATACGCTGGTGGAAACCCACCACGGCAACCCTTTCGATTTCTTTGTCACCGATCAGGCTGCACTGACCTTGCCGCTGGAGTACCAACCGCAATTTGCCCGGGTGCTGGATCACTATCTGGTTCGGGAAGCAGGCGATTCCGGACTGGCTGCGTTTGCACAGGAAATGTTGCGGGAGGCGAAGCACGAGACTATCCCGTTCCTGAATCTGCTTGCGGAACAGATATACCAGCGCCTGGAATACATGTTGCGCGAACAGGGCGATCCGTGGACAGCGTGCGAGACACTGAAGCTTGGGAAGGGATCTTGCCGCGACTTCGCGATACTTTTCATCGATATCTGTCGCAGCGTTGGCATCGCCGCCCGCTTTGTCAGCGGCTACTGCGTCGGCGACGATTCCGCCGGAGGTGATATGCACGCCTGGGCTGAAGTGTACCTGCCGGGCGCCGGCTGGCGCGGTTTCGATCCGAGTCGCGGCCTGTCAGTCAACGACGATTACATTGCGGTGGCCGCCGGCCAGCTTTCCCGGGATGCCGCACCCACCTTCGGCAGCTTCAGGGGAGAGGCCGTGTCTTCCATGGATGCCAACATATCGGTCAGCGTTCTTGACAGCAAGATATCCGTTTGAGATTAATTTTTCGACATCAGAATCGGTATGCGCTGCCTGCCAAACTGCTTGTTGAACTGTTCGAAGTGCCCGGCCAGAGCCGTACCGCAATCGGGACAATTGCCCTGAGCGCTGAGCGAATACTCGCGAATATCGTGCCAATCGCGTACGATTAACGGATGCCGGCAGGATGGGCAATGCGTGGCCCCGCCGGATAGATCGTGCACGTTGCCGGTATAGACATGCTGGAGTCCGGCCGAATGAGCGATCTGCCGTGCCCGCTTCAATGTGCCGACAGGCGTGGCGGGAATACCGGTCATCTTGTAGTCCGGGTGGAATGCAGTGAAGTGCAACGGTACATCCACGCCGAGTTCCTTTGCGATCCACTCGCTCATCTTGCCGATCTCGTGGTCTGAATCGTTGAGGCCGGGGATCAGCAGTGTGGTCAGTTCGACCCATACCCCGGTTTCCTGGCGCAGGTATTTCAGCGTGTCCAACACAGGTTGCAGGTGCGATCCGGTCTGCTTGATATAGAACTCTTCGGTGAACGCTTTCAGGTCAACGTTGGCCGCATCCATCCTGGAAAAGAATTCGCGTCTCGGCAGGTCGTGTATATAGCCTGCCGTGACAGCGACGGTCTTGACGCCGCGCTCGTGGCAGGCATCGGCGACATCCATTGCGTATTCGGCAAAGATCACCGGGTCGTTGTAGGTGAACGCGACACTTTTGCATCCCAACCGCACGGCGGTGCGCGCGATGGCTCCCGGCGTGGCCTGGTCAGCGAGTTTGTCGAAACTTCTCGATTTGGAGATATCCCAGTTCTGGCAAAATTTGCAGGCGAGGTTGCAGCCGGCCGTGCCGAAAGACAGGATACTGCTGCCCGGATAAAAATGGTTGAGCGGCTTTTTCTCGATCGGGTCGACGCAGAAACCCGATGAGCGTCCGTAAGTGGTCAGAACCATCGCATCGCCGATGCGCCCGCGCACGAAACATGCACCGCGCTGGCCTTCGTGCAGCTTGCAGTCACGCGGACAGAGGTCGCACTGAATACGGCCATCATCCAGCCTGTGCCAGTATTTGGCCGGATATTGTTCGGCGATGCTGATGGCTTCATCCATGCCGGTATTCCTTCGCTTGTCCAGCCGGAAGTTTCTCGGCCTCGCTCCACTTGGTCACACTATAGCGTGACAGTTTCACACCTTCAGCCCAGAAATCATCGGGCAACCCGGCCTTGCGTCTGAGCATCGCAAGAAAATCGCGCGGTTGTGCGAGGCTTTCCCAAACCTGTGGTAAAAATGTGCTGCGATATCTGCCGTATGCAAACACGATGCCATCGACACCGGGACGCATTTGCGCCAGCGCATCGGCCTCGTCGCGAACCTGCATTTCCTCTGATCTGGAGAGCAGCGAAACCTCGACGGTAGTGATGTCGAGCTCCGCTGCGCTCAGCGGCTTGAAACGCGGATCGCGAAGCGCGGCGGACACGGCATTGCGTTTGATATCATCGAGCAGGGAACAATGCGCTTGCAACGAACCGATGCAACCGCGCAGCTCACCCAACTGGGTTAGGGTGACGAAACATGCGCCTTGCTCGGCAAGCCACGGTGCTGATTCTTCCGCCGTATGCGACAGGTTCAAGCTGCGCGCAATAGCTGCACGTGCAATCGGCAGCAATATTTCACCCCGTTGATCTGGCATGTATATCCTCCTGATAATCAAGTCGCGGGGGTAAATGCAAATGCGGCATAACCCACCACCCGTTCATGAGACCCCGCTGTATCCCCGGAGTTTCGCAGATCAAGCAAATGAGGCGCGAGGTGATGCTTACGCGCCGCGACGATCAGGCCGCTTATCGGCGTGCCCCCGCAGGCATGGTCATGTGCGATGGGCTGGTGCAGATCCAGTATGGACTGTGCAGTTTCTTTGTCCACGCGCTTCGCGGTGGCGTAGGGCAGATAGTGGGAAAGGTCGGAGCTGATCACGATCAGTGTTTCATCGCCGCCCCATACAGACTCCAGCACCTCGGCAACTTCCTCGGCAGTAGCCATGCCGACTGCCAGCGGCAGCAGGGTGAAATCGGTCAAGATGCTTTGCAGGAAAGGCAGTTGCACTTCCAGAGAATGCTCCAGCGCATGTGCCTGGGCGCTGATACTGACTTGCGGCAGTTGGGCAATTGCGCGTGCGCCGACAGTGTCCAATGCCACGCGGCCCAGCGGCGTGTCAAAAGCCTCCGCGTCTGGCAGCGCCAGGCCCCGCACCGCGACGCGGTGAGTCGGCCCCAGCAGGACCACGCGACGGATGCTGGAGGCGACCGGAAGTAACGTGGCATAAGCGGTGGCGGCGATTGCGCCGGAATAGATATAACCAGCGTGCGGCACGATCAGTGCTTTGGGAATCAGGTCAGACGTCCGTGCCTCGGCCAGTAACTGTTGCACTTCATGTGCAAGTTGCCGGGTATCGGCTGGGTAGAACATGCCTGCAACGGCAGGCTGACGGACGGCAAGCATAACGGACTCCATTCATGCAATGTCTGTCAAATGAGGGCTGGATAGGCATAATCAAGTGGGTAAATACAATCCGATGCTGCATTAAGGGAGCACGATAATGGGGAGCAGGGACTGAAGCAGCCAAGCCTTAATAAAGCGTTTCCATGATTAAAAATTCTCAGAACTAAGTTGATGCCTAAAACTCCAATCTTCAGTTGTCTGGAGTTGTTCTGTGATTTATGTCACATACAAACATGGAGGAGCCGTCTATGCTGGACAACATGAAAAGTGCGGGACGGCAGGGCAGTGTAATGTTCAACTGAACCCTATTGTGAGTGTCTGAGTAATGATTCGTTTTAGGTGGAAGGTTACATGCTGACTTTATTTTGATTTTGAAAAATTCAAGTGCTATCAAAGAAGATGTTGTTTTGGTTGCGCTGACGTATTTCTACAACCTCGATTTTAAGGAGAAGATCATGTTTAAAAAATCATCGATGGTATCTGCATTGGCCGGTGTTTTTGTGTTGAGCACGGGTTTTGCTTTCGCGGCCGATCAGGATCGCGATCAAACCAAAGATCAGATTCAGGATAAAACCCGGGATCAGACCAGAGCCCGCGATGTGATATATGGCAGCCAAATGATGACACAGCAGGAGCGTAACGAATATCGTGCCCGTATGCGTACTGCCAAATCTCTGCAGGAACGTGAGCAGATTCGTGCTGAGCACCACGAACGTATGCAAGTGCGAGCAAAAGAACGCGGTGTGACTCTCCCGGATAATCCTCCGGCAAAAGGCGGGATGGGATCTGGAGGTGGCATGGGACCAGGCGGTGGAATGGGGCCCAGCGGCGGAATGGGGTCGGGTGGAGGCATGGGGCCCGGTGGTGGAATGGGATCGGGCGGTGGTCAGCGCTGATTGGAATGAGTATTCAAGAGGCAGAAATTTACCTCACCCTGCAACCGAATCCAGGTTGCAGGGTGAGATAGTTGCCAGTCCAGGCTATCGGTTACATGATTGAAGGAATCAGGATTTTGTGCTGAGCAAGGTCTGAATTTCTTTATGCTTGTTTTTGTTGGCAAGCTGAAGTGGCGTTGTACCGTCCTGATATTCCGAGTTTCGGTATGCACCCTTGGCGAGCAACAGCTTGACCATTTCGCTATGCCCGTTTGCGGCTGCCTTGTGCAATGGTGTCCAGCCATCGTTAGTGGGCAGGTTTACATCGGCTCCACCGGCAATCAGGTGGCCGGCGGCAATCAGGTGACCGCGGGCGGCGGCTTGCAATAATGGTGTCCAACCATGATTGCTGCGCTCATTCACTCTTGCGCGTTTTTCGAGAAGCAATTTGATCACGTTACCGTAACCGTTGAATGCGGCCCAGTGCAGCGGTCCGTAACCGGCGGTATCTTTTGCGTGAACATCTGCGCCGCTACGGATCAGCAGGGAAGCAATCTCTTCTTTGCCATTGAAAGTCGAAATCATCAGCGGTGTCCAGCCGCGTTCATCGCGTGTATTGATGTCAATCCCGCTGCTCAGGAACATCACTACTGCCTTGCTGTTACCCTGTTCGGCCGATTTTACGAAACCCTTGGGAGAAAACAAATAGCCTTCTTGTTCAATGGCGGATTTTTTTGATGCTTCCACGTCATCCCAGGGATTGCCGCTTGCATGCTGCTTCTCATCACGAATTTTGGTGTGAACCATGCTTAACGCAAAGATTTCGGACGCGACCTCCTTGGGGAATCCTTGCCTGGCATTATCGCTACCGCGAGTATCGATCATCAACTCGTTGAAGTAATCATCAATCTCCCCGGTATCCCAGAGTTCGGTGATACGGTTCAACACGCGAGCATATTTCTCTTCCAGATTGAGCGGATAGAGTTCTTCATGGCCTTCCAGTAAATACAAAAGTTTTTCGTTCATTGTGGTGGTGTGCGTGTTTATCCCAGCAAGTGTTTTACATGGTCGCGTTCCTCGAGCAATTCCTTGTAGCTTTCTTCCATGTGCTTGTGTCCCAATGCGCTGATAGACAGTCCCTGTACGATCTTGTAGTGGCCGTTCTTGCAGGTGACCGGGAAGCCGTAGACTACGCCTTCGGGAATGCCATAACTGCCATCAGACGGGACGCTCATGGTTACCCAGTCGTTGTGGTGTGAGCTGAGCATCCAGTCATGCATGTGAGAAATGGCTGAATTGGCAGCACTTGCCGCGCTGGACAAGCCGCGGGCTTCGATTACCGCCGCGCCACGTTTTTGTACGGTGGGGATGAATTCGCGTTCTACCCATTCCTGATCGGGCAGGAGCTCCCGTACCATACGCCCGCGTATATCTGCGTGGTCGAGATCGGGATATTGGGTGCCGGAATGATTGCCCCAAACGATTATTTTTTTAACGTCGCGGATCGGCTGGAACAGCTTGAGCGAGACTTGTGCGATCGCGCGATTATGGTCGAGTCGCATCATCGCGGTGAAGTTGTGCGGATCCAGGTCGGGTGCATTCCTCATCGCGATCAGCGCGTTGGTGTTTGCCGGGTTGCCTACCACGAGTACCTTGACGTGGCGGGCCGCATATTCGTTGAGCAGTTTGCCCTGTACAGAGAAGATCGCTCCGTTGGCTTCGATCAAATCCTTGCGTTCCATACCTTTGCTGCGCGGTCGTGCGCCGATCAGCAATGCGATTTCGGTATCCCTGAAAGCGACCTTGGCGTCATCGGTAATGATGATTTGTTGCAGTAGCGGGAAGGCGCAATCTTCCAGTTCCATCATCACGCCGCGCAACATTGGCTGAGCCTGCGGAAGGTCCAGCAATTGCAGGATAACAGGCTGATCGTGCCCAAGCATATCGCCATTTGCTATCCGGAAAAGTGTTGCGTAGCCGATTTGGCCTGCTGCGCCGGTGATGGTGACACGGACGGGTGCTTTCATGGTGGTCTCCTTTATTAAGACTGTCCCATCATAAATCTTTTGGCGTGCTTCTGCACTTGTTGTGGCGAGCTGTCATCTTGTCATGGGCGAGTAGCGCGCGACTGGGTGATCTGGCTCGTAAGGCCAAGCAGGGGGAGAAAATCGGAGAGAGCGGGGAGAGGGCCGGCTTAGTATGACCTTATGCAGCGTCACTGTGTCACATAAAAAATCTGCGGAAATGATGGCACTAGAATGGCACGTCCCCCGCCACCCGCCATGTCACGTAAATCGCGCCAACCGCGAGGGCGAATGTCAGTATGGAGAGTAGCAGGCTTTGTATCCGCACCGACCGTTTGGGCAGCGGCGCAAGCCATGCTGCAAGGGGGATAACGGCAAGGATGGGCAATACATACCAGGGAAGTTGTGCGCCCAGTACGGCGACGCAACCCGTCAGTCCGGAAATCAATGCGAGCGGAAAGGTGAACGTGCGCCCGGTCGGGAACGGTTTATTGGTGATCATTTGAAGCAACAGGTGCGCGCCGGCGGCTGCGCCCAGCGCAAGGCCGAACTGGCCAAGCAAGGCGGAAGCACCGACCAGCGCCGCACCGCCGGAACCGATACCCAGTGCGCTGGCAGCACTGGCAGCGCGCAGCGGTTCCTTGTCCGACAGTTTGTCCATACCCCATACCAGGATCGCGACATATGCTGCGCAACCCGCGCCCCACAGCAATATTGCCTGGGTTGGTTGTTGCTGGATGATGCGCAGCACTGTCCAGATGGCGGCAGCCCCGCCGAGTAGCGATAGCAACGAACCGAACCGGCGCAAATCCAGCAAGGTGAGCAACAGCGCGAGCACTGCGCCGGTCAATCCCAGCAGCACGATTTTGCGCACCGAGGTGAGGGGGGCGAAGGTGAAGTCGCTGGCAAGATATACGGTGATCGCAAACCCGGCGATGATGGCCAGGCCACTCAATTTGATACGCCGGAACAATACCGCGGTAATCAGTCCAGCCAGGAAGGGAGCCAAACCGGCTTGTACAGCTGGATTATTAAGCAGTGCCTGCAAGTTAACCCCCGTTTCGTTATCGAACCGCTGTAGTTTACCACGGTGGGAAGCGCTTGAAATTTCAAGGTGGATACCCAACATTCAAGTCACTGTATCCGATTCCGGTAAATCGCCCGAAATTCCACTTTGGAGAAAACAAGTAATGAAACGAATTTCCCTGTTTATATTGACCAATCTGGCCGTGGTGTTCGTGATCAACATCACGTTGCGGCTGCTGGGTGTAGATCGCTGGCTGGAACAATCCGGCGGCATCAATTTCAGCGCGCTGCTGGTGCTGTCTGCCGTGATCGGCTTTGCCGGTTCTCTGGTTTCACTGGCGATATCCAAGTGGTCGGCAAAGCGCATGGTTGGTGCGCGTGTCATCGAAAATCCGACTGACACAGGCGAACGATGGCTGGTTGATACCGTACGCCGGCATGCCCAGGCGGCGGGTATAGGCATGCCCGAAGTTGCGATTTATGACGCGCCGGATGTGAATGCTTTTGCCACCGGCTGGAATCGCAACGATGCACTGGTTGCCGTGAGCACCGGCCTGTTGCACAACATGAGCCGGGAAGAAACAGAGGCGGTGCTCGGACACGAGATAAGCCATGTTGCCAACGGCGACATGGTGACCCTGGCCCTGATCCAGGGCGTGGTGAACACCTTTGTGATATTTTTTGCCAAACTGTTCGGTTTCTTCGTGGACCGTGTGTTGCTCAAAAATGATGGCCGGAACGGTATTGGCATCGGCGCATTTGTTGATGAAATAGCGGCGCAACTGGTACTGGGTGTATTGGCCAGCACCATCGTGATGTGGTTCTCGCGCCAGCGTGAATTCCGCGCCGATGCGGGCGGGGCAAAACTGGCCGGGCGGGGCAAAATGATTGCGGCACTCGAGCGTTTGAAGATCAATCATGAGCAGGCCAGCCTGCCGGAAAAGATAGCGGCCTTCGGCATCTCCGGTGGTCACGCCTTTGCAAAAATATTCATGACACATCCGCCGCTTGATGAGCGTATCGCTGCGCTGCGCAACGGACAAAGTTAGCGCTTGTTACAGCATTTCCCAGATTACGCCCATGGGAATCGTTGAATTTTTGTTTTTTGCGCCGACCATTGTGACTATAATAACCGGGCAGTCTGACAGAAGTTCCGCTTGAATTTCGTGGAGGCAATATGGCAATGAAAAATAGGGTTTGGATGATGTCGGCAGCCGTTGTGGCTGTGCTGGTCCTGGCGAGTTGTTCAACCGAAGTGAAGCGAATAGATGTAAATCAGGTAAGAGATATTTCGGGTACCTGGAACGACACAGATTCACGCCTGGTGTCCGAGGAGATGATTCGCGATTCGCTTTCCGCCGGCTGGATCAATCGCTACAGCCTGTCCCTGAGAAAAGCGCCGGTGGTCATCATTGGCAGAATCCGCAACCTTTCGCAGGAACACATCAACACCAATACGTTTGTAAATGACCTTGAGCGTGCATTTGTCAATTCCGGCCGTGTCGATGTGGTTGCATCGCGTAGCGAGCGCGGAGATATACGCGATGAGCGAGCGGATATGGATCTCAACGCCGCGGAGGCTACCCGCAAAGAGATGGGTAAGGAAGCGGGAGCGGATTACATGTTGATGGGCTCGATCAACACCATTATCGATGCTTCGGACAGCGAGCAGATTCGTTTCTATCAGGTTGATCTTACATTGGTCAGCCTTGCCGACAATCGCATAGTTTGGACCGGCCAGAAAAAATTGAAGAAAGATATCAAAAATGCCAAGTTCCGCTAGCAGGGATGGTAATTTCACGGGATCGCGCCTTCGGTTGTGATTTGCCGGGCCGGCAGCTCCCCGGGCTGCTGGTTTTGTTGGCGGTTTTTGCCCTGCCCGGCTGCGCCACCTATAGTGTTGGCATTGCCAAGGTTGAACATCAAACCAGCAACCGCAATCTGGTTGCAGCTCTCAAATCTCTTGATGAATTGAAGCTTACCGGTGCCGACCGGATGTTGTATTACCTCAATAAAGGTACTTTGCTCCGTTTTCAGGGGGACTATGCCGCTTCCAATCAGCAGTTTGAAACAGCCAAGCATCTGATGGAGCGTCTCAATGCGATCAGCGTGACTGAACAAACCGGTTCGGTGATGGTGAACGATACAGTCAAGGCTTACGAAGGTACGGGCAACGAACAGTACCTGCTCTATGCTTTCAAGGAGCTCAATTATCTGCAGTCCGGTAATGTCGATGACGCGGCGGTGGAAGCCAGGCAGTTCGACATAAAGCAGCGACTGACCGCCGGAAAAGATCCCGCTGCGGCATATCTTTCCGGTGCATTTGTGCGCTATTTGAACGGCATGGTGTACGAGGAGGCGGGTGAAAGCGACTCGGCGCGCATTGATTACAGCAAGGCGGTTGATGGCTACAAGGCGCAAAGCAGCATTACCGGATGGGGCGTTCCCGCAGACCTCAAGTCCGATCTGAACAGGCTCGAGAGCCGCCGTCCCCGGTCAAGTTCCGAACGAGCACAGAAATCAACCGGTACCACCAAGCAATCCACAGCCGCACCCGCACCCGATAGTGGCGAAGTGGTATTCATCCTGCACGATGGACTGGGACCGGCTTTGGCGGAAAGCATCGTCAGAATCGTCAACCCTGATCCACAAAATGGCGCAGCGATTTTGAGCGTTGCCGTGCCGAGGTTTGTCCAGCGTCCGGTGCCTGTGGCCCGTTTCGAATTGAGCGGGGGACCCGTGTCGGCGTCTTCCGAATTGGTTGATAATGTCAATGCCATCGCCATGAAAAGTCTGGAAGACCGCCTGCCGGCCATTACTGCGCGGGCAGTGGCGCGTATGGTGTTGAAGAACGCCATGGCGAGAAATATCAAGAATCAGAATGGGGATAACGGATCCGGCGGGGTGTTGTTGAGCATCGTGACTGATGTGAGCGCCATCGTTTCGGAACGTGCCGATACCCGAAGTTGGTCGTTGTTGCCGGGGAATATCCTGATGGCGCGCCTGGCGTTGCCACCGGGCAAGCATGACCTCAAGGTCACCTACTACGATCACGCCGGAAATGTTCTTACCGTCAGGGATTATGATGCAGTCAGTGTGATTGCAGGGCAGAAGGTGTTCGTGTCCGACTATTACCTGGGTAATTTAACGACAGCAAAAATACCGGTTGCCGGCGCACCCTGAATATCAAATTCACCTGCACTGGGTGCAACAATTGGCAGCGTCAATGGCTGTTGACCATATCGATGATGGTTGCCCGCAACTCTTTCTTCAGAATCGCATCGGCCTGGTTCATGGCGCGCATTACCGAGCTTTCCCTGTCCGTGGCGCTGCTCTTGACAGTCCATCGCCTGGTGCCGCGCACGCGGCCCGTGGTTGTTTCCGACAGGGAGATTTCCAGTTCCCCGCGTTGCCAGTACCAACCTTTCTGTTGTCCCAGATCAGTCAGTTCCATCCGCGCCTGCAACACAAAATCAGGATGCTGGCCGGTTTCGATCATGAAGCCGGCATTGGCCAGTGCCCCGTCCAGCGCTTCCGCCAGCCCGGGTCCGGAATCAGCCGTAACCCGGGGCGCGATCTTCACGCGCTTCAGCAACTCGTCCAGATCGCTTTGCAGCGTCGCGCTGTTCCATCTGGAAGCCGTGCCGCGTCCGGTCGCGTCCACTACCTGCAGGGATTTCTGTAATGACTCGCGTTCCCGCTGGGTCTCAACGGCCTGGCTGGCTGCGGCGATCTTCAGAAACAGGTCGCTGCTTTTGCGCGACTGCCCGATATGGTCGGCGGTAGCCTCGTCCAGCTGGCTGATCTGCTGGCGCAGGCTGGCTGCGGTCTGCAGGCGAGGCAAAACGGCCAGCGCGTAATAGCTGTTTGTGGCGAGGTCCTGCCACAGTTCAGCGATCTGAATGCCGCTGATGATCTGGTCGGTCCGTGTGCTGATACTGCGTGTAGCTTGTTGTTCATATTGCGCTGTACCGGCGGGACCGGATTTGGAGCGTTGCAGGTCTTCGCTGCTTGCGACGACAGCTACCTGGAATATTTTGGCCACATCGGCGCGGGCACGATCCTTGGCTTCTTCCTGTGTGGATGCCTGTCCGCGCCCGATCAGATATTGCGCGCTGCTGAAGCGCGCGCTGTCGCCGGTGATCCAGTCGGGTGTGGATGGCTTGCTGCTGGCGCAACCCGACAGTAGCGAGAGCGTGAATGCAAATGCGGCAAAGGCAGCGAGTTTCATGTTCATCTCCTGGGGGCATTGTGTATCAAGTGCTGAATCAGGCAGGGGTTGCCCACTTTGCAGGTTACCGTTGCGGAACAGCGAAAACCGTTATTGCCTGCGCCAGTGTCATCAATACGGCCGGGCGGTCATCAGTCTGAACCTGGTTATTTTTTCTCGTTTGCGACACGGTCAAAAATGTTGTCGGCACTGGATTCGATGTAGCGTTTCAAATCCTGGTTCATGTTCTGTGTTCCCGCCAGTGTACTTTTCACCTGTTTCATGTCCAGTTCGACGATGGAATAAATGATGTTGGTTCTGGGGTCGCGCCAGTTGCCGATCACTTTCGCGCCGGTCAGGTTGACCTTGGACAGGGCATTGATCTGGCGGGAGACTGCTTCCTCGTTGTTATTGGCACCACCGGCCTTGGCTGAAGACATGTAGTCGCTGGAAACCACGTCCATATAGGAGGACAGGACCCGCGCCACTTCGGCGCGCGCACGTTCATCGGCAACCGATTTTTGCAGCGACATATCGCCCATCGGAGAAGCGGAACCCACACCGTGGAACAAACGGCCATCCTTGTCGCTGATGATATTGCTGCCTTGATTGACCCAATCAGGTGCACCCTTGATCCCCAGGTCACTTTCCACTTTGGTCGCGCTGGAGCATGCCGAGATGACAATCGCACAAAACACCACAGATAACAATTCCAAAATCTGACGGGGGTTCTTCATGATTTTCTCCTGGAGGTTAGGGAAAACAATTTGAAAATGATCGGGTCGTTAAGTTGCAGCATTGCGACCGAAACATCAAGCCGGATGTGTAAGGCATCATAAGTGAAATGACAGGTAGCCGCAATGAGACGGCTTAGGCAGAAACTGCTAGCGGGGCGCTGCCAGAGGAGGGTTATCCTGTGCTGGCGAAGGCGTACCGGGTGCCGTGGAGGGTAATGGATCATCACCCTGGTCGTCATCGAAATTGTAATTCGGACGCGGCGGGTTTCCGTCATAAATCTGGCTTTTGCGGCGCAACAGGTAAGCATCCCGCATGAATTGGTAGGGGTCTATCATCGCCTCATCCAGAATTTTTTCCTGGTCCAGGAGTTGGGCACGGCGGTTGATTCCCCTGGTCAGGTATGCCTGGTTGCGGGTTTGCATGTCTTTCAACTGGTAGAGCGGGCTCGGATAACCGTCAACATACAATCCGGCGCTGTCGCGTAATGTGCTGGGTCCCAGTATCGGCAGGACAAGATAGGGGCCGTTGCCCACCCCCCACTTGCCCAGGGTCTGGCCAAAATCTTCGTCGTGTTTATTCAAGCCGCCGGTGGATGCAACGTCAATCAGGCCGAATACACCAAGTGTGGAATTCACGAGGAAACGCATCCCGTCGGAAAAGCCCTGAACCAGTTTGAATTGGAGCAAATCGTTGGTGGTGACGACAACATCGTCCAAGTTGGAAAAGAAATTCGATATCATGATTCTGCCCACATTCGGCATTACCGCTTTGTATCCCCGCGCGACTGGCTTGACGACAGCCTTGTCAACGGTATCGTTGAATTTGTAGATGCCGCGGTTCATCGATTCGAACGGATCGGCCGGGTTGCTGGCGTGGTTCGAAGCGCAACCGGAAAGCGCAAGTGCAGTGATGATGAAAATAGTGCGTATCGCGTTCATTTTATTTTGCTGAGGTAAATTTGACAGGATTATACGGGTGCCGGGACGGTTGAAATATAACCGGTTGTCATTGCTGTGCAGGAGAGGTCAGCTCACCGATATGGAAACTGAAACTTCCGCTTTCACGTTCAGCGAAGTAATGTTCCAGACTGAAGCGCACCGGGCGGAATGCGATCTGATCCCACGGAATTTCAGATTCGCTGAACAGCCCCACCTCCAGGCTTTCCTTTCCCGGGCTAAAATCCAGATCAAGCAATCGGGCGCGAAATAGTATATGCACCTGATTAATGAAGGGCAAGCTGTACATCGAATACAGGTCGCCGATCGCAATGCGTGCATTGGCTTCTTCCAGCGTTTCCCGGGCGGCAGCTTCGGCAGTGGTTTCGCCGTTTTCCATGAAGCCGGCGGGCAGTGTCCACAGACCGTGGCGGGGTTCGATGGCACGACGGCACAGCAGGACTTTATCCTGCCATTCCGGAAGGGCTCCGACTATCAATTTTGGATTCTGGTAATGCACCTCGCCGCAACCGGTGCACACATAGCGCGTGCGATTATCGTCCGGCGGGATACGCAGTTCGACAGGTGCACCGCACAAGCAGCAATATTTCATAGAAAACTCAACAGGGTATGTGGCCGTAAAACAACGTGGCGTTCAGGCCGGTTACCGGGAATTTGCGCTGATCATGTCTGCCTTTGTTGCCGCCGGGAAATTCTGGTTCAGCACTCGCCGGGCATCATCGCGCAGTTTGTCCATGCCCAGGGCGTCATAGCCTTGTACCAGTACCTGTAGCGCATCCTGTATGGAAGGCGTGTTAGGGAATTGCGTCAACACTTCCTTGGCGCGATTCACTGCGGCAATATTTGCGCCTCTGCGCAGGTAGTATTTGGCGACATGGATATCATACTTCGCCAGCGCATCGAGCAGATATTGCATGCGCAATCTGGAGTCCGGCACATACCTGCTGGCAGGGAAGCGCGATACCAGATCCTTGAAGGCGGCAAAGGAGTCCCGTTCCGCCTGTGGATCCCGTTCAGTTGGGTCCTGCTTGAATGTCCGTCCCAAAGCCCCGATACCCGAATTGAAATTGGCCAAGCCTTTCACATAGTATGCATAATCAACATGGGGGTTGTTGGGGTATTGCTTGATAAAGCTGTCGGCGGCGGAGATGGCCGATTCAGGTTCGCTCTGCCGGTAGTATGCGTAAGCTATATCAAGCTGGGCTTGTTGCGCGTAACGGCCGTATGGATAACGCGATTGCAGGGTTTCGAGCTGTTTGATGGCTTGTTCGAAATCATCCTTGTCGAGGCTCTTCTTGGCATCGTTATACAGGACTTCGGCAGTAGCGGTCTTCGAGGGGTTATCGGCATCGGGCTTTGAACCGAACATACCGCAGGCAGTTAACGTAAACAGCATGAATACGACTAGAATAGGGCGCATGACAAATCCAGAAATTAATTTGAGCAATTATACCATCCGCGGGACCGGTAGGCTTGCGCGGAATACAGGCAAAACCGTCACGAATGAACATTGCTATGACTGCTGATGAACAGCGTGCGGCTGACAGTGTGCAGCGCCTGATTGTTCCGGACGATTGCGCCGGACTGCGTCTGGACCAGGCATTGGTCAAAATTTTTCCCGAGTATTCGCGTAGCCGTTTGCAGGAATGGATCACCGTGCAACAGGTCAGGGTGGACGGTGAATTTGCCACGTCCAAGCAAAAAGTCTGGGGCGGCGAAACACTGGAAGTGCTGCCGCAAGTTCATCCTGCCGATCAGCCGTATCTGGCCGAGGACATCTCGCTGGACATTGTTTACGAAGACGATGCCTTGCTGGTGATCAACAAGCCGGTCGGGTTGGTGGTGCATCCCGGCAGCGGCAACTGGGAAGGCACATTGCTCAACGCGCTGCTGCATTACGCTCCGCAGCTGACTGAGGTGCCGCGCGCCGGCATCGTGCACAGGCTGGATAAAGACACCAGCGGTTTGCTGGTGGTGGCCAAGACCATTCCCGCGCAAACCGCACTGGTGCGCCAGCTGGAAGCGCGCAGCGTGCAGCGGGAATACCTGGCCCTGGTTCATGGCGAACTGGCCCGTGCCGGCAAGGTGGACGCACCGATAGGGCGACATCCCACCCAGCGCGTCAAGATGGCGGTGGTGGAAAGCGGCAAGGCAGCGGTTACCCACTATGAGATAGAGAAAAAATTTCCAAGTTGCACGCTACTGCGCTGCCGTCTGGAAACCGGCCGCACCCACCAGATCCGTGTCCATATGGCGAGCATCGGCCATCCTCTGGTGGGCGACAGCGTGTATCTCAAGGGCCCGCAAAAATGCGTGCCGCAATTGCGCGCATTGTTGACCGGTTTCCCGCGCCAGGCATTGCACGCCACGCGGCTCGCGCTGGAACATCCGGTCAGCGGCGGGAGGATGGAATGGCATGTGCCGCTGCCAAAGGACATGCAGCTGCTGCTGCAAGAGATAGAGGCCATAGTGAATGAGCCTGCCTGAACATTTGATCATTCCGGATTGGCCCGCGCCGTCAAATGTAAAGGCATTGCAGACGACCCGCGCAGGCGGCGTCAGCAGCCAGCCCTATGACAGCCTCAACCTCGGCGACCATGTCGGCGATGCGCCGATGGCTGTGGCGCGCAATCGCATGTCGCTCAATGCTTTATTGCCCAGTGAGCCGGTATGGCTGGAGCAGGTCCACGGCACGGTTGTTGCCAATGCAGATATGACTTCATGTTTGCCGCAGGCAGATGCCTGCATCGCGAGACACCGGGCCGCGGTGTGCGTGGTGATGACGGCGGATTGCCTGCCTATGCTGTTGTGCGATACGCAGGGCAGTGTGGTCGGCGTGGCACATGCCGGCTGGAAAGGCCTAGTGGCAGGGGTGATCGAAGCCACCCTGCAGGCGATGGAAGCCGCACCGGAAAATATCATGGTGTGGCTGGGGCCGGCGATCAGCCAGGATGCATTCGAAGTCGGTGACGAGGTACGCGCGGCTTTCGTGGCGATACAGCCGGAAGCCGCTTCGGCATTCGTGCCCGGCCAAAACGGAAAATGGTTTGCCGACCTCTATGCGTTGGCTCGCCTGCGGCTGAATGCGCTCGGCATCAACCGGATTTATGGCGGCGGCAGTTGCACATACCGCGATCGCGACCGATACTTTTCCTATCGCCGCGACGGCGTGACCGGTCGCATGGGTACGTTCATCTGGCTGGATTAGCCGGTGACTATCGTCAAACTGATATAATCCGCGCCCCTGATTTTTGCGAACAATCCCCGATGAGTAAATTGGCCTGGATCATTGCCGCCTGTGTGGCGGGTGGTGCGTTGAGCGTGATGTGCGCGGCTGTATTTGCACTCAATCGTCATGCGCAAAAATACCTCGGCATGATGGTGAGCTATGCCATCGGCGCGATGCTCGGCGCGGTGTTCCTCGACATCCTGCCGGAGGCGATCAGGCTGACGCCGAATGTTGCAGTGCTGAGCGGCACGGTGCTATTCGGCATCATGCTGTTCTTCATCCTGGAAAAACTGGTGCTGTGGAGGCACTGTCACCACGAGCATTGCGAGGCGCATGAGCTGATTGCCAGCGAGCACAACCATGACCACGGACGCAGCGGTCTGATGGTCACCGTGGGCGACTCAGTCCACAACTTCGTCGATGGCATCATCATCGCGGCGGCCTTCCTCACTGACATGCATCTCGGCATCGTCACCGCGCTGGCGATCATCGCGCACGAGATCCCGCAGGAAGTCGGCGACTTCGCGATCCTGCTGAACTCCGGTTACAGCAAGGTCAAAGCCTTCCAGTTGAACATCATCGCCAGCTTCGCCTCGGTGGCGGGCGGTGTGCTGGGTTACTTCGTACTCCAGACCATGCAATCGTGGATACCGTCACTGCTGGCATTGGCGGCGGCGAGCCTGCTGTATGTCGCCGTGGCCGATCTGATTCCCGGGCTGCACAAGCGCGCGCAGTTGCGCGATACCGTGCAGCAGGTGACATTGATTGTGCTGGGGGTGGCGACGGTGGGGTTGATGGCGATGTGGTTGGCGGAATAACTCGTCATTCCGGCGCAGGCCGGAATCCAGTCAAAATCAAAGTCGCGGGGTGCGGTCCCGCACACCGGTCACTTTATTTTGCGTCGCCAAAAGAAAGTAACCAAAGAAAAGGTGACCCCGGTTTGCCGCCCACTTCGTGGGTTCCCTGCGTTGCTCGACTGGTCAGGCTTCCTCATAAACTCACACGATCCGCTACGCGTCCACGTGCTCGAACATAACCAGCGGCTTGGCTGGCGTTGTTTGCCAGCTTGGCCGAATGGCTATGCAAAGCTATGCGTTAGAATTCCCTGACCCGCCTGCGCTACTCGGCGGCGCACAGGGGAACGGGCGCGTGGTTTTTGTAGGTTGGTGCTGAGCTTGCGAAGCCCAACATGCATTGGTAAACGTTGGGCTTCATTACATTCAGCCCAACCTACGCGGGCTGACGGTTTTGATTCTCGCAAAAGGCACAACACAAGCTGCAACGGTATAATGCGCGCCTTTCATTAATCATCAAGTTACATGTCCCCCGTTACCAGCACCAAGAAATCCAAGAACAAGATTCCCAGCGTCGGCTTTGTCTCGCTCGGTTGCCCGAAGGCGACTGTGGACTCCGAGCACATCCTGACGCGTTTGCGCGCCGAGGGTTACCTTATCTCTGCCAGCTACACGGATGCCGATCTGGTGGTGGTCAACACTTGCGGCTTTATCGACAGCGCGGTGGCAGAATCGCTTGATGCGATCGGCGAGGCGCTGACCGAAAACGGCAAGGTGATCGTGACCGGTTGCCTGGGTGCCAAGGGCGATGTGGTGAAGCAGGCGCACCCGAGCGTGCTTGCGGTCACCGGCCCGCATGCCACTGACGAGGTGATGGAAGCAGTGCATGCACATTTGCACAAACCGCATGATCCCTACTCGGATCTGGTTCCGCCCCAGGGGATACGACTGACCCCGAAACATTTTGCCTATGTGAAAATCTCCGAGGGCTGCAACCATCGCTGCACCTTCTGCATCATCCCCAGCATGCGCGGCGACTTGGTCAGCCGTCCGGTTGGCGAGGTGATGCAGGAAGCCGAAAATCTTGTCAAAGCAGGCGTGAAAGAACTGCTGGTGATCTCGCAGGACACCAGCGCCTACGGCGTAGACGTGAAATATCGCACCGGATTCTGGGGCGGCAAGCCGCTCAAGACCCGCATGACTGAACTGGCAGCGGCAATGGGTGAGCTGGGCGTCTGGGTGCGCTTGCATTATGTGTATCCGTATCCGCATGTGGACGAAGTGATCCCCCTGATGGCCGCAGGTAAGATATTGTCGTATCTTGATATCCCGTTCCAGCATGCCAATCAGCGCATTCTGAAATTGATGAAACGCCCGGCCAGCAGCGAGAATGTGCTGGCGCGCATCAGGCAATGGCGCGAGATATGCCCGGACATCACGTTGCGCAGCACATTCATCGTCGGTTTTCCCGGCGAGACCGAGTCGGAATTCCAGGAATTGCTGGACTTTCTACAAGAGGCGCAACTGGATCGTGTTGGCGCTTTCGCTTATTCCCCTGTGGACGGGGCGGTGGCCAATGCACTGCCGGACCACATCGCACCCGAAGTGCAGCAACAGCGACTCGAACGGCTGATGTTGTTGCAGGAGAAGATCAGCGAACAGCGCCTGAAACGCAAGATCGGCAAGACCATCACTGTACTGGTGGACGAGGTGGACGAAGAAGGCGCAGTCGCGCGCAGTTCAGCCGATGCTCCGGAAATAGATGGCGTGGTGTACATCACAAATGGATCACACCTGAAGCCTGGAGATTTTGTTGACGTGAAGATTACAGATTCGAATACCCACGATCTGTGGGCTGAACTTTGCCAGCCGAAATCACTTTCCTGAGCTTTGTGGATATGGGGGGTATTACTACTTTACCTGACTGACGGCTTCGCCGCCGCCCTTGGCGCCGGGATAATCATCGTCCACCACAGGCATATCATCCCGCTTGTTCATGTCGCTTTTGAATTGCCGGCGTTCTTCCGGCGACATGTTTTTGAAGTGTTCACGCATTTCCTTGCGGCGTTCCTCGCGTTGTTCCGGGGGGATGTCTTTCCAATGCTCCTGCATCCCCAAACGAATTTGCTCGCGTTCTTCAGGGGACATTTGTTCCCAGTGTTCGCGCATTTCCTTGCGCTGTTCGGCACGCTGTTCCGGAGTCATGCTGTCCCATTCCCTACGCAATTCATCCTGGTTTCTGAGGCGTTCTGCGGGAGTCATGCTGTTAATGTCCTCGCGAAACTGTGCACGAGCGATACGGCGGTCCTCGGAAGATAACTGTTGAAACTGCTCGCGCATTTCCTCGCGTCGTTGAGATTGTTGCTCGGGAGACATTTTTTGCAATTCTTTATGCATCAATTCCCGTTCATGAATACGCTGTTTCGGCGTCATGGATTTCATGCGTTCGATGCGTTCCTGAAATGAGAGTCCGTGCATGCTGCTGGTAACCGCAACAGATAAAGGTGGAGTGCCGGTCAACATCGGGGTATTCGCTGCCAGCGCGTTCAGGCTGAACATTGGAAGGATGCAGGCAGAAACCGCAATCAGCCGTTTGGCAAGCGTTGAAGTCCAGCTTGAAAACAGCTGCGAATTTCCCGTTATTGGGTGGGTTTTCAGAACAGTTAGCGGTTTCATCGGCGCTTTTGAAATGTTATACATGACTTTCCCCGGAAATATTTGGCGCCTTGGCTAACATGAGGGGGATAGTAGTGGGGGACTGTAAGTAAAGTGTTTTTTTTGGGACTTAAGTTGTAAATATTTGTTTCAGTCATTTAACCGCTCGCACCCTGATGGGGCTTCTGTGTATCATTGCGTCATGACAAATACACATCGAATCCTGATTGTTGATGATGATGCTCGTTTGCGCGAGCTGTTACTACGCTATCTGTCCGAGCAGGGCTTTGAGGCCAAGGCAGTGGGTGACGGTAAATCACTGGACAAGGCGTTGACACTGAAGCGTTATCACTTGCTGGTACTTGACCTGATGCTGCCGGACGAAGATGGGTTGGCGATTTTGCGCCGGTTGCGGGGTGCGGGTGAGAACGTTCCGGTAATTCTGCTCACCGCCAAGGGCGACGAGATTGATCGTATCGTCGGACTGGAAATGGGTGCCGATGATTATCTGCCCAAGCCGTTCAATCCCCGCGAATTGGTGGCACGTATCCATGCAGTGTTGCGCCGCAAGGGATCCCAGCCGGTTGGCGCACCGGAATTCGAGGAAAAGACCATCTCGTTCGGCGATTGCGAACTGGATTTGGCCACCAGGGTGCTGACAAGATCAGGCGAACAGATTTCCCTTTCCACCGGGGAATTTGCACTCCTCAGGGCTCTGGTGACTCATCCCCGCCAACCGTTGTCACGCGACAAACTGATGGAGCTTGCACGGGGCCGCGATCATGATCCGTTTGATCGCGCCATTGATGTGCAGGTCTCGCGCCTGCGCAAACTGGTTGAACCTGATCCCGCCAAACCACGTTTCATCCAGACGGTGTGGGGACACGGATATGTGTTCGTGCCTGATGGAGCCAGTCATTGAGGCAATTGCCACGGTCCTTGCTGGCACGTTCATTTTTGCTCATCGTTTTTTTGATTGTGCTGTCGCTTGTGGCTTCAGTGCTGATATACCGTCAGGTACAACAGGAACCGCACGCAAAACAGATGGCGCAACTGGTTGTCTCGGTGGTCAATCTGACCCGGGCTGCCGTGCTGTCTGCAGCCCCAGAATGGCGTACCGCGCTGCTGGCAGAATTGGCCGGATCGGAAGGGCTGCGTCTGCATATGGCAGATCCCGGCGATGTACTCAAGCCGTTGCCGGAACATCCCGCAGAAATGCGTTTGATGATGAAGAAGGTCCGCGAAAGTTTGGGCAGCGATACCCGCTTTGCGGCAGAACGTAATGGCGAGGATGCTTTATGGGTAAGTTTTTTTATCGGTCATGAAGAGTTCTGGATCGCGTTGCCCAAGGACAGGGTCGAGAATTCGGTGTCCGGGGTGTTGTTGCCCTGGAGCCTGCTAGTTTTAGTACTGGCATTACCCGGTGCATATTTCATCGCGCGTCAGGTTGTGCGTCCGCTAAAAAAAATCGCACAGGCCGCCCTGCAGGTGGGTCAGGGAACATGGCCGCAGCCGCTTCCGGAAAGCGGGGCACAGGAAATTGTCACGGTATCAAGAGCCATCAACCAGATGTCCGCCGATCTTGCGGCCAACGAACGCGAGCGTGCGCTGGTGTTGGCCGGCATCTCGCATGATTTGCGGACCCCTCTGGCACGGGTGCGAATCGCCGCAGAATTGAGCTCGGATGAATCGTTGCGCGGGGGGCTGTCTGCCGATGTTGAACAGATGGATTCCGTGATCCAGCAATTCCTCGACTATGCGCGACATGATGAATACGAGGCGATGCAGCAGACGAATATGAGATCGCTGGTAGAAGAGGTCGCACATCGGTTTTCCGCGCAAGCAAAATCGTTGGCGCTCGACTTGCACGAAGTTCCATCCATCGCCATCAGGCCGCTGTTATTAAAGCGCGCGCTCAGTAACCTGCTGGACAATGCCATCAAGTATGGCGGGGGTGAAATCACGGTGCAACTCCGGCGGGAAGCAGACCGCGTCACTCTGACAGTTGCGGACCACGGCCCCGGTATCCCCGACTCGCAACATGCATCAGTTAAACGTCCTTTCGTCAGGCTCGAATCTGCACGCAGCAATTCGACCGGTTCAGGCTTGGGCCTGGCTATCGTGGAACGGGCTGCGCGATTGAACGATGGAGAATTATTCCTGGCAGACAATGCGGCGGGAGGATTGATGGCGAAACTGGTGTTGCCGATGCATTTAAATGCATCGGCTGTTCACAAGTAGTTAGCTGATTTTATTTGAACACCGGAACCCCTTGGGGCATCGAGTCTTTCAGGAACTTCGCCAGATTATTCATGGTGGTTGTGAAGGGTGAGCGTCGCCGCCAAACCAGCCCGATTGTGCGTGATGCGCCCGGGTAAGTGAGCGGACGCAGCACAACACGGGTACCAGCATCATGAGATTGCATGCCGGCAAGAGCCGGAATCAATGTGACCCCCAGTCCCATACTGACCATCTGGCGTAGGGTTTCCAGGCTGGTCGCACGAAACTCCTCATTTTCGAGCTTTTCCAGTCCGCATGCCTCCAGAGCCTGATTGCGCAGGCAGTGTCCTTCTTCCAGTAAAAATAGCCCGGCATTAATCAATTCATCGATATGGACCTCTTCTGCAGCGGCTAGGGGATGATCGGCGGGTACCGCTGCCAAAAATGGCTCGGTGAATAGCTCGATGGTTTCCATGGTGGGATCGTCGGTAGGCAAAGGCAGGGCAAGCAGGCCTGCATCCAGTTTTCCTTCGAGCAGGTGGATAAGCAAGTTCGGTGTCATTTCCTCCCGAAGCAATAGCCGCAAATTGGGGAAGCTTTCATGTATCAATGGTAGCGCATGGGGCAAGTAATATGGCCCAAGCGTGGGTATGACACCGAGACGAATGGCGCGAGCCATAGGGTCTTTGATCTGTCGGGATATTTCGCAAATCCGGGTGGATTCTTCGATGATGCGTCGTGCAGAATCAACTATTTCATGGCCGATCGGCGTGAGTGCCACATTTTTCAGGCTACGATCAAACAACACAATGCCGAGAAAATCCTCCAGCTTCTTGATCTGGGTAGACAGCGTGGATTGACTGACAAAGCAAGCCTCGGCTGCATGGCCGAAGTGCCCGGCATCAGCTAAAGCAACTACATACCGCAATTCTTGCAGAGTCATGGTTTGCCTTAGGATAAAATGGATTAGTTAATTCCACATGTTCCGCAAAATCTGAAACATTCACTACCCGCCAATGAAGGGTATTTCCCCGCACCTTTTAAAAAACGATTTCAGGCTTACCGATCAAATTGTAATTATTTTTCACATTATGAATGAATGTAACAATTTGTATGATTGATTATTTGAATCGATTTGATTTATAAAATCTTCAATATTATTTCCCTCTGTAAATTCCCGAAAGAATCGTTGTTTTAGCTGCCTGCCGGCACGTCATTGATTACGTCAATATTCCCGATTCAAACAATTCGTTAGATTAAGCAAGTCGCTTGGCCTTAAATCCGCGATGTCGATGTGGCGGTGTAACTGCATGTAACAACACCTCGGCAAAATAGTATTGCAGCATCTTGAAGAAAACGAACGGGTTCTTAATGCATGGCAGGCCTTACCAGGTTATTTAAAATAAACGAGGAGAACAGTAATGACTGACTTAGACAAGATGAGCAGGAGAGATTTTTTTACGATCAGTGGCAAGGCGGGACTGGCCACGTTGATGGCGAGTGCGGTCGGTGTCAATATGGGAATGGTGCAGGTAGCTGAAGCTGCGGGAATGAGCGGTGGCAAGGTCACACCATTCCGGTTTGCGATCATTACCGACTCGCATCTTTACGACATAGCCGACCATAAATTTGATTCGCAGTTGTCCGATGCGGTTGATAAAGTCATGGCCATGAAGCCGCTTCCCGATTTCGTCGTGTATACCGGCGATATCGCCCAGAATGGCACAGCCACCCAGTTGCAGAAGGGGGGCAAGATTCTATCCAGGCTAACGATGCCGCTCCATGTCATCCCCGGCGAGCATGACTGGTATCTGGACATGGGGGCTGCATGGCGCGGCCATTTTGGCAGCCCGACCTGGTCATTTGATCACAAGGGCGTGCATTTCATCGGGATGAACTCCATCCTGTTGCATGATTTCTGGACTGCAAAAAACATGTCTCCAGAACAAAGAATGGATATTGTGACCATGCTCGAAAGCCCGATCTGCGGACCGTGGGGCGTGCGCGAGGAACAGCTTGACTGGCTGAAAAAGGATGTGAACAAGCTCAGGCCGGATCAGGCAGTCGTGGTCTTCACCCATTCGCCACTGTGGGACTATTACCCGCGCTGGAATTTCCAGACCGAGGATGCCCCCGAGATTCGCGACATCATGCGGAAATTCGATCACTGGATGTCCTACCACGGGCATGTGCATCAGACTGTGTACAACAAGATAGGCAACATGTCCTCGGTCGGTACCATATCCACCTCATGGCCGTGGCCTTACCCCCCTGTGGCATTGCCTTATCCTGATTCGCAGATGTTGCGTGCGGATCCGGGCAATTTTGAGGATGGTATGGGCGCCCAGCATATCGATCTGGAGAAGAACTTCAAAGGTGTGATGCACTATGACCCGTTCGCGGATTCGTTGACTCCGTTCATGAAAAATGGCTTTAAAGTCTAAGGGAGGATATAGAGATGAAACTGAATGCTAAAAAAGTTGTAATGGGACTGATCACCCCGGTTACTCTGATCGGGATGCTTGCCATTAACCCTGCTTTGGCCAGGGAGCCATATACCAAAGCCGAGCTTGCAGATCAACACAAGCAATTGATTGACGTGGTGAATAAAGGCTACGAGCTTTGGCACGGCAGCAAGGCTTCGATGACAACCAACGGATTGGCTTGCGGTAACTGTCATCCGGATGCGTCTGCAACGAACCCGGCCACGTTCCCCAAATTTCAGGCGGATCTGGGTCGGGTGGCGCCGCTCCGGGACATGATTAATTGGTGCATCCAGGTGCCCCTGCAGGGTACCGCGCTTGCTCCGGACAGTGATGACATGGTTGCTATGGAGGCCTATGCTACCTATATGAATTCTGGCAGCAAGATCGAACTGGGTGTGGACAAGCAGATGCAAAATGACGTGGTGAAAGACGGACGCGGTTACCCGTGGCAGGGTTCCGGTATTGGCTACGACAAAGGTAAAGGTCTATAAAATAAAAGGACGGCCATTCTGTTGGCTCTCTATTGTCGGATGAATATCTTCAAGCAAGCGGAAGAATCCGCTTGCTTTTTTGTTTAAAAGGTTAGGAAGGGGGATGGAGCAATGAAGACAAGACTTTTTGTGTTTGTGCTGATGCTGGGCAGTTCAATGGGCTGGTCACCTGTGTGGGCTGAACAAACTTGTGATACGTCAGTTTATCCGCTGTCGTCACCGACCAATCGTTTCATTGACAACGGCGATGGCACGCTAACCGATATCGAGCCGGATCTGACCTGGATGCGCTGTTCGTTGGGTCAGGTGTGGACCGGAAAAACCTGTACCGGCAAGCCTATCACTTATACCTGGAAGTCAGCACAGGAGGCGGCAAACAAGCTCAATCATGCGGGTGGTTTTGCCAACCATGTCGATTGGCGTGTGCCACAAATCCGGGAATTGGCAACGATCGCCGAGCGCCAGTGTTCCAACCCACGTATCAATTTGGCACTTTTCCCAGACACACACGCGGTTTATTTCTGGACAGCTACAACGCGGATAGGGAAAGGTATGGAGGAATTTGGCTATGCCCTCAGTTTCGGATCGGAAGGAGTAGGTCACAAGAAGAAAAGTGAGATGCTGAATGTCCGACTGGTAAGCGGCGGACATCCTAAGTAGGAGCAGGGCACCGGATCCGTTGCTTCTGCAGCCGATAATCCGAGACTCATAAATTCATCTGATAGTTGTTGAAATTTTTTACATGGCGTGAAATGCACAGCGTGTTTGGCAGGGAACCAAGCACGAACATCGGCACTTTGGTCGTTGCGTACCTGGTGCATTTGTGGGTAGCTTTACTTGAAAATCAGTGCTGAAATGATATTGTACGAGTGCGTTGCATATGAGAGTTGGTCCGGCCAACGCAAACCAGGTCAATGTTGAAACTGTCGAATAGGAGAAGATATGACTAAGATAAGTTACTGGAGCGCAACATGGGCGCCCAAATTATTGAGTGTACTTCGTATCGTAACGGCCTTTTTATTCATGGAACACGGTGGAATGAAGTTGTTCGGGTACCCCGCGCCTATGGGTGATATTCCATTGTTTTCTCTTATCGGTCTGGCCGGTGTACTGGAATTGTTCGGCGGATTTTTTATCCTGATTGGTCTTTTTACCCGGCCAGTCGCGTTTATTCTGTCGGGCGAAATGGCATTTGCGTATTTCATGGCACATGCCCCGCATGGATTCTGGCCGGTACTTAACCATGGTGAGGCGGCCGTTTTTTATTGCTTCATGTTTCTATATCTGTCCGCAGCAGGCGGCGGTGCGTGGAGCGTGGATAGCGCTATCCGCAAGCGTCAATAGGCATCCTTTCTATAAATCATTCACGCTGCGCGGCGAACATCGGATGTTTCAGCGGGGCGGACTTGCCCCTGTGTTTCGCATATCAAACAGTTGTAAGAAATTAACCGTAAATAATTTCATTTTCAGCGGCCCGGTGGTGTCCAGACATTAAGCATATGCCGATGCGACCACAGATATTACGCTCGGTATTAAAGAATGGAACGCCGAGCCGTTATTCTGGTCGGATATACAGCTTCTCGTGTTATTTTCAAAAACTATCAATGTTCTAAGTGTAATCAATTATACAAATAGAATAATGGTATTTATATTGCAGTTCCCCACATCACACCATGAAAGGAATCAACATCATGACAACTGAAAATAAATGCCCGATTCTTCATAATGTTGGAAGCGGTACGTCAATCCGGGAATGGTGGCCGAATCAGCTGCCGCTCGAAATCCTGCACCAGCATACCTCCGAGTCCAGCCCGATGGGCGAGGACTTCAACTACGCCGAGGAATTCAAAACACTTGATCTCGCGGCTGTGAAGAAGGATCTCACCGTCCTGATGACCGATACACAGGAATGGTGGCCGGCGGACTACGGTCATTACGGTCCGCTCTTCATTCGCATGGCCTGGCACAGCGCAGGCACCTACCGCACCGGTGACGGCCGCGGCGGCGCAGGCCACGGCAACCAGCGGTTTGCCCCGCTCAACAGCTGGCCCGATAACGTTAACCTCGACAAGGCACGCCGGCTGCTGTGGCCGATCAAACAAAAGTACGGCAACAAAATCTCCTGGGCCGACCTGATTATTCTCACCGGCAATGTTGCCATGGAATCGATGGGTTTCAAGACCTTCGGCTTCGCCGGTGGGCGCGAGGACATCTGGGCGCCGGAGATCGATGTCTACTGGGGCAATGAAAAAAAATGGCTCGACGACAAGGATCGCTATACCGGCGAGCGGAACCTGGAAAATCCGCTGGCTGCCGTGCAGATGGGTCTGATTTACGTGAACCCAGAAGGCCCCGGTGGCCAACCCGATACGCTCGCCTCCGGCCGTGACGTGCGCGAGACTTTCGCGCGTATGGCGATGAATGACTACGAAACCGTGGCGATCACCTGTGGCGGCCACACTTTCGGCAAGTGCCATGGAGCGGGCGACGCAGCGCTGGTCGGACCTGCACCCGAAGCAGCCGGCCTTGAGGAGCAGGGTCTCGGCTGGAAAAGTACGTTCCGCAGCGGCAAGGGCGGCGATCAGATCGGCAGCGGCCTGGAAGGCTCCTGGACGCCAACTCCGACGAAGTGGGACATGAGCTATTTCGACATGCTGTTCGGCTATGATTGGGTGTTATCCAAGAGTCCGGCAGGTGCCCATCAATGGACGCCAAAACAGGCAACCGATGGCAACATGGCCCCGGCCGCAGCCGATGCGTCGAAGAAAGTCCCGATCATCATGACAGAAGCGGACATGGCGATGCGGATGGATCCGGCCTACGAAAAAATTGCGCGCCACTTCCAAAAGAATCCGGATGAGTTCGCTGATGCCTTCGCGCGCGCCTGGTTCAAATTGACCCACCGTGACATGGGCCCGCGTTCGCGTTATCTTGGCCCTGAGGTGCCGAAGGAAGAGCTGCTCTGGCAAGATCCCATTCCTGCGGTCAATCACAAGTTGATCGATGCGAAGGATATTGCCTCCCTCAAGGAGAAGTTGTTGGCTTCGGGCCTGTCAGTCTCGCAACTGGTGTCGACCGCCTGGGCGTCGGCATCCACGTACCGCGGCTCCGACAAGCGCGGCGGAGCAAACGGTGCGCGTATTCGTCTCGCGCCGCAGAAGGACTGGGAGGCAAATCAACCCGTGCAACTGACCAAGGTGCTGGGCAAGCTTGAAGAAATCCAGAAAGATTTCAACGGTTCGGCAAAGGGCGGCAAAAAAATCTCCATGGCTGACCTGATTGTGCTGGCGGGTAATGCCGGTGTCGAAAAGGCCGCGAAGGATGCCGGCGTAAACGTGACCGTACCTTTTACGCCCGGTCGCATGGATGCCTCGCAGGCTCAGACCGACGTTGAAGCGATGGCTGTGCTGGAACCCATCACCGACGGCTTCCGTAATTTTCAGAAAGCCAAATACAGCGTCTCGGCCGAAAAGCTGATGCTCGACAAGGCGCAACTGCTCACGCTTACCGCGCCTGAAATGACTGTTCTGGTCGGTGGCATGCGCGCCATGAACATCAACGTCGGACAGACCCGGCATGGCATCTTTACCAAGCGACCGGGTTTGCTCACCAACGATTTCTTCATCAACCTGCTCGACATGGCTACAGCCTGGAAAGCAACATCCAAAGACGAAGATATGTTTGAAGGCAGTGATCGCAAGACGGGCAAACTGAAATGGACCGGCACCCGTGTGGATCTTGTTTTTGGTTCCAACTCGATACTGCGAGCCCTGGCTGAGGTCTACGGAACCGCGGACTCGCAGAAGAAGTTTGTCGGCGACTTCGTAAAGGCATGGACCAAGGTGATGAACCTGGATCGCTTCGA
>JBDTCC010000149.1:0-17528 GCA_039923775.1 Gallionella sp. | reverse complement strand
CGGGTCAGGTGCGGGGCAAACAGTTCAATGAAGTCGTAAGTGTAGCCGCGCAGGTATTCGTTCTGGCGTATCGCGATCCGGGTGGTGCTGGGCTTGAACAAATGGCTTGCATCCAGCATGCGCAATTGTTTGTCACGATCGGGGACGAAAGCCATTTTCGCCAGTATCCCTATACCCAAACCCAATTCTACATAAGTCTTGATCACATCCGCATCGATCGCGGTCAGCGCAATGTTGGGCTGGATGCCGGCTGCCTCGAACGCGGCATTGATCTTGTTGCGACCGGTGAAGGCGAAGTCGTAAGTGATGATCGGGTATTGCGCGATCTTCTCCAACGTCAGCTTTCTTTCCGCCAGTATCGGGTGTTTGAGCGGCGCGATGATGCAATGATTCCATTCATAACAGGGTAGTGTGACCAGTTCGTCGTACAACGCCAGGCTTTCGGTGGCAATACCGATGTCGGCTTCCCCGCTCAGCACCTGTTCGGCGATCTGAGTGGGGTTGCCCTGGTGCAGGCCCAGCTTCACCCCGGGATAACGCTTGATGAATTGCTTGACGGTGGGTGGCAGGGCGTAGCGAGCCTGGGTGTGCGTGGTGGCGATGGTCAGCTTGCCGATGTTCTGCGAATGGAATTCCTCCGCGACCTGTTTGAGATTTTCGGCATCGTGCAGCATGCGCTGGGCGATGGCCAGCACGGCCTTGCCCGGCTCGGTGACGGCCACGATACGTTTGCCGTTGCGCACGAAGATCTCGATACCCAGCTCTTCCTCCAGCAAACGGATCTGCTTGCTGATGCCGGGCTGCGAGGTGTACAGCGCCCCGGCAGCTTCGGAAATGTTCAATCCCTGGCGCACGATCTCATTTAGAAAACGCAGTTGTTGCAAATTCATGGCGTCCTTTATTTATATTAATAAGCTATAAGATATTAGCATAAAAGTATTTAAAGATATAAGGCGTGCAACCTAGAATGCGCTTAATTGATTTCAGCTGGTGGTAGCGCATGGACTGGATGTACACATTATCCGGCTTTCTGGTCGGGCTAGTTGTCGGCGTCACCGGGGTGGGCGGTGGTTCGTTGATGACGCCGCTGCTGGTGCTGTTGTTCGGCGTTTCCCCGGCCACCGCCGTCGGTACCGATCTGCTCTATGCCTCGCTGACCAAGACACTGGGCGGGTGGGTGCACGGACGGCGCGGCACCGTGGACTGGAAAGTGGCAGGCTGGCTCAGTCTGGGCAGCCTGCCCGCCGCCGTGATCACCCTTGTCCTGCTGAAATATCTGGTATCGGACACGAAAACGCTGGGTAGTCTGGTGACCGGGATATTGAGCGTGGCACTGTTGCTGACCGCCGCCGCCCTGTTGTTAAAGAACAGGATCAAACGGTTCGCGCAGCGCAACGACGACAGGGTCTACGAGCTGCACCATCGTTATCTGGCCGCTGCGACAGTCATCACCGGCAGCGTGGTCGGTACGCTGGTGGCAATCTCTTCGGTGGGTGCTGGCGTACTCGGCACAGTTGCGTTGCTGTTCCTCTATCCGCGCATGCATGCCGCGAAAGTGGTGGGGACGGACATCGTACATGCAGTGCCGCTGACCGCGGTGGCCGGAATGGGGCATCTCGTACTGGGCACTGTGGATTCGGTATTGCTGGGCAGTCTGCTGCTGGGCTCGTTGCCCGGGATTTACCTCGGCAGCCACTTGAGCGCCCGAATGCCCGAAAAAATATTGCGTCCGGTGCTGGCGACCGTGTTGTTGGTCATCGGGACGAGAATGGCATTTTTATAAATATTAAGGAAAGAATCATGAGTACCAATAAACCCAACAAGCCAAAACAAGTCTGCTGGTTCAATGGCTGTGGCGGGCGCATCGGCGTGGTGGTTGGAGAAGCCGGTGAATATGCATACATAGGTATGGCGTTGCGCCACGATGAAGATGCAGATGTGGAGTACATCCTGGAGTATGGCGCAAAATTTCCGTTGGATGCCGCGTTGTTGCTGCCAGTGTCCAGAAGTTTTCTGGCCGAGGTAATAGTATCTGCCGAGGAAGTACCCGAGGAAGTTCCGGAGGAAAACTAAATGTATCGTTACGATCAATTCGATCACCGGATTACCGCCGAACGCGTCGCGCAGTTTCGTGACCAGGTGCGCCGGCGCTTATCAGGTGAGCTGACAGAGGATGAATTCCGTGTCTTGCGCTTGCAAAACGGCGTGTACATGCAAATTCATGCTTACATGCTGCGCATCGCCGTACCTTACGGTTTGCTGAGTGCGCAACAGATGCGCATGCTTGCATTTATTGCGCGCAAGTACGATCGTGGCTGTGGGCATTTTTCCACGCGCCAGAATACCCAGTTCAACTGGATCAAACTGCAGGAAGTACCGGATATTCTGGCGCATCTGTCCAGCGTGGAAATGCACGCCAATCAGACTTCAGGAAATTGCATACGCAATATTACCAGCGACGAATTCGCTGGTGTGGCACGCGACGAGATCGTCGACCCGCGCCCTTTTGCCGAGATACTGCGTCAGTGGAGCACATTCCATCCGGAGTTCGCCTACCTGCCGCGCAAATTCAAAATCGCGATCACCGGCGCAAGCGAAGATCGCGCGGCGACAGCGGTGCATGATATCGGTCTGGTGGCGGTGAAGGATGTGCAGGGCGAGGTCGGTTTTCGCGTGCTTGTGGGTGGCGGTCTGGGACGCACACCTATCCTGGGCACGGAGATTTGCGATTTCGTTCCGTGGCAGCATGCCATCTCGTATCTGGAGTCTATCGTGCGCGTGTACAACGAGTATGGTCGCCGCGATAACATGTTTAAAGCGCGCATCAAGATACTGGTGAAAGCGCTCGGTATCGGGGAATTCAAACGCCAAGTGGAAGCCGACTGGCAGTTCACCAAAAACGGCCCATGCACTATTTCAGTCGGGGAATTGAACCGTGTTGCGGCTTTCTTCACCGCGCCTGATTATGAACAACTGCCGAAGCACGATGCTGCCATTGCGGCACACCAGAGCGAGAACAGGGCTTTCTCCAATTGGGTACAGCGCAACGTTAAACCGCACAAGGTTCCTGGATATGCAGCGGTAGTTCTGTCGTTGAAAAAAACTGGCATCGCGCCGGGTGATGCGACTGCCGATCAAATGGATGCGGCCGCAGACCTGGCGGAGCGTTTCAGCTACGGTGAATTGCGCGTCACGCACATGCAAAATCTGGTGCTGGCTGATGTCAAGCAATCCGACCTGTTCGATTTGTGGCAAGCGGCCAGGGAGCGGGGTATGTCCACGCCAAATATCGGCCTGTTGACTGACATCATCTGCTGCCCGGGCGGGGATTTTTGCTCGCTGGCCAACGCGCGTTCCATCCCGCTGGCCAAGGCGATCGCCGAGAGATTCGACAACCTTGATTTTCAGCATGACATCGGCGAGATAGAACTGAACATGTCGGGATGCATGAATGCCTGCGGACATCATCATGTCGGGAACATCGGCATACTCGGCGTGGATAAGGACGGTGAGGAGTGGTACCAGGTGTCGATCGGTGGCGCGCAGGGCAATCACTGCAGCCTGGGCAAAGTTATCGGGCGTTCTTTCACTTTTGCGCAAATCCCGGAGGTGATAGCCCGCTTGCTGCAGGTATATGTGCGTGAGCGTTTTGACGACGAGCGCTTCATCGATACCGTACGCCGTATCGGTCATGGCCCTTTCAAGGAACATGTGTATGCGGCACTGGTTGAAGACGATAAAGCGTTGGCTGGTGCCGAATATGCCTTACTGCAAACAGGCACGCCCTATGACACGCCGTACTACTCGCCGAGGTTTTAAGACATGATCATCAAAAACAGAACTATTTCAGATGACAACTGGACAGTATTCCGCCTGAGTGGAAGCGACACGCCGAAAAGCGCTGTTGTTCCTCCGGGCAAAGTTATCGTGCCGTTGAAAGTATGGCAGGCACAGCGCGATGTGCTGCAAGTGCGCACCGAATTGGGCGTATGGTTGGCCAGCGATGAGCGGGCAGAAGACTTGAAAAATGAACTGGCAAAATTTTCGATCATCGCGGTCGATTTTCCGAAATTTTCGGATGGGCGGGGATACACGATTGCCCATCATTTGCGGGCAAGGCTGGGATATTCCGGGGAATTGCGTGCAATCGGTGATGTGCTGCGTGACCAGATGTTTTACCTGCAGCGGGTGGGGTTCGATGCTTATGTCACCCGCTTCGACAAGGATATCGCTGAGGCATTAAAGGGGTTGAACGACTTCTCATTTTTTTATCAGGCGTCATCGGATGAAAGTTTGCCGTTGTTTCGTCGTGTACAGCGCGGAGGTGAACTATGACATTGCAACAAAAAGTGGAACAGGTGCAGGTCGTGCTTGCTGCGGCAGTCCGGGATTTTTCGCCGGTGGTATTTGCCAATAGTCTGGGTGCTGAAGACATGGTGCTGACAGATATCATCGCAAAAAATCGTTTCGACATAGCCATGTTCAGTCTGAATACCGGCCGCTTGCCGGAGGAGACTTGCGAATTGATGCAGGCAGTACGCAACCATTATACGATTCTGCTGCAGGTCTATTTCCCGGACAGTGCGCTGGTCGAAGCCTATGTCGCGCAACATGGCATCAACGGATTTTACGATAGCGTGGAGAATCGCAAGGCGTGCTGCTTTGCGCGCAAGGTCGAACCATTGCGCCGTGCCCTGGCAGGCAAGGGCGCGTGGCTGACTGGAATGCGCCGCGACCAGGCGGTGACACGAGGAAATCTGGAAATATCCTCATACGATGAAGACAACAGATTGCATAAATTCAACCCGCTGCTGGAATGGTCGAACAAGGACGTGTGGACGTACATCCGCCAGCATGATGTTCCCTACAACAAGCTGCACGACCAGTTCTATCCCAGCCTGGGCTGCGCGCCCTGCACCCGTTCCGTTACGCCGGGTGAGGATATCCGCTCCGGCCGCTGGTGGTGGGAAAACCCCGAGAACAAAGAGTGCGGTCTGCACGCCAGCCCCGCGCCGCAGGTGGCCCATGGGGCCGGGGTTTCGGCGAAGACTTATGTCGGGAGCGAAGCGAGCGACGTTAGTCGTAACCAAAACCCCGAGAACAAAGAGTGTGGCCTGCATGTCAGCCAGGTCAAGCAGATAGCGCATGGGGCAGGAGTGTCGGTAAAGACACACGACGAGCGTAGTGCGAAACTGGCCTGAACCGGAATCTTTGAAACGGAAAAGTTTATGGAATTGATCGAGAAAGACAGCATGACTGCACACATCTTTACCCATCTGGACGCACTGGAAAGCGAATCCATCCACATCATGCGCGAGGTCGCGGCGGAGTGCAAAAATCCCGCGTTACTGTTTTCCGGCGGCAAGGACTCCATCGTGATGCTGCGACTTGCGGAGAAGGCGTTTCGTCCCGCGAAGTTTCCGTTCCCGCTGGTGCATATCGATACCGAGCACAATTTCCCGGAGGTCATCGCGTTTCGTGACAAGCGTGCCGCCGAACTGGGCGAGCGGTTGATCGTGCGTTCACTGGAAGGTTCCATGAAAAAAGGCACGGTGGTGCTGAAGTATGCACTGCAAAGCCGCAACGTGTTCCAGTCGGTGACGCTGCTCGAAACCATCGCCGAATTCGGTTTCGATGCCTGCATGGGCGGTGCGCGGCGCGACGAGGAAAAGTCGCGTGCCAAGGAACGCATCTTCTCGTTCCGCGACGAGTTCGGGCAGTGGGACCCGAAGAACCAGCGCCCCGAACTTTGGGACATCTACAATACACGCGTGCATCCCGGCGAAAACATCCGCGTGTTCCCGATCAGCAACTGGACGGAAATGGACATCTGGCAATACATAGAGCGCGAAAAACTGGAGATCCCCGACATCTACTTCGCGCATGAGCGCGACGTGATTCAGCGTCCCGGTGGCATCATGCCGGTGAGTGGCTTGGTGCAGCCGCAAGCTGGTGAGACTGTCGTCAGAAAAATTGTGCGTTTTCGTACTGTCGGCGATATTACCTGCACCTGCCCGGTCGAATCCCATGCCAGCAATGCGCGGGAGATCATCGCCGAAACCGCGATGACGCGCATCACCGAACGCGGCGCGACCCGCATGGACGACCAGACCTCGGATGCCTCGATGGAGCTGAGAAAAAAGGAAGGATATTTCTGACATGGCGCATAAACCTGTTGCGCGGGACACCATCGGGCACGCGCGGTGCTCGGCATCCTCATGTATTGCACATACGCTCCGGTGCCTGTGCTCCGCGCTTACCCAATGCTGATCCGCTCACGACGGTTTCTGCCTCCATGTCTGGCAGTTTTATGTAATTTTAAGAATTGAAGACGAATATCATGACCAATAAAACACAACTATTACGCTTCATCACCGCAGGCAGCGTCGATGATGGCAAGAGCACGCTGATCGGACGTCTGTTGCACGATTCTAAATCGATCTTCGAGGACCAGTTCTCGGCCATTTCAAAAACAAGCGAAAAGCGCGGCATGGCTACAGTGGATTTTTCCCTGCTCACCGACGGTCTTCAAGCCGAGCGCGAGCAGGGCATCACCATCGATGTCGCGTACCGCTACTTCGCGACTCCGAAGCGCAAGTTCATCATCGGCGACACACCCGGCCATGAGCAATACACCCGCAACATGGTGACGGCGGCGAGCACCGCCAACCTCGTGGTCATCCTGGTCGATGCGCGCAAGGGCGTGCTGGTGCAGACACGCCGCCATACTTATCTAGCCAGCCTGGTTGGCATTCCGCACATCGTGCTGGCGGTCAACAAGATGGATATGGCGGATTATTCCGAAGCCAGGTTCAGCGAAATATGCGCCGAGTATCTTGAGTTCGCCGCGAAGCTGGGCCTGAGCGATATCACCTGCATCCCGCTGTCGGCATTGATGGGCGACATGCTGGTCGATCGCGGCGACAACATGGACTGGTATCAGGGCACCACGCTGATGAATCTGCTGGAAAACATCGTGATCGATCACGACGTCAACACCACCGACTTCCGTTATCCGGTGCAATGGGTATGCCGCCCGCAGACCGATGAACACCATGATTTCAGGGGGTTCATGGGGCGCATCGAAGCGGGCGAGATCGCGGTCGGCGACGAGATCACCGTACTGCCTTCGGGCCGGATCACCCGGGTCAAGGAAATCGTGACCTATGACGGCAACCTGCAGCGGGCTTATGCGCCGCAATCCGTGACTTTGACGCTGGAAGACGAGATCGATATTTCACGCGGAGATATGTTCGTCAGAAACGACACATTGCCGAAGGTGGCGAAAGAATTCGCGGCGATGCTGTGCTGGTTGTCTGAAACCCCGCTGGACAAGAACCGCAAATATCTGGTCAAGCACACCACACGCACCGCGAAATGTCTGTTTTCGAATATAGACTATCGTGTGGACGTGAACACGCTGGGACGGCACACCACCGATACCCTTCACATGAACGATATCGCGCATGTGGCAATCAGGGTGCAGCAGCCACTGGTGTTCGACAGCTATGCCACCGGCCGTGCTACCGGCAGCTTTATCGTGATCGACGAGTCGACCAACAATACGGTTGCAGCCGGGATGATCATCTGAGTTAGAGCGTATGAAATGTCGCTAATCGCATTATTGATCTTGGCCGTGTTCCATTGCCAATCGAATCGGGAAAATCAAAATCGGCATGTTCACCGCCCTGGTTCAAGTCTTTCTTTTCAGGGAAAGCGTTAACACGAATGTGGCTACCGGATCGTCGCCCTGATCCGGGACGGTCGCGATCACTTTAACCGGCATCTCGACCCGCTGGTCCGATGTTGCGGCCAGCGCGACAAGATTTGAAATTTCCTTCCCCTGATTGCAGCAAAAATCCACGTCGCCTTCGGCACGCTTGTGAAACTCCGCGCTGAAATCCCTGAAAATCAGGGATACCCTGACGGGCTGCTGTTTGATCAGATGCATGGCCAGTGCACCGACAGAACAGTCGGCGCCAACGCTGAGCGCGCCAAAGTACATTGATCCGAGATGGTTGCGGGTTCGTCTTTTCAGGGGAATTCTGACTACAACACGTTCGTTTGAGATCTCCATGACAGAAGGCATGACGTAAAGCATCATGGGTATCCTGGTAAATCCGAACAGGCGCAAGCCTAAAGTGGCCAGCGTTTTCTCGGGGATCAATTTTAGAGTCCAGTTTTTGATGGCAAGCCTGACGAAACAAATTTATACAGCCGCATCGTGCAGAGAATCAGATGGAATATCAAGTTCTGATCTGTGCCGGCGCATAGCCATTGGTGCTATAAATTTTGGCCACGGCAGGATCACCTGTGCGCTGCTTCATGTGCACACTGCGCAAGGCTGGCGTATTGTGCTATCTTTCGTCCCATATAAATCAATGAAACCGTTTCTGACACCATGAGTTTGCTTGCCCTGATTGCCGCGCTGTTACTGGAACAGCTCCAACCGCTCTCTTCGCGTAAATCCCTGTACGGTTGGCTGTCAGGCTACGTTCTGTTTTTTCAGCATCATTTCAATGCAGGACAACACAAACACGGCAAGATCGCCTGGCTGGTCGCGGTATTGCCGCTGTTGGCGGCTGTCATGGCGGCGTACTGGCTGTTGTATCGCGTGCATCCGATACTGGCCTGGGCATTCAACGTGCTGGTGTTGTATCTCACCATGGGATTTCGTCAGTTCAGCCATTATTTCACCGACATTCATCTGGCACTGCGGACGGACCGGTTGGATGAAGCGCGCAGTCTGTTGTCCCGTTGGCGCGATATACCCTCGCACGAATTGAATGCGGAAGAAGTGGCGCGCGTCACGATCGAGCAGGGGCTGATCGCTTCAAATCGCAACGTGTTCGGCGTGATCGTGTGGTTCGTGCTGTTCAGCGTACTCGGCCTGGGCGGGGCGGCGGGTGCGGTGCTCTATCGCCTGGGACAGTTCCTGCGCACGCATTGGAGCGGCGAGGGCAACACGGCTGAGGAGTTTCCGCCGCTAGATTCCTACGAAATCGACCAGATTGAACAGGGATCGGGTGAGTTTGGCGGCTTCGCGCAAAAGGCGTTTTACATTCTGGAATGGTTGCCGGTCCGTTTGACTGCCATGACCTTTGCCATTGTCGGGGACTTTGAAGACACCATTCATTGCTGGCGTTTCCAGGCATCGCAATGGACTGACAGCGAAGCGGGCATATTGTTGGCAGGCGGTGCGGGTGCATTGGGCGTGCGTCTGGGTATGCCGATACCGCAAGGCGGGTCACTTCTGGACAGGCCTGAACTGGGTGTGGGCGACGGTGCAGATGTAGATTCCATGCAAAGATTCATCGGACTGGTATGGCGTACTGTGGTGCTTTGGTTGATCATGTTGCTGCTGTTGTCGCTGGCCAGCCTGCTGGGTTAGCCCGACACATATCAAGCGGCTTGATTAACTGAAGCAGCAAACAGAAAAGCAAAAGGGCGGAATCAACCGTCCTTTTGCTTTTCTGTTTGCTGCTTTCCTGCCGCCGCCAGGCAATGCCGGCTAAAGCACAGGTTAAAGGCTGGAAGCGATGGCCGCTATCGTCACCGACAACGCGCTCAGCCAACCCAGATTGCCGATGAATTTGGTGTCATCTTCAGACAGCTTTTCATGGTTTTTGATCTTGGTATTGATGCGTTCCAATTCGGATTGCAATTCCTTCAGGTTTTTTTGCTGGGCTTGCAGCTCTTTCAGCTTTTCCTGTTGCACGATCCTTAAGTTCGTCGTATCCAAATGTTCGTCCATGATAGCTCTCTCCTGAAGTGGTTTATTTATAATGAAAATGCAACTTATTCCTGCTGCTCAAACTGTCCAAATAATACTACAACTTTGGAACGTTACAAAAGCGAATAGTTTCATAAAGACGCATATTTTTGCGCATAGTCCCATTTTGTGTGTCTAACAACAGGTTGCTGCGCTGCTGCCGTACAATCCGGTATATGCACATACAGCCATTTACCGAACTTACCCCGGATGCCGTGCTTGATGCGTTGGGCAGCATCGGTTTGCCGGGCGACGGCCGGCTGCTTGCCCTGAACAGCTATGAGAACCGCGTCTACCAGACAGGCATGGAAACCGGGCCTGCGCTGATCGCCAAGTTTTATCGGCCCGAGCGCTGGTCAGACGCCGAGATACTGGAAGAACACGCTTTTGTCGCGACACTGGCTGAACGCGAGCTTCCGGTGGTGCCGGCGCTGGAAATCAACGGCAACACTTTGCACAAGTTTCATGGTTTTCGTTTTTCGGTGTTCACCCGGCATGGCGGCCGGGCACCGGAGCTGGATGACCCCGCTACGCTGGAATGGATGGGGCGCTTCATCGGCCGCATCCACGCAATCGGTGCGCTGCAGCCCTACAAGTATCGCCCCACGCTCGACATTCAGAACTTCGGTGTGGAGCCGAGTGCCTATTTGTTGGCGCATGACTTTATTCCGGCAGAGTTGGCGGAAGTTTATCGCGGCGTGGTTGAGCAGGCGCTGGATGGCGTGAGGCGCTGTTACGATCGCGCCGGAGCCGTAAAGCAATTGCGCCTGCATGCCGACTGTCATGTCGGCAATGTGCTGTGGACCGATGCCGGGCCGCACTTCGTGGATTTCGACGACAGTCGCATGGGGCCTGCCATCCAGGATCTGTGGATGCTGCTGTCGGGCGAGCGTGCCGAAATGACGCGGCAACTCTCGGATCTGCTGGCCGGTTACGAGGATTTTTACGACTTCGATCCGCGCGAATTGCACCTGGTCGAAGCGCTGCGCACTTTACGCCTGATCCATTACGCCGCGTGGATCGCGCGGCGCTGGGATGACCCGGCATTTACCGTTGCCTTTCCCTGGTTCAATACGCAACGTTACTGGCAGGACCGCATACTGGAATTGCGCGAACAGATTGCATTGATGGATGAACCGCCCTTATCGATCTAGGAACAAGTCGAATGACCAACAAAACCGAAACCATCATCGCCGCAACGCAACACTGGCTGGAGAAAGCCGTCATCGGCCTCAATTTGTGTCCGTTCGCCAAGGCCGTGCACGTCAAGAAACAGATACGCTATGTGGTCAGTGCGGCGACGACGCCTGAGGAATTGCTGGAAGAGCTGATGAACGAGTTGCGCACATTGCAGGATGCCGATCCCGACAAGCTCGACACCACGCTGCTGATCCATCCCCATGTGCTGACGGATTTTCTCGACTTCAATGATTTTCTCGACACGGTCGATATCGCGGTGGCAGAACCGGAATTCAACGGTGAATTCCAGGTTGCCAGCCTGCATCCGCGGTATCAATTTGCCGGCACTGCGCCTGACGACATCGAGAATTACACCAACCGTTCACCTTACCCCACACTGCACCTGCTTAGAGAAGACAGTGTGGATCGTGCCGTGGCGGCTTTTCCGGATGCAGACCGTATCGTCGATAACAATATCGGGACGATGAACAAGCTGGGACGCGAAGGGTGGAAGAAACTGGGGTTGGATGTGTTGTAGGCGTGCGGCGTTGCTACGCCTTGTTCGCGGCAATTTTCAGGAATAACTCCAGCCTGCGGGCATCGATCTTCCCTTCCGCAACCGCATTGCGCAACGCACATCCCGGTTCGTGGGCATGGCGACAATCGCGAAAACGGCACTGGCCCAGATATTGCGCGAATTCCACGAAACCCTGTTCTATTCCGCCGAAACTCAGGTGATGCAGGCCGAAGGCTTGCACACCCGGACAGTCGATCAATGAACTGTCTGCATCGACCCGGTACAGCCGTGCGTGGGTGGTGGTGTGTTTGCCGGAATCCAGCACCGTCGATATCTCGCGGGTGGCAGCCTGCGCATCGGGCAGCAGTGCGTTGATCAGCGTGGATTTTCCCATGCCGGACTGGCCGACCAGCACGCTGGTGTGCCCGTGCAGGAATGGCCGCAACGCGGAAACATCCTGTTTGGCGCTGAGTTCCAGCACGCGGTAGCCGATCGCGGTATAGGGGATGAGTCTTTTGCGCGCGGCCGCTGCGGCGTCGGGCAGATCGCATTTGTTCAGCACGATCAGCACCTCGAGCTTCTGGTCAAAAGCCGCGACCAGACAACGTGCCAGCAACTCGTCGCTGAAAGAAGGTTCTGCGGCCACCACCACGATGATTTGCGTGACGTTCGCGGCGATGAGTTTCTCGCGGAACGCATCGGACCGGTGCAGCAGCGAGCGGCGCGGTGCGATGCGTTCGATTACGCCCTGTGCGCCGCTGCCGTCCCCGCTGGAAGCCTCTGCCGTGCGTTTGATGTCGACGATATCACCGCACGCAACCTCGCTCTTTTTGCCGCGCGTCAAACAGGCTATTTCGCGGTCGTCATCCAGCCGTACCAGATATTGGCGGCCAAAAGCCGCGATAACTTGTCCGTGCAGAAACCCGTTCAAATCTTGAACAGCGCGTCCACTTTCGCGGCGCAGATGAAATCATTTTCCGACAGACCATGTACGGAATGGGTGGTGTATTCCACCCGGCAACTGTTATAGCCAACGGTGAGTTCGGGATGATGATCCGCCGAGTGGGAAAGCCATGCGACCGCATTCACGAAAGCCATGGTCTGGTAATAGTTCTTGAAGTGGAAGGTTTTGTTGATCAGGTGGTCATAGCGCTGCCAGCCTTCGATTTTTTGCATCAGTCCATCAGCCTCCGCGTTCGACAGCGGCGGCGTGCCGGCTTTGCAGGGTTTGCACTGCCTGTTGCTCAAGTCAATCGCCTTGCTCATGGCCGTCTCACTTGAATTTGTAAAAGATATTGAGGTACGAAGCGATGTCCTGCGTTTCCTGCGGAGTGAAGTGCGCATTGACATTGCCGCTGCACATGCCGATCTGCTCGATCAATCCCGCCGGGGTGTTGCGCTTGCGATCAATGCGGGTAAATATCTTGTTGCCGTCACCGCCCATGATCGAGTTGTGGCACCGGTTGCAGTTGTATTGCGCAAACAACTTTTCCCCGGTCTGTGGATTGCCGTTCGGAAAGGGATTGGCCGATGCGGCAGTTGCGGCGCCCAGGAACATCATTGCGGGGAATATCAGGTTTGCGATCAGTTTCACAGGGTTCTCCTTGTCATGAATTAAAGTCAGGCCGGCACGGATTGCAGATGGGAAATACGCACCATCGCCGGGGGGTGCGAATCGTAAAATTTGGAATACAGCGGATCGGGCGTCAGTGTCGCCGCGTTGTCCTGATACAGTTTGACCAGTGCGTTGACCAGGTCGGCGGCATCGGTCTGCTTAGCGGCGTACGCGTCAGCCTCGAATTCATGCTTGCGCGAGTAGGCCGACATGATCGGCCCGAGCAGAAAGCTGAACACCGGAAGCACCATGAAGAACAGCAACAGCGCGAGCGCGGTGGACGGCGCGGTAACCCCCAACCCCTGATAGAACCAGGTGGTTTGCATCAGCACGCCCAGCAACCACAGAAACCCCAGGCTCATTGCAAAGGTGGCCACAATGCGTTTCACCACATGGCGGCGTTTGAAATGACCGAGTTCATGCGCCAGTACCGCCTCGACTTCATTGATGCTCAGGCGTTCCAGCAGGGTGTCGAAGAACACGATACGTTTGGTTTTGCCGAAGCCGGTGAAGTAGGCGTTGCCGTGCGCGCTGCGTTTCGAGCCGTCCATCACGAACAATCCCTGCGCGGTAAATCCGCAGCGTTTGAGCAGGGATTCGATGCGTGCTTTCATCACATCGTCCTGCAGGGGTGCAAATTTATTGAACAGTGGCGCGATGAACGACGGGTAGATAAACAGGATCAGCAGATTGAACACCACCCACACCAGCCACACGTACAGCCACCAGTGTGTACCCATGCGTCCCATCAGCCACAGCACGCCGAACAGCAGCGGCAAGCCGAGGACAGCGCCGATCAATATGCCTTTCAGCGCATCCAGCAGATACAGTTTGAAAGTCATTTTATTGAAGCCGAAGCGCGCCTCGGTGACAAAGGTGCGATAGATGCTGAAGGGTGCTTCCAACACCGAGTACAGGACCAGCACGGCGACCAGCGTGGCCATGCCCTGAATGATCGGTGTGCCGAACCAGTCGTTGCACAGGTTGGCGATAAACTGGATGCCGCCACCCAGTGTAAAGGCCAGCAGCAGTGCCGCGTCGAACAACGCTCCCAGCATGTCGAAACGTGTCTTGGCAGAGGTGTAGTCGGCCGCTTTCTGATGCTGGTCCAGCCGGACCTTTTCATGGAACGCCTCCGGCACTGCGGCACGGTGCGAGGCGATATGTACCAGATGGCGACGCGCCAGCCACAGCTTGGCCAGCGTGGTCGCCGCCACTGCGGCGATGAAAATAAAAGTGAATTGCATTGCAGTCATAGGGAAAGTTATTTCAGTGTTCGCAACAAGCAGGGTTGTGACACAATACGCATCACACCGTTCAATATCATCCGCACGAATTATGGCACAAAACCAAAATTACCTTATCTGGATAGACATGGAAATGACCGGACTGGTGCCGGATACCGACCGCGTGATCGAAGTCGCGCTGGTGATCACCGGCAATAATCTGGAAACGGTCGCCGAGGCGCCGGTGCTGGTGTTGCATCAACCCGACAGCGTGCTGGACGGCATGGATGCATGGAACAAATCCACCCATGGCAAGTCCGGCCTGATCGAAAAGGTCAAGGCATCCACACTGGACGAAGCCATGGTCGAGGAACAAATGATCGCGTTCCTGAAAGAATATGTACCGGTGCGCACCTCACCTATGTGCGGCAATTCCATCTGCCAGGACAGGCGCTTCCTGGCCCGCTGGATGCCGAAGTTCGAGGATTATTTTCATTATCGGAATCTCGACGTGAGCACCCTCAAGGAACTGGCCAAGCGCTGGAAGCCGGACATGGCACAGGGGGTTAAAAAACACGGCAAGCACGAAGCGCTCGCCGATATCCACGAATCCATCAGCGAGATGAAGCATTACCGGGAGCATTTCATCAAGCTTTAAACGGCGTTGAACAGTATGGTTAGTCAGAGCGCCGGGCAAGATTGGAGGTAACGATGACCAAAACCACACCTGTAGCGCCGATCCCGCCCGAGAATGACGAGGCTCGGATAGTTGAACACCCGGACGGTTTCTACTGGCAGGACACGGAGACCGGGCAGGAATTCGGCCCCTTTGCCACGCGGGCAGAGGCGGGCCAGGACATGGAAGGGCCGGACGACAACAGCATTGAAGAAGGCGAATCGCTGGAAGATGCCGAAGATGAGATCGGCATTTCCAACTGGATAGATCCCGAAACCGGTGAGCCGGCAGAAGACGTGTCCATCCGCCATAGTGACGATTGACAGCATACCCTGCATGTTACTGATGGAAACTACCATCCTCGGCAGAAAGAAGATGAACATTTCAGTCCGGCAATGCCTGCAGATCTATGCCAGCTTTCCATAATTGTGAAATCACCCGTCGGGTCTTGTCGGTTGCGGCGCTGCTCCAGAAGCGTTGTGTACCCTCCCGATTTTCGTCCGATAGCAAATCGGCACTTGCCAGCCTGCGCCGCAACTCGCGTGCGATCGCTGCAGAGGGATCGATGACGGTGACGGTCGCCCCGGCAATCTCCCGAATCAGCGGGGCGAGGAACGGGTAGTGCGTACAACCGAGCACGATGGTGTCGGCTTGCTGCGCCAGCAATGGGAGAACATGTCGTTCGAGCAATGCACGGGTTTCGTCACCGGACAGGTTGCCCGCTTCAACCTGTTCGACCAGTCCCGGGCATGCCTGCATCAGAATTTTTACATCTGCACCGAACCGTTCGTGGAGTTTAGAAAAATTGTCGCTGGCGATCGTCCTGCTGGTGGCCAGCACACCGATCACTCCGGATCGGGTATGCGCAGCAGCCGGTTTGACGGCGGGTTCCATCGCAATGATGGGTAACGTGAATCTTGAGCGCAATGCCTTGATTGCCACGCCGGTTGCGGTATTACAGGCCACGACGATGGCCTTGGCGTGTTGGCTTAGCAGGAATTCGACGATCGCTATCGATCTTGCCTCGATTACATGAACTGATTTGTCGCCATACGGTGCATAACCCGAATCAGCCACGTACAGCAGGTCTTCACCCGGCAGTTCGCGGCGGATCTCGCGCAACACCGACAATCCGCCCACGCCGGAGTCGAAAATTCCGATGGGATTTTTTGCGTGATCTTCAGTGTTCATATTCAAGCCCGCAAACCCGGTTCAGCGCACGCGCCGGTGTCCCGACTTCGGGTGTTCCGGCTCGTGGTGTCCCGATACCTGGCAGGCGCGGCGATAGGCCAGCAGGGTTCTTTGCGCATCCCCCAGCACGGTGTCGCGCGGATAACTGCCTGCTTCGTCCGCCGTGCCGAACGGGAATCCGGTCAATAACTCCATGCCTTCGCCCGCATGTTCCGCGGTGTGGATGTGAAATAAACCCTGCTCGACCGCCTCGACGATGTTGCGCTCCAGCATCAGGTGGCGGCGGTTGCGGTGCGGGATCAGCACGCCCTGGTTGCCGTCCAGTCCGGCTGTGGCGCAGATGCGAAAGTAGCCTTCGATCTTTTCGTTGATGCCGCCCACCGGTAACACTTCGCCGTGCTGGTTGACCGCGCCAGTCACCGCGATGCCCTGCTTGAGCGGCAGGCCGGACAGCGACGAGAGCAGCACAAACAGTTCTGCGCAGGAAGCGGAGTCGCCCTCCACGCCGTGATATTCCTGTTCGAACACGATGGACGCATTGAGCGCGAGCGGCGCGTTCTGCGCAAACAGTGCGGACAGATAGTTTTGCAGGATCAGCACGCCCTTGTCGTGGATGGGCCCGGACATCTCCACTTCGCGATCGAGATTCAGCACGCCTTCCTCGCCGGCAAAGGTGCGCGCCGTGACGCGCACCGGGAAGCCGAAACGGTAATCGCCGAGATCGATCTGGGTCAGGGCGTTGAGTTGGCCGGTTTTCTCGCCATGCAAGGTGATCAGCACATCGCCTTCGACGATGGATTGCTGCATGCGCTGGTCGGGATAATCATGGCGCAGTGTGCGCGCATGCATGGCCGCGTCCACATCCGCTGCCCCGACCAGTCGGTTATTGCGGGTGCGGCACAGCGAGGCGCTTTCCATCACCAGGGCCTCGGCACCGGCAAAGACCGCACTCTGGCGCGACTGGTCGTCGACTTCGCGGTGTCCATTCTCAAGCAGGCGCGCCACGGCGGCGGCGGAAAAATGCGGCAGCCCGAGCTCGCGGCAGGTATGGGCGACGAAGATCGCCGAAGCGCGGCGGGTCCCGGCATTTGATGAAAAGCTTTCGGCAAAATCCACCTTGACGCGGAAGCGGCGCGCGAACTCCGGATCGCCCTCCTGCAGCTCGTAATATTGTTCGCGCGAGCCGATCATCACGATCTTGGTGTCAACATCCACCGCCTCCGGCATCAGCGAGACCGCCGCGATCGGCGCGAACGCGGTACCGGGTTCCTCGATCTGCAACCTGCCGCTGCGCAGGAAGCGCCGCAGCTTTTCCCACACCAGCGGGTCGGCCAGCAGGTCGCGCAGATGCA
>JBDTCC010000148.1:0-9674 GCA_039923775.1 Gallionella sp. | reverse complement strand
TGAAGCACATTGGGCCGCGCCCCACGCTGATCGAATGGGACAGCGACATTCCGGCGCTTGCCGTACTCATGGGGGAGGCGGAAAAAGCACAACAGTACCTGGAGGAATGCCATGCCTGCGCTGGGTAGGGATTTGTTCGATTTCGCGAGTGCGATCGTGCGCGGAGACGGGTTGCCGGTACAAGTTGAAACGAGCTATTCGCATTATTCCGTCAGCACCGCCCTGGATGTTTACCGCAATAATTATCGCGGCAATCTGCACGACACGCTGGCGTATGCCTACCCGGTGATAGCCCAACTGGTCGGCGAGGAATTTTTCCGTTACCTGACGCGTCAATTTATCGCACAGCATCCTTCGCGTAGCGGCAATCTGCATCACTATGGCGCGGAGATGGCAGATTTTGTCGCGTCATTCGAACCCGCCAAGACACTGGCTTACCTGCCGGATGTGACGGCACTGGAATGGGCCTGTCGCCGAGCCTATTTTGCAGAGGATGTAGACACGTTGAACATCTCCAGGCTGGCGCAGATACCACATGATCAATATCCGGACCTGATCCTGCGCACACATCCGTCCTGTCATCTGGTGCGTTCACGTTATCCGGTTGTTGCCATCTGGCGTGCCCACCAGCCCGGCGCGGAGATCGATTTTCAGATCGACCTGGATAGTGGTGCAAGCCTTGCGCTGGTCAGCCGCAGGGATGACGTTGTCATCGTCAACGAAATATCGGCTGCAGAGGCTGGCTGGCTGCAGGCCATACAGGCAGACATGTCGCTGGGGGAAGCCACGGCAGCCACGCTGGAATACGATGCTGACTTTGATTTGCAGGCTTTGTTGTTGAATCTGGTTGCGAACGATGTGCTGACTGACATAAATTTGAGGAAAAAAATATGAATCTGTTAAAACGCACTGCCCGGTTTTATTTTTCTGCATCACATCTGCCAGAATGTCTGGCACCCCTGATGGATCTGGGTCTGAGGTTGTATCTTGCGAATGTGTTTTTCAAATCTGGTTGGACCAAGATACAAACTTGGGACAGCACGTTGTACCTGTTCAACGACGTGTACCATGTGCCGTTGTTGCCTCCCGATGTGGCTGCGACCATGGCGGCCAGTGCGGAACTGGGACTGTCGGTGTTGCTGGTTCTGGGCCTGTTCGGTCGCTTTGCGGCTTCCGGGCTGTTCATTCTGAATATTGTCGCGGTAATTTCCTATGCCGACCTGAGCCAGGCGGGACTGAACCAGCATCTGTCCTGGGGTATCCTGCTGGCCGTGTTGCTGATACTGAGTCGAGGACGCTGGTCGATTGATGCATGGCTTGAAAATCTGCTACGAAAATCCGTATAAGGATTCCGTATCTGCACGCGGGATACAGTTGGCAATGGTAAAGTAAGGATGTCGTGTGCGTAGATATGTGAAAGCACCGGAAGATTTGCTTAACCTGAAAGGAATCCTGAATATGAAAGCCCAACACTCCCTTGCCTTCACCGCCCTTACTAGTCTGCTCGCACTTGGTATTAGCGCCGCAGCAGTTTCTGCCCATGCCGCCGGCGAGGAAAAGTGTTTCGGAATTGCCAAAGCGGGTCAAAATGCATGCAACAGCAATCCGAAGATGCACACCTGCGCAGGGCATTCAAAAGCCGATAACGATCCCAATGATTTCATACCTGTTCCATTGGGTACCTGCCTGAAGGTCGGCGGTAGCCTGGAGCCGGAAAGTGGAAAACCTGCCTCCGCCAACAAGATGTAAATATGTCCGGTGAAGACCGCGCAGCTATAATGCAGTTGCGTAGGGCATGATTTTTGACATACAGAATGGATCTTTGATGTTTCATCGCAGGATATGGTGGGCCTTTCTACTTGTGGTGGCGGTGGGGGTTGCGGTTTCTGCCCGTATTGTCTTTCTGGGCGATTCGGTACAGGCAGTGAACCGGATGTTTATTGTCGAAAAGCTTCCGCTGTCCCAGCGCATTGGTGAACTCCGCGGCGCCATTGCGGACGGGGAACGCCTGCTGTACGAGTATTACTCCTATACCGCAACCCGGGAAACTTTCCAGACACAGCGCAAATTGAATGCCCGGCGTCTTGATGCTATCGTCGAACAGCTGGAGCGGAACATGGGCTCCCGTGAACAGACGACCGAATTGCGTTTGCGACTGGCTGAGTTGAACGATCTGTCCAATGAGTTATCCCTCACGCTTGGCAACAAACCCGTGAATTGGGATCTGGCCCGTGCGATTCTGGCCCAGGTTAAACCCAAGGTGCGTCAAATCGAAACGACACTCGCCACCATGTCGTCAGCCAACCGGCAGGCGGTGGACAGTCTGGGGATGGAGTCCCAGAACAGCGTCTCCAACATGGTTGGCTGGGCCTTCGGTTTTTCCGTATTAATTATCGTTGTCGCTTTATTCGTGGCCTATTATGTTGTCGCGATCATCCGCGCCAGGGATAAGCTTAAGTATCAGGCATTCTTCGATCCCGCGACCGGTTTGCCAAACCAATACCGCCTTCGTGATGAACTGGGTGCGGCGTTTACACAGCAGCGTATGGGAACGGTGATGATGATAGTCGCCGACCGCGAGCAGGAGATTTTTGAGAGCCTCGGCGCGGTTGAGACCGAACGCTGGCTGGTCAAGGTTGCCCTGCGTTTGCGCGATGGAATCAACGAAAAGGAGGAGACCCTTTACCGTTTTGGCGGGAATGCCTTTGTCCTGGTGTGCTGGCCCGGCGATCTCGCCAGTGTGCAACGGCGTGCCGCACAGTTGCTCGGCACAGCCCGGCAGCCGCTGCATGTTGAACGGCGCGAGCTGTTCTCAACGCTGTCGATTGGTGCGGCAGTGATGAAAGCCGGCACAGGGAGCGATGCCGCGCAGATGGCAGAAGTGCAGGTGCAGCAGGCTGCATCGGCATGCAACCGGGTACGCCGTGCCGGAGGCAATGATTTCGCGATCTATGACGCGGCGATGGGGCTGGCGGCATCAAATACTTTGCGCATGATCACTGAATTGCAGCATGCAGTGGAAAATGAGGAACTGCGTTTGTATTACCAGCCCAAGGTGGATACCGAGAGCGGGCGTCTGGTCGGCATGGAAGCGCTGGTGCGCTGGGTGCATCCGGCGCGCGGCATGATTTCCCCGATGGAATTCATCCCTGTTGCGGAAGATACCGGCATGATCGTGGCGATCGGCCGCTGGGTGCTGCGTGAGGCATGCCGGCAAAATGCGACGTGGCAACAGGCCGGGTTGCGCCCGATCAGGGTCGCAGTCAATCTTTCCGCAAGGCAGTTTCGTTCCGACAACCTGCCGGAGGAGGTGAATGCCGCGCTCGCCGAAGCGGGACTTCCGGCAAGTTCGCTGGAACTGGAAATCACCGAGAGTATGGTGATGGAGGATCCGGAACGGGTGATCGATTTGCTGGATAAAATTCGCACCCGGGGCATACACCTGTCGCTGGATGATTTCGGCACCGGTCATTCGTCACTGGCCTATCTCAAACGATTTCCCATCGACTGCGTAAAGATCGACCGAGCGTTCATCAAGGACATGCCCGGCAATACCGACGACGTGGCGATCGCAAAGACGATCGTTGCGATGGCGAAAGCGCTGGATTTGACGACTGTGGCAGAAGGTGTCGAAACTGCAGAGCAGTTGGAGATATTGAAGGACATGGGCTGCGACCAGATACAGGGGTATTTGTTCAGCCGGCCATTACCGGCAGAAGAATTTCTGGCCTTTTATTCCAATTCCCAATAGAAACGATAACCGCGTTGGCCCGGTCGTTCTATTCGAAATTGGAATGGTCGTATTGATCCTCGGGTCAGGTTGACAATCAGTGGAGTTGCTGGCCATGCTCGCGGGTCGCATGGAATTCGACTTTCGGCCAGCGTTCCTGGGCCAGACGCAGGTTCACGCCGGTATCGGCGAGGTAGGCATAGTTGCCATCCACATCCTTGGCTAATCTTCCCTGATTGGCTTTGACGAACTCGTTGAAGTGCGTCTTGTCAGCGCAGGTCACCCAGCGCGCAGTGTGTATGCCGGCGCGCTCGAATACCGCATCCACGCCGTACTCGGCTTTCAACCGGTGCTCGACCACTTCGAACTGCAGCTGGCCCACCGCTCCGATCAGCGGCGCATTGTCGACCAGCGGTGAGAACACCTGCACGGCACCTTCTTCACCCAGCTGACGCAGACCCTTCTCCAACTGTTTGGCTTTCATCGGGTCGCGCAGTCGCGCGCGGCTGAACAGTTCCGGCGCGAAGTAGGGAATACCTTTGAAGGTGAGGGCCTCGCCTTCGGTGAGCACGTCGCCGATCTGCAACTGGCCGTGGTTGTGCACGCCGATGATGTCGCCCGCGTAGGCTTCGTCCATGCGGGTGCGTTCATTGGCCATGAACGTTACCGCATTGGCCAACTTCATTTCCTTGCCGGTGCGGCGATGCTTGACCTTCATGCCCGGGGTGTAGCGTCCTGAACACACGCGCAGAAACGCGATGCGGTCGCGGTGATTGGGGTCCATGTTGGCCTGGATCTTGAATACGAATCCGGTAAAGGCGGGCTCGGTGGGTTGCACCAGACGTGCATCGGTCGCGCGCGGCAACGGTGCTGGCGCCCAGTCCACGAGGGCGCGCAGGATTTCGCGCACGCCGAAGTTGTTCACGCCCGAACCGAAGAATACCGGCGTTTGCTGCCCGCCGAGAAACTCCTGCAAATCGAACGATGCGCCGGCACCCATGACCAGTTCGGTCTCGTCGCGCATGGTCTGCATTTCGCTCGGACATTTTTGCGCAAGCTGGTTGATCTGCGAACCGCGCAGGGTCTCAACCTCCTGTCCGGCTTTTGCTTCACCCGGCAGGAAGCGCAACACCTCGTCGTTCAGCAGGTGATACACGCCCTGAAATCGTTTACCCATCCCGATCGGCCAGGTGACCGGAGCGCATTTGATCTTCAGTACCGACTCGATCTCATCCAGGATTTCCAGCGGATCGCGCACCTCGCGATCCATCTTGTTGATGAACGTAATGATGGGTGTGTTGCGCAAACGACACACTTCAAGCAACTTGATGGTCTGCGCCTCAACGCCCTTGGCCGCATCCACCACCATCACGGCCGCGTCAACCGCGGTCAGCACGCGATAAGTATCCTCGGAAAAATCCTGGTGGCCGGGCGTGTCGAGCAGATTGATCACGCAGTCATCGTAAGTGAACTGCATTACCGAGCTGGCGACAGATATCCCGCGCTGCTTCTCGATCTCCAGCCAGTCGGAAGTTGCATGACGTCCGCTCTTGCGCGCCTTGACCGTACCCGCCATTTGGATCGCGCCGCCGAACAGCAGCAGTTTTTCGGTGAGCGTGGTTTTGCCCGCGTCAGGATGGGAAATGATCGCGAAGGTACGGCGGCGGCCAACTTCGCGAACCACTTGTGCTTCGCGCACGATTCCGTCCGGGCTGGCTGGTGGAGTGCCGGTGCTTGCTTGTTCTGCAGTGTTACTCATTAAACCGCTTTCTTTCGTGCAATCAGGCAGGTTGAAATGAAAAAGGCCCGCACGTTTTTCGTGTAGACCTTATTAAATCGGCTCAAGATATTCTTGAGTCGATTTTGCGTGTTAGCACACGTAAAATCTGGTGGCTTACGGCGGAATCCGACCGCCGTAAACAGGTATCATGGATATCATGCAATTGCATTGCTTAATTCGATACCGCAGCATTATATCACGACACTGTTCAAAAGCAGCGCTGGGCCTGCCGGAAACCGGCAACATGGCGAGGCTAAATGTGTTGCAGAACCGGTTCGGTATGCGATACTGGGAACAGTTGCAAAGGGGGATGGCTATGGTCGGCAAGGCAAAACAGCATGACAAGCTGAATGCGGGTGCAAAGACGCAATTCTCCCGTCAATTGCGGGCCGCTGCTGAAAAAAAGCTGGCGCAAATGGTGCCTGTGGTTATTACATCACGCTCCGTTGAAGAGATTTTTCATGAGCTTCAGATATGCCAGGTCGAGCTTGAGATGCAGAGCGAAGAACTGCATCGTGCGCAGCTCATGCTTGAGGAATCCCGCGACCGTTACACCGACTTCTATGATTCGGCACCCGTCGGGTATGTCACACTTGACAGCGATGCCCTGATCGATGAAATCAATCTGACCGGGGCCGCTCTGTTCGGAAATGAACGCGGAAAGCTGCTGCACATGCGCTTCGCCGCTTTCATCGCCCCCGAAGATATCGACCACTGGACCCTATATTTCACCAGCGTGCTGCAGCGGGATGACAAGTTGGGCTGTGAATTGGCCATCGTGTGCAAGGACAAGACTCGCCGACAGGTCAGGCTGGACAGCCTGCGTCTGCTGAAGCAACACCAATCAACTGTAATACGTATCGTCATGACCGACATTTCGGAGAACATGCGTTCCGAGGAAGATCTGCGTGAGCAGGAGCAGTTTTATCGGATGATCACGGAAAATGTTGAAGATTTTATCGCGGTGCTTGATCTGAAAGGAAAGCGGCTCTACAACAGTCCGTCATACTCGCGGTTGTTCGGAGATGCTGAAGCGTTAAAGGGTACCGACTCCTTTGCAGAGATTCATCCGGATGACCGTGAACGTGTCAAGCGCTTGTTCGGGGAAACCGTAAATACAGGAAGCGGTCTGCGAACAGAATATCGTTTCTCGATGCCGGACGGCAGTACCCGTTACATGGAGTCCCGCGGCGGGGTGATCAAAAATATTCTTGGGCGGCCGTCACGGGTCGTCGTCGTATCCCGTGATATCACCGAGCGCATCATGGCCGAGGATCAAATACGGAATATGGCATTTTATGATGCGTTGACCAAACTGCCGAACCGCCGCATGTTCGATGACCGGTTGAACCAGGCTATGGCGGCCAGCAATCGCTCCGGCCGATATGGCGCGCTGATGTTTCTGGATATGGATAATTTCAAGTCACTGAATGACCAGCATGGGCATAGTGCGGGCGATCTGCTGTTGAGGGAAGTGGCGCGCCGTATCATCAGTTGCGTTCGCGAAATGGATACGGTGTCGCGTTTCGGTGGCGATGAGTTCGTGGTGATGCTCACCGAACTGGATGCCGATAAAAAGCCTTCCATTGCCCAAACCGGCATTGTTGCCGAAAAGATACGGGCTATTCTTGCCCAGCCTTACATGCTGGTACTGCAGCAGGAGGGAGATGTGGAAAAGAAAATCGAATTTCGTTGCAGCGCAAGCATCGGAGTGGTCATGTTCATCGATCACGAATACAAGCCCGCCGACCTTGTCAAAAGGGCCGATATGGTGATGTATCAGGCCAAGGAAGAAGGCCGCAATCGGGTTCGCTTTTTCAATACCTGACACCGGCATTGTGCGCGAAAGTTCATGATGCGCGGGGCTGGATCACCACTTGAACATTACTTTGCCCAGCCACATTCCAACCATTCCGAATGCGATCATCGGCAGGTAATGCCACTCGATGACATGGAGGATCGAGTTGTTGGCTTCATAAAGTCTCAGCCAGATCGCGCCGATACTGAAGGCGAAAAGCAGCGCGCAACAGCCAGCCAGATAATAATGCGTGCTGGCAAATTTGCGCATCACGTAAAATATCCAGACAGCCGGCAGCAGCGATACCATGGTAATGCCCATGGTGCATTCAAAGCTGTGGATCGGCAGCGGGGCCGGTGGATTATCGGCCTGCCATGCGATGAACATCACCGCCACAAATAGTGCAAAAGTGACCACTGGCGCAAATGCGACCCGGCGCAACTGGTGCATGTCGGGAAACGACAGCAATGAGGCGCTCAGGGATGTGGCGACGCAGATGCCGACCAGTGCTGCGAGTTCAGCCACGAACAATGGCTCATGGAGTTTGTTTAACAGATCCGGGCGCACCCCGGAAAACATAAGCGAGACGGCGAGATAGGCCGTTGCCCATCCCATCCATTGAAGGCTCAGCATGTACGGGTGGGGCACAGGCTTCACTGATGCGGTGTCCCGGGCCAGCTTGTCGATCAATTCCTCAATATTTCCCATCATTTTTCCAGTTTCTGGCGCAATATCTTGTAGGCGCGGTGAGCCGCAACTTTGACGGCGGATTCATTCATGCCCAACTTCTCGGCAACTTCTTTTGCGGTATAGCCCTCCTGATGCATCAATTGCAGGATGGTTGCCTGTTTTTGCGGGAGTTTTCCCACTTCCCCACTGATGGATTCGTATGAAATGGCAGATTCGGTTACATTTTCATGCAAATAATCTTCCAGTTCGGATAAATCGTCGGCATGGTGCAACTGGTTGGCGTAGTGCGCGCGCAAATGATCCTGCAGGCGAAATTTGGCGATCGCGTATACCCACGGCTTGTAGGGGCGGTTGCCATCGTAGGTGTGGCGGGCCTTGTGGATTGAAAGCAGGATTTCCTGCAGCAGGTCATCCACTTCATTGGTGAAACTGAGGCGTTTTGTCAGGAACGGCCTGAGGAACCGCGAAGTTTCCCGCAGTATTTCAGCGTAGGCATGTTGGTCCCCGTTGAGGGATAGCCTCATCAACGCCGCAAGATTGTCCGTTTTTTCTGTCATGCAAGTTTTTGATGTAACCTTTTCATCGCGCTGCGCGAATAAACTGGCAGGCAGGGCGAATCATAACTGGTTTTGATGTTTGCATTGAACCCGGTGCAGAATTGATCTGTCAAAAATACTTGATAAGGAAACAGACATGCAACGCAGACATTTTTTATACGCGCTATCCGGGCTGACCATGGCTTTGGCAACCCGTTCTTTTGCCGATCAGGAATCCGGTAGCGACAAAGTGACTATCATGCAGTTTTCCGACGACGGAAAAGCGCTGGGGCGCGTAACCCTGGCCAGGGTCAGCAAGGATGCCGAATGGAAAAAGCGGCTATCGCCACTGGCCTATGAGGTGACGCGCGAGCAGGGCACCGAGCGGGCATTTTCTCAGCCGGGCTATGACAGGCATGAACCCGGCCTGTACCGCTGCGTGTGTTGCGACAACGCACTGTTCGATGCGGCGACCAAATACGATTCGCATACCGGCTGGCCGAGTTTCTGGCAACCGATCGCGCCCGGGAATGTGCGCGAAATTACCGACCGCATGTTCGGCATGACGCGCACCGAGGTGCGTTGCACCCTGTGCGAAGCGCACCTTGGCCATGTGTTTGACGATGGCCCGCAGCCGACCGGTTTGCGTTATTGCATGAACACGGTGGCACTGCGCTTCGTGCCAAAACCGAAGCGCACCTGAACCGTTATGCTAATTTTTTTGCTGTCATATCTGGGCGGCGTACTGACTATTTTCAGTCCGTGCGTGTTGCCGGTACTGCCGTTCATCTTTGCGCGATCGGACCAGTCGTTCCGCCGTTCAGGCTTGCCGATACTGGTCGGCATGGCCGCGACCTTCACGGTGCTGGCCAGCCTCGCGGCAGTCGGGGGTGCGTGGCTGATCGGATTGAATCAATATGGCCGTTATGCGGCGATGTTGTTGCTGTTACTGATGGGGCTGGCGCTGACCTTTCCGGCCTTGTCGGATCGGATGATGCGTCCATTTGTCGCCCTCGGTGGCCGTTTGCAACAGCGCGCCGACCAACAGGCCAGCTTCAAAGGTTCGTTGTTGCTGGGCGTGGCGGTCGGATTTTTATGGGCGCCCTGTGCCGGGCCGATTTTGGGTTTGGTGCTGGCAGG
>JBDTCC010000147.1:0-21357 GCA_039923775.1 Gallionella sp. | reverse complement strand
AGGCGAAATACTCAATCAGTATATTGTTCATCCAGCAGCAAGTAAGGAGAACACAACATGAACAGCAAATTTTTAACCGCTCTGGTGGCCGTAATTGTGGGCTTAGTCGCCACCTTCGCCGCTCCTGCAGCATGGGCCGAGGACCCGATGTTCAGCCTCTCCAGCGGATTCGACAATAGCGCCGAAAAATACGAAGCCGGTCCCTGGATGTTCAAACTGTCTGCACCTGCCGGCCTTACCGCCATGGAAGAGGCGGCTCCCGATATGGTGCGTCTCGGAACAGGCAGCCCGGCTGTCAAGACACCATCCCGCATCGGCGACACCGAAGCAGCCGCCAGCTATAACCTCTATACGGGCAGCGCAACCTCCCCCGAAGTCAATCTGACCGGCAAGGTTAAAGTTTACGGTGCAAATCAAAACAGTGAGTTCAGCTTGAATCAAAACGACTATGCCGCCCAGATGGACGTTTATCAGAATCTGGACAACTTCACCGCAAAGGGTACGCTGGGATCCAGAATGCTCGGCAGCCAGACCGGGCTCACCCTCAACCCGTTGCTCTATGGATCCTTCGGGGGCGTCTACCAATTCTCCAAGAATACCAGCACGGGGATCGACTTGAGCCTGTCCCAGGGATCACCCGCAACGGGAGCTGCGCAGCATGAGTTCAGTGCCTTCGTAAATTACAAGCTCGACGATAATTTCAAGGCCCGCGGTTACGTGCTCAGGGGAATTTCCAACGGCACGCCGAGCAATACCGTCGGTGGACAAGTTTATTACGGGTTCTAAGATTCAGGATTCAAGTTCTGATTTTCGCGCTGCAGCCGGGTAAAGACCAACCCGGCTTTTTCTTGGCAAACTGTTTCCTGAATAAATATAACACCCCCGTAGCCATGCCGCCCATTTCCCAATCCAACGAGCCTGGGTTAATCTGCATCTTTCTCAATCTGGCCAGTGGAGTTTTACATGCTTGAATCCGGGCACACCTCATACATTCACCACAATGTCACCAACTCGCTTGAAGAAGACATTCAGACCGGCGACTTGAGCGCGCAACTGTTGCCCGTGACGCGCGTCTCGTCGGCACATATCATCACGCGGCAACATGGTGTGTTATGCGGCACGCAATGGTTTGACGAATGCTTTCGCATACTGGATCCGGACTGCGAAATAAACTGGCTGGCGAAAGACGGCGACAATATATTCCCCGGGCAAACGCTGTGCCAAGTTCGCGGGCTTGCCCGCGCGCTGCTCGGCGCCGAACGCAACGCGTTGAACTTTCTGCAGACATTGTCGGGCACTGCCACACAGACCCGGCGTCATGTGGATGAAGTGGCGGGCATTAACGTCAAGATCATGGATACGCGCAAGACCCTGCCCGGTTTGCGGCAGGCGCAAAAATATGCGGTGCGGATGGGCGGCGGGCATAACCAGCGCATCGGGCTGTTCGACGGAATCCTGATAAAGGAAAATCACATCGCGGCGGCTGGCGGTATACAGCCCGTGCTGGAGCAGGCATTTCGCCTGGCCAAGCCGGGCATCAGCGTACAAATCGAGGTGGAGTCCCTGACACAACTCGATGAAGCGCTGGCTGCCGGCGCAACACTGATACTGCTCGACAACTTCAATCTGGATATTCTGCGCGCTGCCGTGCAGCACACCGGCAAACGTGCAGAGTTGGAAGCATCCGGTGGGATCACCCTGAAAAACCTGCGCGAAATCGCGCTGACCGGAGTGGAACGCATCTCGATCGGCACCCTGACCAAGGATCTGCAGACGATAGATATGTCCATGCGCTTCAACACTTAAATATGGCTGCACCCTGCGCTATCCGGACAATTCTCCGGATGCGGTTTGAATTTCCGTGATCCGCCCCCATCTTGTGAAAATCATAACCACAAGGGAAATGTAATGAGTGACTCCATGCATATCGTCTGCCCGCATTGCGACGGCGTGAATCGCGTACCGGCAGACAAGCTGAACAATCAGCCTGTCTGCGGCAAGTGCAAAAAGGCCCTGTTCGATGCACACCCCGTGGAACTGGGCAGCGGCAATTTTGCGCTGCACATCAGCCGCAACGACATTCCGGTGCTGGTGGATTTCTGGGCGCCGTGGTGCGGACCCTGCCGCATGATGGCACCCGCCTTCGTGCAAGCGGCGGCACAGCTCGAGCCCGCGATGCGTCTGGCAAAATTGAATACCGAGGAAGCCCAGGAACTCGGTGCACGCTACAACATTCGCAGCATTCCGACCCTCGCGCTGTTCGCGGGCGGACGCGAAGTTGCACGACAAGCCGGCGCGATGGACACCGCCGGCATCGTGCGTTGGGCGCGCAGCAAGGTCTGATTCCCGCCACAAGCAACAAATAACGGGCAGCCGCTGCACACGGCTGCCCGTTTTCATTCCTGAAACAACTTGTCGTGCATCACGCCTGGATGGGTGGCTCGGCTCGCACAAGTTACCACTTTGTCGACATAAATCAAATAACTTGCACTTTTATTGGAGTTGTATGCTAATATTTTCACATATTGTCGACAATCGGAGTTGCGATGTTGCCGTACACCCCCGAACAAGGCACTCTTGCCGATATCGCCTCGCACCGCTTGGCGCAGAGCATCGTGACCGGCGAACTGGCGCAAGGCCAAAAGCTGAACGAGGCGGAACTCGCGGAACGCTTCGGCATGGGGCGCGGGCCGTTGCGCGAAGCCCTGCGTCATCTGGAAGGCATGCGCCTGGTCAATCGTATTCCCAACGTTGGCGCGCGAGTGGTGGTGCTGGATCGCAAGACCCTTTCTGATCTCTATGCAGTACGCGAAGCCCTGGAAGGCATGGCCTGCCGTATCGCCGCGACCCGTATGACCGACGACGAGATCGATCAATTGCGCAAACTGCTCGACAGCCATGAAAAGCAGATCAACAAGCAGGGCGGCAAGGTCTACTCACAGAAAGAGGGCGACCTCGATTTTCATTACCAGATCGCGCGCGGCAGCCGCAACCAGATGCTGATGGACATGCTCGGCAGCGAACAATATCAATTGCTGCGCATGTGCCGTTATCGCACCAGTCGCAACGCGGAGCGCACCGGCCCCGCACTGCAGCAACATCGTCATATCGTCGAGGCACTGGCGCAACGCGACGGGGAGTTAGCCGAGATGCTGATGCGCCGCCACATCCAGGGCGCATGGCACAGCATCAGCGAAATGATCACCAAGGAAGATGAGGCGGCAGCATGAGCAGGAAACAGGGCGACCGCGTAAGGCAGAGCAGGGGCCCCACAAAGTGGGGATGTGACCCTGAAGCGGGATGCAGCGCCCCGATTAATGTCGCCGGCATCCCCTACACTGGCCGATCCCGCTACGCGGGTCCCTCGTCCTACGCTTCGGGGCGCCCCCGCCCTGCGGGGATGCGACCGTCCGCGATTGCTGCCAGTCTTGGACACACTGAACATGAAAATTCACTGAACTGCAAGGAGGAGACAGCATGAACAATACCCCCGGCAACAAGCTGCGCCGCGCAGTCGCGGACCATTATCCCCTGCAGGTCGTCGGTGCGGTGTCCGGCTATTGCGCCATCCTCGCGCAAAAGAGCGGGCACAAGGCACTCTATCTTTCCGGCGGCGGCGTGGCGGCTTCCTCACTCGGCATTCCCGATCTCGGCATCACGACCCTGCATGACGTGTGCGAAGACACGCGCCGCATCACGGCCGCGAGCGACCTGCCGCTGCTGGTGGACATCGATACGGGCTGGGGCGGCGCTTTCAACATCGCGCGCGCCACTCGCGAGATCGCACAAGCCGGTGCGGCCGGATTTCACATCGAAGATCAGGTGATGCAAAAGCGCTGCGGACACCGGCCCAACAAAGCCATCGTCAGCCAGGGAGAAATGGCGGATCGCATCAAGGCGGCGGTGGATGCGCGCAGCGACGACAGCTTCGTCATCATGGCGCGCACCGATGCGCTGGCGGTGGAAGGCATGCAGTCCGCGATCGAACGCGCACAGTCCTGCGTCGAGGCCGGTGCAGACATGATCTTCCCCGAGGCGATCACGACACTGGAGCAATACGCCGAGTTCACCCGCGCGGTAAAAGTGCCGGTGCTGGCGAACATCACCGAGTTCGGGGCGACGCCGCTGTTCACCACCGAACAACTTGCCGGCGTGGGCATCAAGCTGGCGCTGTACCCGCTGTCTGCTTTCCGTGCGATGAGCAAGGCGGCTCTCGATGTCTACCAGCATATCCTCGCCGACGGCACGCAACAAAAGGTTGTCGCCGATATGCAGACGCGCATGGAACTTTATGACTACCTCGGCTATCACGCCTACGAGCAAAAACTGGATCACCTGTTTGCCGAACAGGGTGCCGAGTAATTTATGCAACCATTCGTGGTGAGCTGGTCGAACCACATGCACTGAAATACTGCCCTTCGACAAGCTCAGGGCGAACGGATAGAAAATATTTCACTAAAGGGAGAAAGACATGGCAGAAGAATCCATCCTACCCAAGCCGAAGAAATCCGTCGCACTTTCCGGCACGGTCGCCGGCAACACCGCGGTCTGCACGGTCGGCCGCACCGGAAACGACCTGCACTACCGCGGCTATGACATTCTCGATTTCGCCGACCAGGCCGAATTTGAGGAGATCGCCCACCTGCTGATCCACGGCACATTACCAAACACCGCCCAACTCAAAGCATATAAAACCAAGCTGAAATCCCTGCGCGGCTTGCCGCAACCGGTGAAACAGGTGCTGGAAGCGATACCGGCGAATGCGCACCCGATGGATGTGATGCGCACCGGCTGCTCGATGCTCGGCACCTGCGAAGCGGAACCGGACAAGCACAGCGAATCCATCGCAAAAGATCTCACCGACCGCATGCTGGCCTGCTTTGGCTCGATGCTGATGTACTGGCATCACTACAGCAGCAGTGGCAAGCGTATCGAGGTTGAAACCGATGACGATTCCGTCGGGGGGCATCTGCTGCACTTGTTGCATGGGACATCGCCCAAGGCATCCTGGATACGCGCGATGCACACCTCGCTGATTCTGTATGCCGAGCACGAGTTCAACGCCTCCACCTTCACTGCGCGCGTGATCGCCGGCACCAACTCCGACCTGTATTCCTGCATCACCGGCGCGATTGGCGCACTGCGCGGACCCAAGCACGGGGGAGCCAACGAGGAAGCGTTCCGTATCCAGAGCCGTTACAAAAATGCCGACGAGGCGGAAGCCGACATCCGCGAACGTGTCGCACGCAAGGAGATCGTGATCGGCTTCGGCCATCCGGTCTATACCATCTCGGATCCGCGCAATGAAGTGATCAAGCGACTGGCGAAAAAACTGGCCGGCGAAGCCAACGAGATGCGGCTGTTCGACATCGCCGCGCGGCTGGAAACCGTAATGTGGGATCTGAAAAAGATGTTCCCCAACCTCGACTGGTTCTCCGCAGTGTCGTACCACATGATGGGCGTCCCGACCAACATGTTCACGCCATTGTTCGTAATCTCGCGCGTCACCGGCTGGGGCGCGCATGTGATGGAACAGCGCGCCGACGGCAAGATCATCCGCCCCAGTGCGAATTATGTCGGGCCGGAAAATCTGGTCTGGGTACCAATCGAGAAGCGTTAAACCCGATTAGCCACAGAGATCACAGAGAGGTAGTGCATCCCCCCACAAATCTCGCATCTTCATTCGAATTGTTTTTCTCTGTGATCTTTGCGTACTCTGTGGCAAAAAAATTTTTGACTTTGCATTAAGGAAACCAAAATGAGCGCCAATGTAGAAATGAACGACCGCCCCGCTCCCGACCAGGTGCTGGTCGATATCGCCAAATACGTGTGCCAGAAGGAGATCAAATCGACGGAAGCCTACGATACCGCGCGCAACTGTCTGATTGATACGCTGGGCTGCGGCTTGCTGGCGCTGCGCTTCCCCGAGTGCACCAAACACCTCGGCCCGCTGGTACCCGGCACCACGGTGCGCAACGGCGCGCGCGTGCCAGGCACCTCGCACGAACTCGATCCGGTGAAAGCCGCGTGGGACATCGGTGCGATGATCCGCTGGCTGGATTACAACGATACCTGGCTGGCGGCGGAATGGGGCCACCCTTCCGACAACCTCGGCGCCATTCTCGCGGTGACCGATTACCAGAGCCGTTGCCGCGTGGCCGAAGGCATGAAGCCGCTGACGATGCGCGACGTGCTGACCGCGATGATCAAGGCGCACGAAATCCAGGGCGTGCTCGCGCTGGAAAACAGTTTCAACCGCGTCGGCCTGGATCATGTGCTGTTGGTCAAGGTTGCTTCCGTTGCCGTGGTGACACGCATGCTGGGCGGCACCGAGGTGCAGGTGATCGATGCCTTGTCGCAGGCGTTCGTCGACGGACAATCGTTGCGCACTTACCGACATTCGCCGAATGCAGGTTCCCGCAAATCCTGGGCTGCTGGCGATGCCACTTCACGCGCGGTACGTCTGGCGATGATCACGATGGCCGGCGAGATGGGCATCCCGGGCGTGCTGACCGCGCCCCAATGGGGCTTCTATGACGTGTTGTTCTCCAAGACCAACAAGGACCAGAAACTCAAACCGGAGGACCAGCGCCGCTTTATCCTGAACCAACCCTATGCCAGCTACGTGATGGAGAACATCCTGTTCAAGATATCCTTCCCCGCCGAGTTCCATTCGCAGACTGCGTGCGAGGCGGCGGTGCTGCTGCATCCGCAGGTAAAGGACAGACTGGGCGACATCCGCAAAATCATCATTACCACCCATGAGTCCGCGATCCGCATCATCTCCAAGGTCGGTCCGCTGGCAAATCCGGCAGACCGTGACCACTGCCTCCAGTACATGGTCGCGGTGCCGCTGGCGGTCGGCGACCTGGTGGCGGAGCATTACGAGAACAGCTTCCACGAAGCGCATCCGATCATCGACGAACTGCGCGAAAAGATGGAAATCGTCGAAGACCCGCGCTACAGCCGCGAATATCTGGAAGCGGACAAACGATCGATCGCCAACGCGATCCAGGTGTTCTTCACTGACGGCAGCAGCACCGAAAAGATCGAGGTCGAATATCCGATCGGCCATCGCCGCCGCCGCGAAGAAGGCATTCCGGTGCTGGAACAGAAGTTCATGAGCAATCTGCGCACACGCTTTCCGGAACAACGCTGCGAGCAGATCATGGCGCTGTGCCTGGACAAGAAAAAACTGGAATCGATGCCGGCGAATGAATTCATGGAGATGTTCGTGATCAATTAGAACATCTGTGCAAATGACAAATGTATCATCCTTGTAGGAGCGGGCCATACCCGCGAAAATTTTCCCATCGCGGGCATCACCCGCTCCTACACAAATCAGTTTTTCTCTGCATAACTAATGAGGAGGGAATCACAATGAGTTACCAGACCGAGTACGAGCATTCGATGAAAGATCCGGCAGGCTTCTGGCGCAAGCAGGCCGAGGCGCTGGAATGGTTCAAGTTCCCCGAGCAGATTCTGTCGCTCGACGACGACGGTCTTGGTTACTGGTTCGCCGACGGCGAGATGAACACGGCCTACATGGCACTCGATCATCATGTGAAATCCGGGCGTGGCGACCAGCCTGCGCTGATCTACGATTCCCCTGTCACCAACACCAAATCCAGTTACACCTATTCCGAACTGACCGATGTCGTGGCGCGCGCCGCCGGGATGCTGGCGGATCTCGGCGTGGTCAAGGGCGACCGCGTGATCATCTATATGCCGATGATCCCGGAAGCGGTCATCGCGATGTTGGCAGTGGCCAGGCTGGGTGCGATCCATTCCGTGGTGTTCGGCGGTTTTGCACCCCCCGAGCTGGCGGTGCGCATCGACGATGCGAAGCCCAAGGTCATACTCACCGCGTCGTGCGGCATCGAGATCAAGCGCGTGGTGGAATACAAACCCCTGATCGACCGTGCCATCGAACTCTCAAAGCACAAACCGCAAAGCTGTGTCGTCCTGCAGCGGCCGCAAGCGGCAGCGACGATGGTCGCCGGGCGCGATCACGACTGGAAATCCCTGCTGGCCAAAGCCAAGCCGGTGAGCTGCACACCGGTCAAGGGCAGCGACCCGCTGTACATCCTCTACACCTCCGGCACCACCGGCAAACCCAAGGGGGTACTGCGCGAGAACGGCGGCCACGCGGTCGCGCTCAAGTACAGCATGAAGGCTGTCTACAATGTCGAACCTGGCGATGTGTACTGGGCCTGCTCCGACGTGGGCTGGGTGGTCGGCCACTCGTACATCGTCTACGGCCCGCTGCTGCACGGCTGCACCACCATCGTTTATGAAGGCAAGCCGATCATGACACCGGACGCCGGCGCACTGTGGCGCGTCTGCGCCGAGTATGGCGTGAAAGCGTTATTCACCGCGCCCACCGCGTTCCGCGCGGTGAAGAAGGAAGACCCGGAAGCGGCGCTGATGAAACAGTACGACCTCAGCAAACTGCAGGTCATCTACTCCGCCGGTGAACGCCTCGACCCTCCCACCGAAGCGTGGCTCACCGAAAAAAGCGGCAAACCGGTGGTTGATCACTGGTGGCAGACCGAGACCGGCTGGGCGATCACCGCCAACATGCAGGGTGTCGAGCCGATGCGGATCAAACCCGGCTCCTCCACCGTGCCGGTGCCCGGCTACAGCGTGCAGATACTGGACGAGAACGGGCATCATGTCCCGCGCGGTACGCAGGGCTACATCGCACTCAAGTTGCCGTTGCCGCCTTCCTGCCTGAACCATATCTGGGGTGACGAAAACAAATTCCGCGAAAGCTACCTGACCTTCCTGCCCGGTTACTACACCAGCGGCGATGGCGGATACATAGACGAGGACGGCTATGTGTTCGTGATGGGACGTGTTGATGACGTGATCAACGTCGCCGGGCACCGGCTGTCCACCGGCGAGATCGAGGAAGTGATCGCCACCCATCCTGCGGTCGCGGAATGCGCGGTGATCGCGCGCGACGACGATCTCAAGGGACAGGTGCCGATGGGAATGGTATTGCTCAAGTCGGGGATAACCATCTCCGAGTCAGACCTGCAACAGCAGTTGATCTCCCGCATACGTGAGAACATCGGTGCGATCACCTGCTACAAGGACACGGTGATCCTGGCCAGGTTGCCCAAGACCCGTTCCGGCAAGATGCTGCGCAAGACCCTGGCCAATATCGTCAACGGCAAGGAATACATGGTGCCGTCGACCATAGATGATCCCGGCGTGATTCCCGAGATTATCGAAGTGCTGCGCGGCAAGAAAATGATCAAGTAAAACAGGAAGCGGGCCCGGAAATAATTTAGCGCCCCGTTAACTGTGGCCTTTCAACAACCAGTACATTAGCCACGCACCCACGATCACCCCGACAATGAAAATCTGAATTCCGCCGCTTGTATGTGTTTCCGGCATCGCGCTGTCGGCAGCCGGTTGAACGGATTCCCATTCGCCGATTATCCTTCTGGCGTCGGCGTAGTCTGCCTCGGAAACAAGTACGCGCACCAGGCCCATCGCCTGAAGTCCTCCGACCCCGCCCTGCAGATACTCCCCTTCAATACGCCCGGGAATGCGCTGCTGTTCGAGCAGGCCCAGTATCATGTGGGCGTCCAGCCCGGTAGATGCTTCATATACACTTTTCATCATTAGCAACCAGGCAAAGCGGGGAAATCATCATCGCACAAGAACAAAGTACATCAGGGCGCCCAGTGACATGACAGATATGAGCAAAGACAGGATGCAGAATACCAGCATCCACTGGTGCCTCCTGTCCGCAAGTGCAGCACCCTTCTCCAGGGCCTCCACAGTATTTTGCAATTGTATTGCCAGCTCTTTGATGTGCGCGTCGTTCACCGATGCGGCCGTCTGAAGTTCGGTTATCTGCTGTTGCAGCAATATCGTTTGATTGGCAGCAGCATCGGCACTTTTCTTGGTAAAGACCGGTGCGGCAGCAGTCACGATCGTGCCGACATAAGGCAGAACGGATTTGAGCACGGGCATAAGCCAGGCAGGCATGGTGGACTCCTAACGGTTATGGGCCAGATCCTGCGATCAGCCCGATTGAAAACAGGGACGCATGCGGATCTGGGAAAATATCGGTTTCATTGCAAAATTCCGTTGATCCGCTTGTAGCTCATGCATGTTAGTACAAAAACATTGGGTTTACCCGTTTCGCCCGGAAACGGCAAAAAATGGGGGTCTGAGTTATACCGTGCCGGCTTTTGACGGTTGCCTGCAGGCACAAGATGCCCAGGAAATCGAAATTGAGACCGGATATCGGATAATATATCGAACTTGGCAACCTGTAACATGTCAATAACTCATCGTTTAAAACCATTTCAGAACACGCAAATGAAAAATAAATTACTGTGGGTACTGCTGGCACTTACCCTGTCCGCATTCAATACGGCGCAGGCTATTCCACAGCTTGAGCCGCTGAAACAACAGGCACAGGCAGCCCTATTATCAGCCAAGGTGCTGGGCCACTACAGCTACAGAAACGTGGCGCTTGACGATCATTTGTCTACACAAATATTCGACAACTACCTGAAAGAGCTTGACGGGGAAAAAATATTTTTTCTGCAATCCGACATCGATCATTTCGCCGATGCGCGAACCAAACTTGACGATGCCATACTCGACGAGAATCTGAGCGTCCCGTTCGGCATATACAACCTCTACCAGCAACGCATTACCGAACGGTTCAACTATGCGCGTTCACTGCTGAAAAAGGGTTTTGATTTCAGGAAGAAGGAAAGCTATCAATACACCCGCAAGGATGCGCCATGGGCCAAATCAATGGCCGAGCTAAATGATCTGTGGCGCAAGCGCGTCAAGAACGACTGGCTGCGTCTCAAACTGGCCGGCAAGGATAAAAAGAGCATCGTCGCGACACTGGACAAGCGCTATGCAAATACCCTGGACAGCCTGTCCAAGGTCAATAGTGAAGACATATTCCAGAGTTTCATGAACGCTTACACAATGGCGATAGATCCGCATACCAATTATTTCGGGGTGCGTGCTTCGGAAGAATTCGATATTTCAATGAAATTATCCCTGGTCGGCATAGGTGCGGAGCTGAATAACAAGGACGAATATACGACGATCAAGGAGCTGTTGGCAGGCGGCCCCGCGGCGCTGTCGGGCAAGCTGAAACCCGGAGACCGTATCGTGGGTGTCGGGCAAGGCGAAAACGGCCCGATCACCGACATCATGGGCTGGCGCATTGACGACGCGGTGGCATTGATACGCGGCACCGAGGATTCCGTGGTACGTCTTGATGTGCTGCCCGCAGAAGCCAGCGCCGATGGCAAACACAAGCTCATATCACTGGTCAGGAAAAAAATCACCCTTGAAAAGCAGGCCGCCAAGAAATCCATCATCGAGGTGAAGGACGGGGGCGTGGTTCACCACATCGGCGTGATCTCCCTGCCCGAGTTTTATCAGGATTTTGCCGCGCGCCAGAACGGCGACAAGAATTACAAAAGCGCAACCCGGGATGTCTCACATCTGCTGGATGAGCTGAAAAAAGACAAGGTGGATGGCATCCTGGTGGATCTGCGCAACAATGGCGGTGGATCACTGGATGAAGCCATCGAACTGACCGGCCTGTTTGTTGGCAAAGGGCCGGTGGTACAGCAGCGCGACTCCGACGGAAATATCACTGTAGATAGCGATACCGATACCGTTCCCGGCTGGACCGGTCCGCTGGGCGTGCTCATCAATCGCGGTTCAGCCTCGGCCTCAGAGATTTTCGCCGCGGCGATACAGGATTACGGTCGCGGAGTGGTGATCGGTGAAACCAGCTTTGGCAAAGGCACCGTGCAGACCGTGGCGGATCTTGATCAAATCGCGAAAAACAGCAAACCGGAATTCGGCGAAGTAAAGATGACCATTGCCCAGTTCTTCCGTATCAATGGCAGCACCACGCAGTTGCGCGGCGTGACCCCGGATATCAAGCTTCCGTCGATGAACGACACCAAGGATTTTGGCGAGTCCAGTTTCGACAATGCCTTGCCCTGGTCGCAAATCAAACCCGCTGACTACAGGCCGGAGGGCAATCTGGCAGCCATCGTACCGATTCTGATAGCAAGCCACGACAAGCGCGTAAGCCAGGACCAGGACTTCAAATACTTGCAGGAAGATATCGACGAGTTCGACAAAATGCGCCAGAAAAACCTGATCTCGCTCAATGAGGCCGACCGTCTCAAACAGCGTGAAGCGCAAGAAGCACGCGACAGGTCCCGCGACAAGAGTCGTGATGATGGCAAATTGCACAAGTCATCGGCCAAGGCAGGCAGCCACGCATTCCAGGACGACGGCATGTTGTCCAGCGAACGTAATCTCAGCGCCGACCTGGCCATCGAGAATGCGAACAGGAATGCCAAGGATATATTGCTGAACGAAGCGGCTCATGTAGTCAGCGACGAGGCCGGGCTGTTGAAAAACAATCCCAGGCTCGCTGAAATCATTTCCCATTAACCGGACCCGGGCCCTGACAGCTGACAACAGGGGCTGCCGGGGTATACATGACAAGCACAACCGGGGTTCCCGGAATATCGAATCCCCCTGCAAACAAACTTGTCTGCGATATAATTATTCTCCCGTTCAATTTGGTTGTGCTGTCCCCCATGTATCCGGAACAAGCAGATGACTAGCACACAATGGTTCATGCTCGCAGGTGGACTGTTGCTGGCAATGGGGCTCACGGCCTCCATCCTCAAACGCTCGCCGATTACTTCCGCCATCATTTATCTGTCTGTGGGGATGCTGGTCGGACCTTCCGCGCTCAATTTGTTTCATTTCAATCCGCTCAAGGAATCCGCACTGTTGGAATCACTGACCGAAGTGGCGGTATTGATCTCCCTGTTTTCTGCCGGCGTAAAAATGCCGGTACCGTTCAGTTTTGCCCGTTGGAGTCCGCCTATACTGCTGGCGACAGTATCCATGACCATCACCGTCGTGATGGTCGCCGAATTTGCCTTTTATGTGTTGGGCCTGCCGTTGGGTGCGGGGGTGCTGCTCGGCGCAATCGTTGCACCGACCGACCCCGTACTGGCTACCGATGTGCAAATCCGCCACCCCGGAGATCGCGACCATTTGCGTTTCACCCTGACCTGCGAGGCGGGCATGAACGACGGCAGCGCTTTTCCATTTGTGATGCTGGGACTGGGATTATTGGGCCTGCATGATCTCGGCGACTTTGGCAGCAGATGGCTATTGGTTGATGTGCTATGGGCCACCGCATCAGGCGTCACCATCGGCGTCGTCGCGGGGATTTTGCTTGCTCATGTGGGGTGGAAACTGCGCAGCAAACCGCATGAACACGAGCTGCTGGATGACTTCCTCGGCCTCGGACTGATCGGGGTCGTATACGGTTTGACCGTGATGGTTAATGGCTGGGGGTTCCTGGCGGTATTTTTTGCCGCTGTCGCGTTACGCCAGACCGAGCTCAAGTTGGCCAAAGCTGCCCAGCAAGCCTTTGACGCAAGCAAAACCCAGCAAATGCGCCGCGCATATGGAAATGAGCCCCCCGAACCGGAGCCAACGCAAACAGTCAGCCAGGGATCGCTGGTATTCAAGGAACATTTGGAAAGGCTTTCTGAAGTGGTCATGGTTTTGCTGATCGGAGGTACACTGTATCTGAACTCGTGGAGCTGGAAAGCGGTGGGATTGGCCCTGTTCCTGTTCGTGGTTGTGCGCCCGATCAGTGTCATCTTCGCCCTGCTGGCCACGAAAACCACGTGGCGGATACGCGGCCTGACCGGTTGGTTCGGTGTACGCGGGATAGGCTCACTCTATTACCTGATGTACGCAATAGAAAGCGGCTTGCCGGAGGCGCTGTCACTGAAATTGATACAAATGACACTGATCGTTGTCACGCTCTCGATTCTGATCCACGGCACCAGCGTCAAACCATTAATGGCCGTGTTCTGGCGCCGCGACAGACAGAAAAACTCATCATAGCCGGCCCGGCTGGTTATTGAACCTAATAAAGGATTTTATTGTGCCGACCAAAGACCCGATTCTTCCCGTTCCGCAATTCGCCCTGTTCAATCTCGGTTTTCGCCCGTTCTTCCTGCTGGCGGGCATCTATGCGCTGGTCTCGATATTTATCTGGGGCGGCATTTATGTCTATGGCTGGCCGGCGCCCAGCCTGCCGTTCTCACCCACATACTGGCATGCGCACGAAATGATTTTCGGCTATGGCATGGCGGTTGCTGCCGGTTTCCTGCTGACTGCCGTGCGCAACTGGACCCATATTCCCACGCCCACCGGCTTACCACTGGCCGGCCTGGCTACCCTGTGGCTGGGAGCAAGGGTGATCGAATGGATCATACCCGGACAGATTTACCCGATGATGGCACTCGATCTGCTGTTCGATGTCTGGCTGATCGTGGCGGTGTTCAGCCCGATTCTGCGTGCGAAACAGCATGACCAGATCGGCATCGCGTCCAAACTGGTGCTGCTGATGCTGGCCAACCTGGTGTTTTATCTCGGCGTGTCGGGAGTGCTGGAACAGGGTATCGCGTGGGGCCTGTATTCCGGGTTGTATTTTCTGCTTGCGCTGGTCTTCACCATGGTGCGGCGCGTGATGCCGTTCTTCATCGAACGCGGCGTTGGTTATCCGGTGCAGTTGAAGAACCGGGTGTGGCTGGATCGCGCGGTCATCTATGTTTTTGTGCTGTTCTGGCTCGCCGACGTGTTCTGGAAACATGCGGATGTCACAGCAGGCCTCGCCGGCCTGCTGTTCCTGGCGCACTCGGTGCGACTGGCTGGATGGTACACCCGGGGGATCTGGAAAAAACCGCTGCTGTGGGTGTTATACCTCGGTTATGGCGGCGCCACAATTGGGTTCCTGATCAAGGCGCTCACACCGTTTGTCTTCCTGCTGCCGTTTCTGGGCCTGCATGCGTTCGCACTCGGCGGCATCGCCATGATGACTGCCGGAATGATGTCACGCATTTCGCTCGGACACACCGGCCGCAATATTCAGCAACACTCGCGGCTGCTTGCCCCGGCTTTTCTCGCATTAATCGCGGCCTTCGTTGCCAGGGTGATAGTACCGATGATCGCGCCGATGCAATACACCCTGTGGATCGGCGTGGCACAGGCGGCATGGGTGATCGCCTTTGCATTGTTTGTCTGGATATACACCCCCATCCTGCTCAAACCGCGTACAGACGGAATGCCGGGTTAGCGTCTGCTAAAATCAATCCAGGCCGGCCAGGGTGCCCGAATTCGTGATCATCCACCGGCCGAATCAGGCGATAACTCAAATTATCCGCCACCCAGCTCCGGCTAATGTGTAGAATCCACGCCCCCACTGGAGGCAAAAGTTGGAAAATCCGTACAACATCCTTGGCGTATCGCCGACCGCGACGACCGATGAAATCAAGAAGGCGTATCGCTCGCTTGCGATGCGCCACCACCCGGACAGGAGCACGCATCCCGGTGCCGATAACCGGTTCAATGCAATCAAGACAGCCTATGAGTTGCTTTCCGACCCGAAAAAAAGGGCCGCATACAATCAGGGCCTGAACAATCGCATCATTACCGACCCGGATAATGAGGCACGCACCTTGTGGCATGCACTGTTCGATCGTTGCGGCGTTGTCGTGCCACACAATGGGCCATCGGCACCTTAAAATACGAAATCACCTGAACAATACCCATGAATAAAAATATCCATCACGAATTTGCCTATCAGTCACGCGAACTGGGCATCCAGATCGAAGATACCCTGGGCGAACCGCCTGACCGGAAATACTATGCGAAAGTCATTGCGTCGCTGATCGCAGAATTTGCAAAAGGCACCAAGATCGACGATGTAAATCTGCTCAGTTTTGCGCTGGCCGACTATCTGCGCTTTGACGATCCCGCCGGACTGCTGGGCCAATGCAAATCCTACGACGAAGGCGACGCCGCCAAGGCGATTGCCATGGTGGCCTGTGTGGATGACGAAGCAGCCAAAGCGCTGGCAAAAGTTGCCTCTACCAATCCGGAACTGGCGCGCAAGGCAATCATCACGGCATTCCTGTTCAAGAACACCAAGCGCTGGGCCGCCGAAGACAACACCCTCGATGCGCTGAAAGAGGAAGAAGACTCAGCGGAAGGCAATGGCATGGAAGACGAGGATCATGTCGAGCCGGGACAGGACTTCATGGATATGTTCGACTCACGCGGAGACGGGAATGGCGAACAACACTAATTTCCCGGCAATCAGCCGGCAGGTGACCGAGCTGGTTCTGGCCGGTTCTTCCGCCCATGCGGAGGAAGCAATCAACGAGACCGCGGAACAATTCGGTGATCTCGCCGTGGTGGCAGTGCTGGACACACTGGAACCGCAGGTCGCGGCGATGCATCTGTCCGCTTTTGACGGCGGCAAATTGTCGCTGGCCACACTGCTGATCTCACCCAAAGCATGGGCCGAGAGCCTGGCCTTTTTCGCCGCCACCTGGAGCGAGGACAAGATCGAGGATGAACCCGAAGTGTTGAGCGAATCGCTGTTCGCGCATATCCACGGGATGCTCTACTCCAGCGAAGACGCGGAGCGGCGCACCAGCATGATCCGTGAGGCGCTGGCAACCGATTGGGGAACAACTGCCTTTGCCCTGCTGTTCTCGACTGCCACCGGGGAGATCATCGAACTCGCCAATGACATCCATGCTCGCGGTGCACACAGTAGCGGCCAGACCACTTCCGATCACGATGTAATTCCGCTCGCGCTGGAAATCGCGCGCACCGATGCGGATACATGGGATAGGGTGCTGTTCGAAATGTTCCCCGACTGGGTGCCCGGTGAGAACCAATTGCGGGCAAGATCCGAAGAAGGCGACGACGAGCATCATCATGAGTTTGCACTCGCCAGAACAACCCATGACCTGATGCTGCGCCTGCGCAAGCAAGTGCCTGGCAAAGCAGCCGCCACATCCAGAAAAGGGGCCCGCCCCAGCCTGGGCGAGGATATTTTTGCATGATGCACAATCCCTGCCTGCAATAACCGACCATGCAACTCGCCCACATCACTGCCCGACTTCCCCATCTGGTGCAAGCGCTCGAAGCGCTGGAAAAACATGCGGACAACCGGGAAGAGGCGCAGCTCCTGCTTGACGAACTGAGCGGCATCACGGTGCTGGTCGCCCGGAAATTCACCAATGAGCGGACTACCGATGGTTTGCTCGACGCGTTTCACCTGACAGTGGGATGTATCTCGCTGGGCATCAGCCAGGCGAAGATTCCGCAAGACGGCGATGCACAACTGGCCTTTCTGCTGCACCATGGTGCCGAATATGTTTTTCAGATGGGATTCCGGCATATCAAGGAATTATCCGGCCTGCCTTATAACGCATTCGTTTCGGATTTCGATAATGACCCTTACATACAACAGCGCGATATCAAGGTGCTGTTCACCGAGATATGCCGTGCCGATCCTGCCGCGACCTGGAAAGGCGATGACGTCTACCGGCATGAATTGCAGGACCGGCAAAACAACCAGCGCATCGTGGCCTGTGCAAAATGGCTACGCCAAAAGAATTTCGCCGGCCCGGTTAGGGATCCCGATCTTGATGCCAATGCGGTGGTCGCCATCGCGGTAATTTTTGCGATTGCCGGTGACGGACCCATCGTCGCCCGGGCCGGGCAAAGAGACCTGGAAACCCTGGTCGAGGGTGTCCGGAAAACTGCGCCGGATATTGTTGTCGGCTGGAACGCATTGCTGAAAAAGACCCCTTCCCAGTTTCATCCCCTCCTGCGTGAACGCATGGACGAATACAGAAACACCATCGTCAAAAAGATCCAGTCCAGGACCGGGATCAAAACCGTCATTACAGAGTTGCTGAACTTTTATGGCTGCAGCGAACTGGAAGTCGACTATGACTGAAACCGGCTCCCGCACCGGCGATCACCCGGCCCATATCAGGCACTCCCGTTAAAACCTGTCGATGCGGGCTACCGTTAACAGGACAACTTGCCTTAAAATAATCATATGCTAATATTGCGCATTGGCCTTTATGACGAGAAACTGGAATGTACGCAAATAACATCAAGGAAATAGAAGCACACGAACTCGCCCAGTGGGTGAACGATACCGACCACAAACTGCGCGTAATCGACGTGCGCCAGATGCAGGAAATCGCGATGGGCACCGTGCCCAAAGCGGAAGCCCTTCCGTTGCACACGCTGCCGGCAAGAATCCACGAGCTTTCACCCGCTGAAAAACTGGTCTTCATATGCCGCAGCGGAGCCCGGTCTGCACAAGCCTGCATGTACCTTCAGCAGAACGGGTTCTCGAACGTCTACAACCTGCGGGGTGGAATGATGGGCTGGATGCAGTACGGTCTGCCGATGGGCTGAGTCACACCGGTTCAAGGGATGTATTCATCAGCAATGAAAGCAATACGCCCCTTATAATTTAGGCATGTGGACACAAAGAGGAATACACCTGAAACCAAGAAGTCGGGGCTTTCACCTGATCACCGAAGAGCTCCTGCATGAACTTCCCGAACTGCACAATTTCAAGATCGGCCTGATTCATTTATTCCTCATGCATACCTCGGCATCATTGACCCTCAACGAGAATGCCGATCCCACCGTTCGCCAGGATTTGGAGAGCTATTTCAACCGTGCCGTACCGGAAGACGAGCCGTATTACAGGCATCAGGACGAGGGGCCGGACGACCTGCCCGCGCAGCTGAAGTCCAGCTTCCTCGGTAACAGCCTCAACATCCCGATCGCCGATGGCCGACCCAAACTGGGAACCTGGCAGGGAATCTATCTTACGTGCGTGATGGCAGGTGGGTAGTAATAGGTGACACAATGCATCCTATAGACTCTCGCAAATAGAAGTGTGCGTCTACCCATCACCAGTCATTCGTTTCTGTTGCTGACAACTTCTGTTGCACCAGGTCGAAATCGAAGGAAACGCCTTGCTTGAATGGAAGGTGGCTTCCGAGTGGTAGCCGGCATCGGCAGTGATGAGGGTGTTGGCTGCCAGGGTATCTGCCATGGCTTTGACCACAGGTATTAAAAGCTCCTGCTCGCTGCCGGTGCCATGCGTCTGGGCTTCTACAATGATTTGGTGTTTGGCATCCACGGCAGCAACCCCGGTGTAGCCTTGTATCACGCCTTTGAGCGATGGAAAGTCGTGGTTCGTTGTAGCGCAGGATTGGATTGCGTGTCACTCATTTTTCGCCAATATCCAAACTCTCGCTCACTTGCCGAAAAAATACGCTAGAAGCGAAGTGGGCGGAATTAAGTGAATACACAAGTATGATGGCACGGTGCGTCGCGCTGAACACGTGGACAATCCTGCGTCTGTGGCTACCGTCACGAACCTGAAAGCTCTCTAGCTCAAAGCCAGCAGGAGAGAAACGCGGCAGCAAGAGCGATGGGGAAAACCTGCGCCCTTCCACCAGGAATCCCTTCTTGTTCTCCCGATACAGCGCCAGCCCATCCCGGAATTCCTTGGCGCCATCAGGCAGCGGATACACCTGAATGAAAACTTGTGCGCCATCACTACGCGCTTCGATGTCTCTGTTAAAAAGGTTAATGCTGTCCGCCGGCCAAGGCCAACGCATATGTTTAACAATCATTGGAATACGGTCTATATTCGACAGTGTGACACCAACCGCTGAGAAGTTGCACGGAGATCCCGCTACCGTAGTGTCAATTTCGAATTCTTGCGAAGAGCGTTTCAAAAGTGTCGAGTTCATTTGTCGTATTGATATGGTTGTTGTGAAACAGAATAGCACTTTAATATTGATCAGAATTCAATGACGTTGATTTATACAAAACAATGCAAAGCGATAGGTCGACATTGATTGACCGCCTTTGGTTGTATTATGTTTTGAATTTTTACAGTCTGATCCCATGTGTTGAACTCACATCCTGTTTTTATCGGTCATTCGAGGCATGTCCATAGATGCTCAACTCGCACATGTTTTACGTGCGAACACCGCAACCATGGCGGCAGTCGCCGGCTTGTCGTAACGGTACAAGGCGAGTAGTCTGTTCGCCATGACGACTCCAACCGTACCGATGCCTGCCACTCCACCCGATGCCCTGCTCTTTGTCGCCCCCGGCTGTCCGCACTGTGCCACCGTTTTGCAGGGACTGAACCAGCTGTCCAGACAAAAGTTGATCGGGAAACTGACCGTGATCAATGTGGCAGAGCATCCCGGGCAGGCTGCGGAATACGGCGTGCGCTCGGCCCCCTGGCTGCGTCTCGGCCCATTCACCCTCACCGGTGCGCATAGCACTGCAGAGCTAAGGTTATGGGCCGGATGGGCGAATGGTGATGAAGGCACCGCGCACTATGTTGAACACCTGTTGACGCAGGGCGGCTACCAGCAGGCCGCGGCATTCATCGATGCGGATACGCACCGCCTCAAACCGCTGCTCGCCATCGTCGCCGATCCCGGGGCCAAATTCGAGGTGCGCCTTGGCGTCAGCGCGCTGCTCGAGGCCCATGCCTACTCGGCTTCATTGCAAAATTTGCTGCCGGAACTGGCGGAACTCAGCCGCCATGCCGACCATCGCGTGCGCGCCGACGCGTGTCATCTGCTCGGCCTCACCGGCAGCGCAGCCGCTCGCCCCCATATTGAAGTCTGTCTCAACGATGTCCACGAAGAAGTACGCGAAATCGCGGGAGATGCGATGGAAGTGCTGAAGAAACACAATGCAAAAACGTAATGCAACGCAATGAATCCCTGATCCGTCTCAGAAACCTGATCATTTCGCTGGCAGTCTTCGTGACATTGGCATTTTACGCTTCCAGCTATGCCGAGGCGGTACTGCGTGTCTCGGTGATGCCCGACGAATCGCCGCCGGTGCTGCGGCGCAAGCTAACGCCGTTGACCGATTATCTGGAGAAGAAAATCGGCATGAAAATGGAATTCAGGCCGATGCTTGACGGTGACGCTCTGGTCCAGGCATTGGTCGACCATAAACTGGATCTGGTCTGGATCGACGGAGTTCGCCTTGCCAGTGCTCAAACTCGCAGCAACGGCCAGGTTGTTCCGCTGGTACAACGCGCAGGGGATGAAACCTTCCCTGGCCATGACGATCACGCCTGGGCGGTGCGTACGGACATGGATGGGAAATTGCGGCAAGAATTGACCAATGCCTTCCTATCGCTGAACAGGAACAATGGGCCGGACAGGAACATCCTCGATTTGCAGGGCGCCCGACGATTCATTCCGGCCGAACCGCCGGTGCGTCCTGGACGGCCAGGCCCATGATGGGTAAATCTTCGCGTGGCAGGTTGAGCGCATCGAGTACTTTTAGCGCCGCGTAGGCATCGTTGGCCGCATAGAGCATTTGTTGCGGGGTGAGTCTGGGCAGCGACCAGTTGGAGGTGGTCACATG
>JBDTCC010000146.1:0-7425 GCA_039923775.1 Gallionella sp. | reverse complement strand
GGATCGGTGACAGCTATGCCATCCTGTTTTCACATCCCAAGGATTTTACACCGGTATGTACTACCGAATTCGGTGCGGTTGCCCAGCTTGTACCTGAATTTTCCAAACGTAATACCAAGGTTATGGGCGTATCAGTGGACAACGTTGAAGAGCACAAGAAATGGAAGCGCGATATCGAAGCATTTGCCGGTGCTCCTGCCGACTTCCCGATTATTGACGATACTTCATTGAAGGTATCCAAACTGTACGACATGCTGCCGGCCGGTGCCTATCTAACCGAAAATCGTACGCCTGCCAACAGCGCTACCGTGCGGACTGTGTTCATCATAGGTCCGGATAAGAAGGTTCGCCTAACCATGTCGTATCCGATGTCTGTAGGTCGCAACTTCGCGGAAATTTTGCGTGCCTTGGATGCTATCCAGATCACTGACAGCGCACCTATCGCAACGCCTGCCAACTGGGTTCCCGGTCAGGACGTGATCGTGGGGCTGAGCCTGAACGATAAACAGGCGAAAGAAAAATTCGGAAATATCAATATTAAGCTACCGTATTTGCGATTTGCAAAAGCCCCGAAAAAGTAGGAACCTGAGCAGGTGCAAAGCCAGTATGAATTAAAAGGTGGATGATAGATGAGATAGCTTCCCAAATTATCTCTGCCTTTTTTTACAGGCTTGCCGATGCTAAAAATTGCCTAACAAGAAAATCACCTGACTTCGCTGACGCTCAGCAGGAGATTTTGGCGTTGAATGACCGCCTTCGGGAAAGCTGACCGGCAGCAATTTGTACACAGCGAAAGTTTTAAATTTGCTGAACTTCTTTAAGTTTCTACTTTTAAAAATGTCTGCTATATATCGATACGCGGCCGTTTGTGTTCTGTCCAATCTCAACACGATTAGAGATGGACTTGGAATGATCTCGTTTTTTCTTTTCAGGCCAGCCCATCATTGGCAGCCCATTCCCGCATCAGGCTGTAACCCACCGCAAGCAGTGTCGGCCCGATAAAAACGCCGACGAAACCAAAAGCAAGCACCCCGCCCATCACCCCGAACAGGATCAGAATGAACGGCAATTTGCTGCCGTAACTGATTAGCAGCGGTTTCACCACATTGTCCACGCCACTGATCAGGAAGAATCCCCATAGCAGCATGAAGATCCCCCATCCCGCGGATTCCTGATAGAACAGCCAGATGGCCGCGCCGCCCCAGATCAGTGGTGGCCCGACCGGGATCAGGGAGAGTACCGAGGTGAATAAGCCGAGCAGCAACACGGCCGGCATGCCCGCGATGGCGAAACCGATCGTGGCAACGATACCCTGCGCCAGGGCGGTTCCCAACAGCCCGTACATGACACTCCGAATGGTGTTCCTGACGATGCCGAGAACATTTTCCACATGGGTGCCGACCACCCTGTCCATCGCCACGTTGAGAAAACGCACCAGCGCAACGCCGTCGCGATAGAAAAAGAAACTGACGAAGGCGGCCAGACTCATCACCACGACACCCCGTCCCAACAGGATTCCACCGGCAAGCAAAAAATTCCTGGTGGGTTCCAGCAAGCGCTTCTCAAGCGTGACCAATTCCTGGCGGTTGGTGGCGATCAGGTGCCAATATTCATCGGCAGAATTGCCGATGATTGGAACATCCTTTAACCAGATCGGTGCATCCGGCGGTCCGGCCTCGAGGGCCTGTCTGATCATGTTGTAAAAGGCGGTAACGTTATCTGCAAGGTTGTATGCCACCAACGCCAAAGGCAGGATCACCAATAGTGACAGCGACAGTGTCATGGTCAACGCTGCGATGTTTTGCCGGCCCTTCATGCTGCGCAATAGACCAAGATAAAGTGGCCAGGTCGAAACACACGCCACAAGGGCAAGCAGTATCGCGGCCAGAAACGGCCTCAACACCAGGAAGCAACCCGCCACCAGAATAAACACGGCGGCAAGTTGGGCAAGATATTCGAAGCGTTTTTCCACGGTTCTGTACCTAAAGCGGGTTCGGGTAATTCGGCCGGCCCGTGATTCAGTTCCGGGCCGATACAGTTCGCATGGTAGCCGATTTCCCAAGCCGGGCTGATATCTGAAAACAGATAAAGTGGCGCGTGGTGCTGCCGCTATAATGCACGTTTAACCGTAACGGGAAATTATCGTGTCCGACCGTTTAGCTGTATTGCCGCAATACCTGATGCCCAAGCAGGCACTGACCGTGCTCGCGGGAAAGTTCGCCCATGCCAAACTTGGATCATTGACCACGGCCGTGATCCGCCGCTTCGTCGCGCGTTACAAGGTAAACATGCTGGAAGCGGCCAATCCCGATATCGCAAGCTATGCCAGCTTCAACGAATTTTTCACCCGGCCGTTGCGCGAGGGGGTACGCCCGTTGGCCGATGCCGAATTCATCTGTCCGGTGGATGGCGCGATCAGTCAGTTCGGCGCGATAACCCAGGGCGACATCTTCCAGGCCAAGGGACACAGCTACACCGCAACCGCGCTGGTCGGCGGCGATGCAGAACTGGCCGCACAGTTTATGGACGGCAACTTTGCCACGTTGTATCTCAGCCCCAGGGATTATCACCGCATCCACATGCCCTGCACCGGCCGCCTGCGACGCATGATTTATGTGCCGGGTGAGCTGTTCTCGGTCAACCCCAAGACCGTGCGCGGCGTGCCGGGACTGTTCGCGCGCAACGAGCGGGTGGTGTGCGTGTTCGATGGCGAATTCGGAACATTCGTGATGACACTGGTCGGTGCCACCATCGTCGGCAGCATGTCCACGGCATGGCATGGCGTGGTCAACCCGCCGCGTTCGCGCACGGTGCGCGAATGGCGTTACGACGACAGGGAGATCACGCTGAACAAGGGTGAAGAGATGGGACGCTTCCTGCTCGGTTCCACAGTGGTGATGCTGTTCCCGCACAACACGCTGCATTTCAATCCTGAATGGTCGCCCGCGCGTGCGATATGTCTGGGCGAGGCGATGGGTAGTTTGATGCTCCCGGAACACACCAGCCGGACATAAACCAACTGCATTGATGCAGAACATATCCGATCGCGCATTGCATACCCTATCCGAAACAACTGATACTTGAATTCGGGATCGCGTTTCATATCCGCTGGACTTCGTTGGGTTGAGAATACATACTGACCGCAGTTGCAGACCACGGAGATAGCGAATGGAAATCTTCTCACGCTGGGGTGACGCGCTTGCAGGCGTCTTCAACCAGACCATGGAACGAATCGCGCTCTACCTGCCGAATGTGATCGGCGCTTTTCTGCTGTTGCTGGCAGGCTGGGTCATCGCGCATCTGCTGCGGGCGGCGTCAACACGCGTAACGCTGCTTGGTGAACGCACATTGGCGCGCTTTTCAACCAACCGCAGCATATTGCCGTCACATATACACATCGCGTCGGCAAAAATACTCGGCAATGTGGTGTTCTGGGTGGTGGTGCTGTTCTTTGTCTCGGCCGCGACCCAGGTTCTCGGTCTGAATACCTTTACCACCTGGCTTTCCCGCGTCGTCGATTATTTGCCGACTGTATTCGTCGGCGCACTCATCGTCATCGCCGGCTTCCTGGTCAGCAAACTTGCGCGTGAGGTAGTGCAGGCAGCAGCCGGCAAGGCCGGAGAACGACAGCGCGTGATGATAGGCCGGGTGGTGCAGGCGGGAATCCTGATCACCGCCATCCTGGTCGGCGCGGAGCAGATCGGTATACGCGTCACCTTCCTCGTCATCCTCGCGGCGACGGTCAGCCTCTCTTTGGTCGGCGCGGTGGCGCTTGCAATCAGCATAGGCGCACGCGAATACGTTGCCAACCTGATCGGCGCGCATTACCTGCGCCAGCGTTACAGCATCGGTCAACTCGTTCGCGTTGCGGGCAACGAAGGAAGAATACTGGAGTTGACCGAGACTGCGGTGGTACTTGAAACCGCCGAAGGCCGTGCCAGCATCCCGGCAAAGGTGTTCAATGAGCAGACCATCGTGCTGGTGATGAACGGCAATCACGATGGCTAGCAGCGAAGAACTCAGCTACGCTTTTCTGGAAGCCCATCCTGCTGATGCGGCTCGCGTGCTTGAGCGGTTGTCCGCCACCGAGGCCGGGGCGCTGTTGCAGTCCGCGCCTTTGCGAATCGCGTCGCCGGTACTTCGCCAGATGTTGCCGCTTCCGGGTGCACACTGCCTGGAGCAATTGAGCGACGATGAGGTTACCGGTTTGCTGCGCGGCACCGGCGTACAGGCAGGTGTCGCGCTGCTGCGCTACTTCGGCGTCGAACGCAGGACCCGGTTGCTGGCACAATTGCCGACCACGCTCAACCTGGCCTTTGAACTGTTGCTCGGGTATCCGGAAGATAGCGTCGGTGCGTGGATGGACCCGCGCGCCCTGGCACTGCCTGCCGACATGACTGTGGGCGAATCCCTCGAGCGCGTGCGCCGTTCAGACGAGGCATTGATCGCCGATCCGTTCGTCATCGACCGTCACCAGCGTCTGCTCGGCTATGTCGAGCTCGCCGACCTGTTGCGCGCCGCCGCCTCCACCTCGCTGGGACGACTGGTACGTCCATGCCCGCACAGGCTGCCCACACAGACGCCGCTTGCCGGACTGCCCGAACATCAGGGCTGGCACGAAGCCTCCACACTGCCGGTCGTCGAACGCGGCGAGCGGCTGGTCGGTGCGCTCACGCATACCGCATTGCAGCGGGCGCTTTCGATAGAACAAAGCAAGCCGTCACCGCACCGTCCGGAAGACACTTTCGCCGGTATCGCCGGCAGCTACTGGTTTGGCGTCTCGGCACTGATCCAGGCACTGGTCAGTTTGTTGCCGGTACAGCGCAGCGAGAAACAGCCGTGAACACGGGAGCCGCAACCGCAGTCGCCGCCCTCAACCTGCGCTTCCTGCTCGATTATCCGTACGAGGCCGCGCGACGCATCGAAGCGATGCCGGCCGACGAGGTGAGCACGATGCTGTCAGCCCAACCGGTACATGCAGTGGTGCCGGTGTGGCACAACCTCACAGCCGATGTGGAACAGGCGGTGTTCACCGAGTTGCCCGAGTCACGCGCGGCAGAAATCCTGGCCGAACTCGAACCGGCACGCAGTGCAGCGCTGCTCAACCGGCTCGATGAAGACGAGCGGATGCACTACAGTAAACTGCTCAGTCCGCATGTCGCCGCCGAGATACGCGCTTTGATGGAATACCGGCAGGACTCAGCCGGCCAGTTGATGGATCCGCGCGTGCCCTCGTTCCGCGGTGATCTGACCGCACAGGAAGCACTGGCACGCTTGCGTCTGACCAAGTGGCGGGGATTGCGCGAACTGTATCTGGTGGATGATGACGGCCGTCTCGATGGTCGTGTCGACATCCAGGATCTGGCGCTCGCCGATCCGGAACAGACACTGGTGCGGATCGCGCGCAAGATCGTGGACGCGGTTCAGGACACGGCGCCGCGTGAAGACGTGGTGGAAAAGATGCAACAGGACGCAGTAACAGATCTGCCGGTGATCGACTTTGACGGGCATCTGGTCGGCGTGATACGCCAGGCAAAATTGGCTTCAGCTCTGCAGCAGGAGACCACACTGGACATACAGACCATGGTCGGTGCGAGCCGCGATGAACGCGCCCTTTCGCCTGTTTTTTTCTCGGTGGCCAAGCGCCTGCCGTGGCTGCAGATCAATCTGCTCACCGCCTTTCTTGCCGCCTCCGTGGTTGGCCTGTTCGAGAACACCATCGCCAAGTACACCGCACTGGCGGTGCTGATGCCGGTGGTCGCCGGCCAATCGGGCAACGCCGGCGCGCAGGCGCTGGCGGTGACGATGCGCGGACTGGTGCTGCGCGAGATCAGTCTGCGCCACTGGCCCAAGGTGCTCTACAAGGAACTCAACGTCGGCCTGTTCAACGGTCTGGCGGTCGCCGCCACGACCGCGCTCGGCGTGTATGTGTGGAGCCAATCGCCGGGGCTGGTGGTAGTCATCGCGTCCTCGATGGTGATCTCGATGATCATGGCGGGCTTTGCCGGCGCCTTGGTGCCGATCATGCTGCAACGATTCGGTTTCGATATCGCACAATCCTCCTCGATCATCCTCACCACCGTGACCGATGTGGTCGGATTCTCCTCGTTCCTCGGCATCGCAACCATGTTGTCGTTCATGCTCTGATCACTGCCGGAACATTATGGTTGGATTACCTGCACCACCCGGTTTCTGGCGCTACCGCCTGGCAAAACGCTGATACACTCTTAACATGAACAAGGTTGTCCCGACCAAAGCAGAGATCGCGTTGCCCGAACTGTTAAATGCCATGGCGAAAAATCCCGTCGCCGAATTGCAAAAACGCCCCGCTACCACCACTTTAAAAGTCGAACTGATGCGCATCGCACAAATAAAACTACGCCTGCGTGATCTAGGCGCCAAGCCGTGCCACGAAGACAGGCTGCTGCGCGGCTGGATTCAAACGGGTACATATTCCGATTCTATTTCGAAGGTCAAACAAGACGGCGACGGGCAAACGATGCAGGCGGTGCAGGCAGCACGTCAAGGAGAGCGCGGAGAAGCCAACACATTTTCACCGATGAAATGGAATTGGAATTATGATCGGAAAGGTAGTCCCGCTGGGGCATTCTTTCCGCTCGCGTTGTGCAAGGAGTTGCCCGCAATCGAAACGGAGTTGCTTGGGTTGGCGCGCCTCCATAGCGAACATCCTGCCGATAAAAACGGTGTCGCACGGCTGCTGGTCCAGCTGCATGACGGCCAGATGGTGGAGAGCGTGCTGCTGCCGCGCGGCGGTTTGTGCGTCTCCACACAGGTGGGCTGTGCCGTTGGGTGTGTGTTCTGCATGAGCGGCCGCGACGGTTTGCTGCGACAACTCGGCAGCGCGGAAATCGTCGCCCAGGTTGTGCTCGCGCGCAAACGCCGCGCGGTGAGCAAGGTAGTGTTTATGGGCATGGGCGAACCGGCCCACAATCTCGACAACGTACTCGAAGCGATCCAGCTGCTCGGCACACAGGGCAACATCGGGCACAAGAACCTGGTGTTTTCCACGGTCGGCGACCCGCGTGTGTTCGAGCGCCTGCATCTCGAAAAAGTAAAACCGGCACTCGCCCTTTCGCTGCACACCACCGATGCGGCACTGCGCGCCCGGTTGCTGCCGCGCGCGCCGCAGATTGCCATCGAAGAGCTGGTGGAGCGCGCCGAAGCCTATGCGCGCACCACCGGCTATCCGGTGCAATACCAATGGACGCTGCTGGAGGGCATCAACGACAGCGATGCCGAACTGGATGGCATCGCCCGCCTGCTCTCCGGCAAGTACGCGATCATGAATTTCATCCCCTTCAATGACGTGACCGGACTCGCCTATCGCCGTCCCTCAGCCGGGCGCGCCGCGCAGATGGTGCATACACTCAGGCAGCAGGGCATCCTCGCCAAGCTGCGCGATTC
>JBDTCC010000145.1:0-6099 GCA_039923775.1 Gallionella sp. | reverse complement strand
CCCGCGACCAATAGAATGATCGCGGGCATGGCCCGCTCCTACAAACCAGCGTGATTGAGCTTGCAATAGATAATTGTCTATCCACTGAGTAATTCCGGGATGCACGTCCTTTACAAGACGTCCGGTGTGAGAACCAGGCGCAGGGTGACTTGATCAGAACCTTCGCGCCCGCTAAACCACCATAACGCCCCCTTTTTAATGCTTAACGACGTGTCTTTGCAGCCCAGCAAATGGGCCGCGACTTCGCCCAAAGTCGGTTGATGCCCTATCACCAGTACTGCTCCCCCGGATTCCGGCCAGCGTGCCGCGTGCAGCACGGCCTCTGCGGAGGCTCCGGGTGAGAGCGTGGGTGCCAGAGTGAAATGGCTGGTGAGGGCGGTTGCGGTTTGCTGGGCGCGAACTGCCGGGCTGACCAGGATGCGGAGCTGGTCGGGAAGATGTTGCTGCAGAAAAGCGGCAATTTTTGCGGACTGTTTGACACCCTTTGCAGTGAGTTCGCGGGCATGGTCCGGGACGCCGTCTACCGCATCTGCATGCCGCCACAAGATCAGATCCATCACAGCCCCCGAAATTACACTACCAAGATTAAACTTAATTACATTTATTTGCCGTCACTTACCATATACACTGGTTGTCCCACTTTAATACGAAGAGGATGACATGACAACCAAAAAGGCTGGTGCGACCACAGCCAAAGTTACTACGAAAAAACTACAGACGAGGAAGCCTTCTGTACGTGCAAAATCGGTTTTGAAGTCAGCGACCAGGCAGGGCGTCAAAGCAGCGCTGCAACAAGCCGCAAAAAAATCAAAAAAGGAACGCAAAACAAAAGTGATGCGCGACAGCTTCACCATGCCGCAAAACGAATATGCCAAGATCGCCGAGATCAAGGAGATATGCCTGAAGGCGAAGATGCATGTCAAGAAAAGTGAAGTGTTGCGGGCCGGATTGATATTGTTGGCCGCTCTGGATCAGGGGCAATTGAAGCGTGCCCTGGGGAGTCTGGAAAAGATCAAAACGGGCCGGCCACAGAAAGGCTGATTCCATTCACCGCGTGACCGCGTGGTTTGTACGACGATATGATGGCCGCCCTTATCTAAAGATAAGATGGCCGTTGTTGAATTATTGCGATTTCGCCTTGGCGGGGGTACGTGTGAACTGGTTGAGCAGTTCGTATTGAGCGCATTTTTTTGCCGCGCGGCGCGGATGCTTGCGCCGGTAATGTCCCGCGCTGTCCATGTCCCATGCCTGGTAGTTGTCCTGCAGATAGACTTTTAGTCCCTCGTCGATTACACGCTTCTTGAGCTTTTTGTCCAGCACCGGAAAGCATACTTCTATGCGGCGGAAGAAATTTCTGTCCATCCAGTCCGCACTGGAAAGATAAACGTTGTGCTGCAAATTATTGCGGAAATAAAAGATGCGGCTGTGTTCGAGAAAACGCCCGACCACCGAGCGCACCCTGATATTTTCGGATAATCCGGCCACGCCGGGACGAAGCGCACACACGCCGCGCACGATCAAATCGATTTTCACGCCGGCCTGGGAGGCCTCGTAAAGTGCATTGATTATTTCCGGTTCCAGCAACGCATTCATCTTGGCGATGATGTGGGCGCGCTTGCCTGACTTTGCAAGGCCGGCCTCGTTCTGAATGGCACGCAGCATTTCGGTGTGCAGGGAAAACGGCGATTGCCACAAATGGTTGAGCGTGCGCGCCTTGCCGAGACTGGTAAGCTGGCTGAACACCTCGCTTACATCGGCGCAGACCTCCTCGTTGCTGGTGAACAGACCGAAGTCGGTATAAAGCCGCGCCGTGCGCGGATGATAGTTGCCGGTGCCGAGATGTGCATAACGGCGCAGCTTGCCGTCTTCGCGGCGCACCACCATCAGCATCTTGGCGTGGGTCTTGTGTCCGACCACGCCATACACCACATGCGCACCGACCTCTTCCAGGCGGTTCGCCCAGTTGATGTTGGCTTCCTCGTCGAAACGCGCCAGCAGCTCGACCACCACGGTCACTTCTTTGCCACCCTTGGCCGCTGCAATTAACGCATCCATCAACGCCGAATCCACCCCGGTGCGATATACAGTTTGTTTGATCGCGACCACGTTCGGGTCGCTGGCTGCCTGCTGGATGAAATCGATCACCGGCTTGAACGACTGGTAAGGGTGGTGCAGCAGTACATCGTTCTTGCGCATCACCTTGAACATGTCCGAGCCTTTTTTTTGCAGTACGGCAGGGACGCTGGGCACAAAGGGGGGGAATTTAAGGTCATCGCGCTCCACCAGATCGGGGATACGCATCAGGCGCACCAGATTTACCGGGCCGTGCACGCGATACAGATCATCCGGCGAGAGATTGAATTCCTTGAGCAGCAACTCCGCGATCAGCGGCGAGCAATTGTCGGCGATCTCCAGCCTCACCGCATCGCCGAAATGGCGTTGCGGCAGTTCGCCCTGCAGGCTGAGGCGCAGATTTTTGACTTCTTCTTCGTCAACGAACAGATCGCTGTTGCGCGTGACACGGAACTGGAAACAGCCGAGCACCTCCATGCCGCTAAACAATTCGCCGACATGCGCGTGCAGGATGGATGAAAGAAAAACAAAACCATGCTCGCACCCGCTGATTTCAGGTGGCATCAGGATGGTGCGAGGCAACACGCGCGGGGCCTGCACGATAGCCCGGGCCGAATTGCGCCCAAAGGCATCTTTGCCGTGCAGTTCCACGGCAAAGTTCAGGCTCTTGTTGAGCACGCGCGGAAAGGGGTGCGACGGATCAAGACCGATGGGCGTCAATACCGGCATCACTTCACGGAAGAAAAAATCTTTCACCCAGGCCTGTTGGGGATCGGTCCATTGGTCGCGGCGCAGAAACTTGATGCCCTGCTTGGCGAGGGCCGGGGTGATGTCGGTATTGAACAATTGATACTGGCGTTCTATCAATTGATGTGCCTGTTCGCGAACCAGCTTCAGGGTCTGACGGGCGTTCAGCCCGTCGGTGCTGGTGGTTATTCCGCCCAGCTTGATCTGTTCCATAAGTCCCGCAACGCGGATCTCGAAAAACTCATCGAGATTGCTGCTGACGATGCACAGGTATTTGAGCCGTTCCAGTAACGGGATGCCGGTATCTTCGGCCTGAGCTAGCACACGGCGATTGAATTCGAGCTGGCCGAGCTCACGGTTCAGAAATTGCTGCGGGGGAAACTTTTTAGACAAGCTGTGGCCTTTTATTTTTTTGGCGGCACATACCCGTCCGGCATTTCCGCTCCCTCGCCAAAGAAATATTTTTCCATCAGCGTGGCGAGAAATTTGCGTGCTGCCGCATCGGCAAGGTTGAGCCGGTTTTCGTTCACCTGCATGGTCTGATATTTCAGCCAGCCCTGCCAGGCTTCCTTGGAAACGTTTTCAAATATACGCTGGCCCAGTGCGCCGGGATAGGGTGGGCGATCCAGCGCTTCTGCCTCATGGCCGAGTTTTACACAATTAACCATTCTTGCCATGTTATGAATCTCCAATCGTTATTAGGTGTCGCTATTATGACAGCGTGATGACAAAGTTGGGTTCGTCAAGTTGCCGACCAGTTTACTACACCGCTATAGGCGGTGCCGAGCACGACCAGACCGAACACGATGCGATACCAGGCGAATGCGCTGAAGTCGTGACGGCTGATGTAACGCAGCAGCCAGCGCACACAGAGGAACGCGCTGACGAACGAGGTTGCCGATCCCACGGCGAACAGCCACCAGTCGTCGGCATGAAACAGGGAACGGTACTTCACAATTTCATAAAACGTTGCCGCGGTCAGCGTCGGTATCGCGAGAAAGAACGAGAACTCGGTGGCTGCCTTGCGGGACAGGCCGAACAACAGCCCGCCGATGATGGTTGCGCCGGAGCGCGAGGTGCCCGGTATGAGCGCCAGCGATTGCGCCAGACCGATTTTCAGCGCATCGCGCCAGCGCATGTCATCGACGTTTTCGATGCGTACGATGTGCTGGCGCTTTTCCGCCCACAGGATGATCACACCGCCGACGATGAAGGCCAGCGCTACCGGGATCGGCGCGAACAGATAGTCCTTGATCTTGCTGGCGAACAACAGTCCCAGAACCGCCGCGGGCAGGAATGCGACGAACAGATTGGTGACGAAGCGCTGCGCGGATTCCTGCTTTTGTACCAAGCCGCTGACAATCGCACCCAGCCGGACCCGGTATTCCCAGCAAACCGCCAGGATCGCGGCGAACTGGATCACGATCTCGAATACCTTGCCGCGTTCGTCGTTGAAATTGAGCAGGGCGCCTGCCATGATCAGGTGTCCGGTGCTGGAAATGGGCAAAAATTCGGTGAAGCCTTCGACCACGCCGAGGATGGCGGCTTTGAGTAGCAGCAAGGTGTCCATTGATATATTGAGGATTAAACGAAGCGCGGATTATACCCGCCCGGGCGGGAAGCCTGTTCCTAACCTAACCGCAGGATGCAACAGGCGGCGTAGTGAACGCGCAAATCAACCGAAATCACAAACAAAACCTATTGGATCGACGAAGCAATGATTTTCAATCGAACCGGGTAATTCGAATTGTTTCGGCGCATCTTCACATGGTGCGCTGTGCCGCAGCAAATTTGCACACGGCCTGCCGGATTTTCATCCGGCAGGCATCCTTGTAAATAAATTTCCCTGCCGTGGTTAACAGCGCACAGCCGACACAAGCGGGATTAATTCTTGGGATCGTACTTAAAGGACAAGGCTACCCTTGCCCGGTAAGAAGACACCTTGCCGTCTTCGACCACCATGTCCAGCTTGACCACCTCGGCCACCCTCAGGTCACGCAAGGTCTTGGAAGCGGTGTTGACCGCGTTCGTGGCGGCATCCTCCCAGGATTTCTTGCTGGTGCCAACCAGTTCGGTGATGCGATAAACGCTGTCTTTTGTCATTGTCTTCTCCTTTGTAAAGGTTGAACATCAGTGGTTGAAGCAGTGTTGCAGTCATGCCTTACTGTAAATCTCCGCGCCCTTCTTGACGAATTCGACGGATTTTTCTTCCATACCCTTTACCAGGGCCTCCTGTTCGGAGAGGTTTTCCCTGGCTGCAAACTCTCGCACGTCCTGGGATATTTTCATCGAGCAGAAATGAGGGCCGCACATTGAGCAGAAGTGCGCGACCTTGGCGGACTCCTTGGGCAGGGTTTCGTCGTGGAATTCGCGCGCCTTGTCCGGATCGAGGCCGAGGTTGAACTGGTCGTCCCAGCGGAATTCGAAGCGCGCCTTGGACAGTGCGTTGTCACGGATCTGCGCGCCGGGATGGCCTTTGGCCAGATCGGCGGCGTGCGCGGCGATGTTGTAGGTGATGATGCCCTCCTTCACGTCGTCCTTGTCGGGCAGGCCGAGGTGTTCCTTGGGCGTCACGTAGCACAGCATCGCGGTGCCGAACCAGCCTATCATCGCCGCGCCGATCGCGCTGGTGATGTGGTCGTAGCCGGGTGCAATGTCCATGGTCAGCGGCCCCAGCGTGTAGAACGGCGCTTCGTTGCACCACTTCAGCTGCAGGTCCATGTTCTCCTTGATCAGGTGCATCGGCACATGGCCGGGTCCCTCGATCATCACCTGTACATCATGCTTCCAGGCGACCTGGGTCAATTCACCCAGCGTCTTCAGTTCACCGAGTTGAGCCTCGTCGTTGGCGTCGTAGATCGAACCGGGACGCAGTCCGTCGCCGAGCGAGAAGCTCACGTCGTAGGCCTTCATGATCTCGCAGATATCCTCGAAATGCGTATAAAGGAAGCTCTCCTTGTGGTGCGCCAGACACCACTTCGCCATGATCGAGCCACCGCGCGATACGATGCCGGTCATGCGTTTCGCGGTCATCGGTACATAGCGCAGCAGTACACCTGCGTGGATGGTGAAGTAGTCGACGCCCTGCTCCGCCTGTTCGATCAAAGTATCGCGGAATATTTCCCAAGTCAGGTCTTCGGCCTTGCCGTTGACCTTCTCCAGTGCCTGATAGATCGGCACGGTACCGATCGGCACCGGCGAATTGCGGATGATCCATTCGCGGGTCTCGTGGATGTTCTTGCCGGTGGACAGGTCCATCACCGTGTCACCGCCCCAGCG
>JBDTCC010000144.1:0-24436 GCA_039923775.1 Gallionella sp. | reverse complement strand
ATAGCCATGCGCTCGGAGGTCATCTTCAGCGATTCGGTGGTATGGCCCGAGTACATGATCTCGACTTCATGCCTGCTTGCGTGTGTATTGGGATGCGTCGGATAGGGCTGTTTATTTGCCCTGTCGGACACACCGCTGAGCCAATGATGAACAAAATGATTCCTGCTCAGAGCAATTCCCCGCATAGCTGCGATAAGCGCATCTGCGGCTTCGATAATGCCGCCGTGGCGGATTGGACTGGATGCATGCATGGTGTCACCTCACGTCTAAGAAACGCGGGTAATGTTTAGCAATAGCTGTGCCATGCGGTGGATACAAGAAATTCAATCAGTTGGGGATTTTCGCCGACAATATTTGCAACGTTTCTGGTGCATACATCCAGTCTGGATGCATGCAATTTGTGCATCCGATGAAAACAAAGCTGCCGTTGTGAATATTATAAAACGCCCCTGAGCTTTAAATGACAAAAATGACAATTAGTTACAAATATAACGGTCAGGTTTGCTCCAGTGTGTCGTGACCTGGCGCATCGCGCGTTGACTATGACCATATCGACCCAGGCTACCGGGTCTGTTGAATCTTCAATGATCAGAATTGGTTTAATTCCGGCTTTCCCCTGCAACCAACCCTGATCGGTAACAAGCGCGGAAAATCCACGTTTCACGCTGTTGTTAATACCGGCGCAATTCTCACGCCTCAGGCTTGATATTGCGTATTGCGCAAAATTATGTCAATCGATTGTCACGCTGCGATCCTGCTGTAGGCAACTTTTCACGCAATAAAAAAAGGACACCTTGCGGTGCCCTTAAACGAAGCGTTGCGCTTCGGGGAGGAGTTCTAAATCCTGCAGATCGCAAACAGGCGCCAGCGGTACCCGTTTGGCTTGGTAAGGTTATTCCACACGTTCTCCGTGCAGTGCGATGTCCAGACCTTCGCGTTCCTGTTCTTCGGTAACGCGCAGACCCATGACCATATCCAGCACCTTGAGGATGATGTATGTCACCACGGCGGTGTAAGCGATGGTGATCGCCACGCCTTTTGCCTGAATAAACAGCTGACCCATGCTGCCGGCCGTTCCGCCGATGGATTCCACTGCAAAGAGACCGGTAAGCAACGCACCAACGATACCGCCGATGGCATGTACGCCGAATGCATCCAGCGAATCATCGTAGCCGATCATGCGCTTCAGCGAAGTAGCTGCCCAGAAGCAGATCACGCCAGCCGCGAGACCGATGACCAGCGCGCCGGCGGGCCCGACAAAACCCGAAGCGGGAGTGATGGCAACCAGACCGGCGACAGCACCGGAAGCGATACCCAACACGCTGGGTTTGCCCTTGAATATCCATTCCGCAAACATCCAGCCAAGTGCTGCAGTTCCAGTAGCGATCTGTGTAACAGCCATGGCCATACCGGCACGACCGTCCGCAGCTACCGCCGAACCGGCGTTGAAGCCGAACCAACCCACCCACAACATCGCAGCACCAATCACAGTCAAAACCAGATTATGCGGAGCCATGGGTTCCTTGCCGTAGCCCAGACGCGGACCCAGTACCAGGGCGGTGACCAGTCCGGCCACACCGGCGTTGATATGCACCACAGTACCGCCGGCAAAGTCCAGCACACCCATATCCCACAGGAAACCGCCGTCACCGGACCAGACCATATGCGCGATCGGTGAATACACCAGCAATGACCACAGTGCCATAAACACCAGCATGGCGGAAAACTTCATGCGGTCGGCAAAGGCACCGGTAATCAGCGCCGGGGTGATGATGGCAAAGGTCATCTGGAAGGTCATGAATACCGATTCAGGGATGCTGCCTGTCATGCTCTTCAAGTCCATGCCGGATAGGAACAGCTTGTCCAGGCCACCGAAGAACGAATAGAAGTTGGTAGCCCCTTTCACCATGCCCGTGGTATCGAAGGCGATGCTGTAACCCGCCACCATCCATATCACCGTGATCAGAGCCGTGATGGCGAAGCTTTGCATCATGGTATCCAGGACGTTCTTCTTGCGGACCATGCCGCCGTAGAACAGCGCCAAACCTGGAATCGTCATCAGCAGCACCAGCGCGGTAGAAGTCAGCATCCAGGCGGTTGCGCCTGTGTCCAGAACTGGCGCAGCAACTACAGGTGCAGCGGCCGGTGCAGTAACGACTGCGGCCGGCGCTGCATCATCAGCATAAGCTACGGCAGACATGCCACCGAGCATCGCCATCAGAGCAAAGAGTGCGAATAATTTTTTCATGTGGTTTCTCCTTACAACGCATCTGCGCCGGCTTCACCGGTGCGGATGCGTATGACTTGTTCCAGGTCGGAAACGAAAATCTTGCCGTCACCAATCTTGCCGGTATTGGCCGCCTTCTCGATCGCCTCTACTACCTGATCGAGCATTTCGCTTTTAACAGCCGCCTCCAGTTTCACTTTGGGCAGGAAATCCACCACATATTCCGCACCGCGATACAACTCGGTGTGTCCCTTTTGCCGGCCAAAGCCCTTCACTTCGGTGACAGTGATGCCTTGCACGCCTATGGCGGAAAGCGCTTCACGCACTTCGTCCAGCTTGAACGGCTTGATGATAGCGATAACCATCTTCATAGCTTTCTCCTTTGTGTGGGCGGGAGGATTCCCGCCCGGGGTAATTACATCGAGTGGGACACGGACAACACGCCTCTGGCTTTGTCGTAGCCGGTAAGATTCGTTTTGCTGACCATGAATGCCCAGGTATAGCCGCCGAAAGCCTTGGCTGCTTTTACGTTGTAGTCGGAATATTCAGCGGTGCTGTTATTGGGAATGGTTTGTTTGCCATAATGTGCGCTCAGATCAACGGCCGGACCTTCAAGCGTGTAGGTTCCGTTCAGCTCGAGATAAGTTGAGCCACTCGAATTTGCAAAGCCAAATAAATTACCGGTGCTACGGGAGTATTTGGCTGACACTGTTTTCCAGCCGATCGAACCATAAATTTCATTTGTGTCGGCATTAGTGCTGCCATTGGCGTTACCGCCGTAGTTGTATCGAAGAACACCCACGTTATAATTATAGTCACCGGCAAAGCTAGCAGAATAGCCTCCGTAGGTGTCTAATTCCAAGCTGGCTGCCCTGCTATATCCTTGCGCATCATACAACCAGCTAATATTTGAACCCCACGCACCCACGTAGAATCCGTTGGGATTCACATAGTCAAATCCACCTTGAATTGCGCCTCCGTGATTAGTTTGTGTAAGGCCGCGGAACAGGTAGTCGGTCGTCAGACTGACGTTTCCGGAAAATGGTGAACTATCTGCCATTGCCACACCGGGTATTGCCAACGCTGCCAGAATCAGCGAGTTCAACAATTTGTTTTTCATCATGATGTGTTCCTTTATGGTTTTAAGTTAAAAAGCGGGAGTAAGAGAAGTCCGCCCCTGGTATTAAGCAGGATGTGTGCCAAAGTTATTTATTTATATTAAACAACATATTAAATAGCACATGAATTTGTAATAGAAGATTCACGCACCAATAGCATGCGTGCCCGTGACCTTGCGCACCGCCAGGGTGCAGCCTGTTGTTTTGGTGGCGAAGCCTCTGGGCCGGGTGAATTTTGCTACACTGACCGTCATGACCAATCTACTGGAGTAACGCCATGTTGAACGCGAAAATTTTTGAGGATCTTTCCGCCAAATTAAGCGAGGCCGCCAACAGCGGCCCGGCCAAGGACATTGAAAAGAACATGCGCGCCCTGCTCGCACAGGGTTTCGCCAAACTCGATCTGGTGACCCGCGAAGAATTCGATGTGCAGACCCAGGTACTGGCACGCACGCGGGAAAAGCTGGCCGCACTGGAAGCGCGTGTCGCGGAACTGGAAGCACAACGCAGCACCGCAACAAATTAATATGGGTCTGGCTGTGCTCTACAGCCGTGCATTGTCCGGCATGGAGGCTGCGCTGGTCACCGTAGAGGTGCACATCGCCAACGGCCTGCCCAACTTTACGATCGTGGGTCTGCCTGAAACCGAGGTCAAGGAAAGCAAGGATCGCGTGCGCGCCGCATTGCAAAACTGCCAGTTCGATTTCCCTGCTCGTCGTATCACTGTCAATCTGGCTCCGGCCGATCTACCCAAGGAAAGCGGGCGCTTCGATCTTCCCATCGCGCTGGGCATCCTCGCCGCAACCGGACAGATTCCGCCCGACCACCTGAATGATTACGAGTTTGCCGGCGAACTTGCGCTGACCGGGGAATTGCGCGCGATACGCGGCGCGCTGGCGATGACTTATCGTGCCGTAAACAGTGGGCGCTCCTTCATTCTTCCGCAAACCAATGCCGCCGAAGCCGCACTTGTGGAAGGTGCAACAGTGTATGGGGCACAATCGCTGTTGCAGGTGACCGCCCACCTCACCGGGCGGGAACGGATCGCTCCCTGTGTCAGCCAGCCGCAAACCATACAACCGCACTATCCGGACATGCGCGAAGTGAAGGGGCAGGCGCAGGCCAAACGCGCGCTGGAGATTGCCGCAGCGGGCGGACACAGTGTGCTGATGATGGGTCCCCCCGGCACCGGAAAATCCATGCTCGCGGCACGCTTCCCCGGCATCCTGCCGCAAATGACCGAGGCCGAGGCACTGCAGAGCGCGGCACTGCAATCGCTGGATGGTAATTTCGATGTGGCAAAGTGGAAGACCCGCCCTTATCGCGCACCGCACCATACCGCTTCCGGCGTGGCACTGGTCGGCGGCGGCAGCAATCCTCGCCCCGGCGAGATCTCCATGGCGTTGCACGGCGTGCTATTTCTGGACGAGTTGCCGGAGTTCGACCGCAGCGTGCTGGAAGTATTGCGCGAGCCGATGGAATCGGGGCACATCACCATTTCCCGGGCCGCACGCCGCGCCGATTTTCCCGCGCAATTTCAACTGATCGCTGCGATGAACCCCTGCCCGTGCGGTTATCTCGGTCACTTCAACGGCAAGTGCCGCTGCACGCCCGACCAGATTTCCCGCTACCGCAGCAAGATCTCCGGCCCGTTGCTGGATCGCATCGACATCCAGATCGAAGTGCCTGCCGTACCCCAGGGCGACCTGGTCAACAAGGCGGATGGCGAAGCCAGTGCCGACCTGCAAGCGCGCGTTGAGATCACGCGCCAGCGCCAGTTGGCGCGCCAGGACAAATCCAACGCGCAACTCTCAGTCACCGAGATCGATGCATTGTGCACGCCCGACGAACAGGGTTCCGCACTGCTTCAACAAGCCATCAGCCGCCTCAACCTGTCGGCGCGCGCCTATCATCGCGTGCTCAAGGTGGCCCGTACCATCGCCGATTTTGCCGGCGACGAGAACATCTCAACTGCGCATATCGCCGAAGCAGTGCAGTACCGCAGGCTGAATCTCTGAGCCGCAAACATACCTGCGTGGTAAAATCCATGCTCAATTATCTGAACAGGACACTATGAAGCACACGCCTCACCGTATCGAAAAACTTCTGCAACAACGCATTCTGATCCTGGACGGCGCGATGGGCACCATGATCCAGCGCTACAGGCTGACCGAGGAACATTATCGCGGCACGCTGGTGTATGGTGATTACCCCGAGGATTTTGCAGGCTACAGCGGCGAACGCAGGCGCTTTGCCGATCACCCGGTCGATGTCAAAGGCAACAACGACCTGTTGCTGCTGACCCAGCCGCACATCATTCGCGGCATCCACGCCGAATATCTGGCCGCGGGTGCGGACATCATCGAGACCTGCACGTTCAATTCCACCGCGGCATCGCTGGACGATTACGACATGGTCGACCTGGCCTACGAACTGAATTTTGCCGGTGCAAAACTGGCGCGCGGCGTGTGCGACGAATTCGAGGCAAAGATACCCGGCAAACCGCGTTTCGTTGCAGGCATATTGGGCCCGACCACCAAGACCGCCTCGATCTCGCCGGACGTGAATGATCCGGGATTCCGCAATATCAGTTTCGATGAACTGGTGAGCGGTTACACCGAGGCGATACGCGGCCTGCTGGACGGCGGCGCGGATATCCTGATGGTCGAGACCATATTCGACACGCTCAATGCCAAGGCCGCATTGTTCGCGATCGATCAGTATTTCGAAAAACACAAGGTGCGCGTGCCGATCATGATCTCGGGCACCATCACCGATGCCTCCGGACGGACGCTGTCCGGCCAGACCACCGAGGCCTTCTGGAATTCGCTGAGCCATTCCAGGCCGCTGTCGATCGGCCTGAACTGTGCTCTGGGCGGCGATCTGATGCGGCCTTACCTGGAGGAATTGTCGCGTGTGGCAAATGTGTATGTCAGCGCGCACCCCAACGCCGGCTTGCCCAACCCGTTGTCGGAAACGGGTTACGACGAGACCCCGGAATACACGGCCGGCGTGGTGAAAGAGTTTGGCACCAGCGGCTTCATCAACATCGCGGGTGGTTGCTGCGGCACCACCCCTGCGCACATCAAGGCCATTGCTGAAGCATTGAAGGACGTGCCGCCGCGCAAGATTCCCGACATCGAGCCCAGGTGCCGCCTGTCCGGGCTGGAGCCGTTTAACATCGGCGACGATTCGCTGTTCGTCAACGTCGGCGAACGGACCAACGTCACCGGCTCGAAGATGTTTGCGCGGTTGATACTCTCGGGTAACTACACACAAGCCCTAGATGTGGCACGCAAACAGGTCGAAGGCGGGGCCCAGGTAGTCGACGTCAACATGGACGAAGCGATGCTGGATTCGCAGGCGGCCATGGTCAAATTTCTCACCCTCGTCGCCTCCGAACCGGACATATCCAAAGTGCCACTGATGATCGACTCGTCCAAGTGGGAAGTGATCGAAGCAGGCTTGAAATGCGTGCAGGGCAAGGCCATCGTCAACTCGATTTCGCTGAAAGAGGGCGAGGAAAATTTCATACACTATGCCACGCTGGTGCGCCGCTACGGTGCGGCAGCCGTGGTGATGGCGTTCGACGAACAGGGCCAGGCCGACACTTACCAGCGCAAGACCCAGATCTGCAAACGCAGCTACGACATCCTGGTGAACAAGGTCGGTTTCCCGCCGCAAGACATCATCTTCGACCCCAACATCTTCGCGATCGCAACCGGCATCGATGAGCACAACAACTACGCGGTAGACTTCATCGAAGCGGCCGCATGGATACACAAAAACCTGCCTTACGCGAAGATCAGCGGCGGCGTGTCCAACGTGTCGTTCTCTTTCCGCGGCAACGATGCGGTTCGTGAGGCGATCCACACCGTGTTCTTGTACCACGCCATCAAGGCGGGCATGAACATGGGTATCGTCAACGCGGGGCAACTCGGCGTTTACGAAGAAATACCAAAACAGCTGCGTGACGCGGTCGAGGACGTGGTGCTCAATCGCCAGCCGCAAGGGCAGGAAGAAAGCCCCGGCGAAAAACTGGTGAAGATGGCTGAGTCCGTCAAAAGCGGCGGCAAAATACAGGTCGAAGATCTGGAATGGCGCAACGGCACATTGCAGGAGCGCCTGACCCATGCGCTGGTGCGCGGCATCACCACGTTTATCGTGGAGGACACCGAAGAGGCCCGCCTGCAGGCGAAGTTTCCGGTGGAAGTAATCGAAGGTCCGCTGATGACCGGCATGAACGTGGTTGGCGACCTGTTCGGCGCAGGCAAGATGTTTTTGCCGCAGGTGGTGAAATCGGCGCGTGTGATGAAACAGGCGGTAGCGCATCTGGTGCCCTACATCGAGGCCGAAAAATTGCGTTCCGGCGACACAAGCACCAAGGGCAAGATCGTGGTGGCAACGGTGAAAGGCGACGTGCATGACATCGGCAAGAACATCGTCACCGTGGTGTTGCAGTGCAACAACTTCGAGGTGATCAACATGGGTGTGATGGTGCCCTGCCAGCAGATCCTCGACACCGCGCGCGAACACAACGTCGACATCATCGGGTTGTCGGGCCTGATCACGCCCTCGCTGGAAGAAATGGCGTATGTGGCGAAGGAGATGGAGCGGCAGGGTTTCACCATACCACTGCTGATCGGTGGCGCAACCACCTCGCGCGTGCACACTGCAGTGAAGGTAGCGCCCAACTACAAGAGCGGCCCCACCGTGTATGTTGTCGATGCTTCGCGTGCCGTCGGTGTGTGCAGCAATCTGTTGAGCGACACATTACGCGACGATTATGTTGCCGGTATCCAGGCCGAGTATGCCGCCGCACGCAAACAGCACGAAAGCAAGAAGGATAAAGCCACATACGTCACGCTCGCGGAAGCGCGGCAGCACGGTCTGAAGACCGACTGGAAATCCTACACCCCGCCCAAGCCGTGGTTGACCGGCGTGCACAAGTTCGATGCCTATCCGCTGGACAAGATCGCCGAATACATCGACTGGTCGCCGTTCTTTCAGGCATGGGAACTCGCCGGACGCTATCCGAAGATTTTGCAGGACGAAAAGGTCGGGGAGGAAGCGCGCAAGCTGTTCGCCGATGCGCAAGACATGTTGAAGAAGATCATCACGGAGAAATGGCTGACTGCGAACGCGGTATTCGGCCTGTTCCCGGCGAACAGCGTGGATGCCAATGGAGGGCCGGGCGACGACATCGAGATATATACCGACGAATCGCGCAGCAAAGTGACCATGACCTGGCACAACCTGCGCCAGCAAAGCAAAAAACCGGCTGACATCCCTAACTACTGTCTGGCCGATTACATCGCACCCAGGGCAAGCGGTGTGGCCGATTACATCGGTGCATTCGCCGTCACCGCCGGAATCGGCATAGATGCACGCGTCGCGGAATTCGAAAAACAGAACGACGACTATAGCGCCATCATGCTCAAAGCCCTGGCCGACCGTCTCGCTGAAGCTTTCGCGGAGCTGCTGCACGCCCGTGTGCGGCGCGAATTCTGGGGCTATGCGGCAGATGAAACCCTGAACAACGAATCACTGATCGCCGAACAATATCGCGGTATCCGCCCCGCCCCCGGCTACCCTGCCTGCCCGGAACACTCCGAAAAGGGGCCCCTGTTCGAATTGCTGCAGGCATCACTGAACACAGACATCACGATTACCGAGAACTTTGCCATGTTGCCCACCGCTGCGGTGAGCGGCTTCTATTTCTCGCATCCGCAAGCCAAATATTTTGCCGCCGGCAAGATAGACAGGGATCAGGTGGCAGATTACGCAAAACGCAAAGATTGGTCTCTGGAAGTCGCCGAACGCTGGTTGGCACCAACACTTGGATATTAATTGATACGAGGCTGACATGATTAAATTCACTACGTACATTTCGCTGGCATTACTGTTGACTGTCGGCACTTTTTCAACCACCGCGTGCTCTAAACAGGACGCACCACAAATGGAGACTGGCAACATGACTGAACTGATCAAGACCGATGTAAAACTGGGCAAGGGCGATCTGGCAACCCCCGGTAAAAATGTGTCGGTACATTACACCGGCTGGCTGTACGATGCCGACGCGCCCGATCATCACGGCAAGAAATTCGACAGCTCGCGCGACCGTAATGAACCGTTCGAATTCACACTGGGTGCGGGTCAGGTTATCCAGGGCTGGGACCAGGGAGTCGCCGGCATGCAGGTCGGCGGCGAACGTACACTGATCATTCCGCCAAACATGGGTTATGGCGCACGCGGTGCCGGCGGCGCCATTCCGCCGAACGCGACGCTGGTGTTTGATGTGGAGTTGTTGGGCGTTCATTAACAAAAAATTACAACGTATTGCCGCCCGTCATGATATCTAGGTTATGAACCTGATCTCGAACCCGCTGCTGGTTACTGCGCTGATGCTTGCCGTATCAAATTTGTTCATGACCTTTGCGTGGTATGGGCACCTGAAAAATTTAGCGGCTTCTCCCTGGTATATAGCGGCACTGGTCAGTTGGGGGATCGCGCTATTCGAGTATATGTTCCAGGTCCCGGCGAACCGCATCGGCTATACCGTACTCAGTTTGGGACAGCTGAAGATTTTGCAGGAAGTCATTACGCTGTCAGTGTTCGTGCCGTTCGCGGTACTGTACATGAACCAGCCGCTGAAATGGGATTATCTATACGCTGCGCTGTGCATGATGGGTGCGGTGTATTTTATGTTTCGCAATGTCTAGCAAACATTTCGCTCACCTAACCTTTAGGAAAATGCTATGCAATGTCCATACTGCAACTCAGAACTTGAACCCAATGCAGCTGAATGTAATAAATGCGGTGCCAGCCGGGTTACCCGGCGCACTACCATCGGTGTTTTCGTCGGTTGGGCAGGCATGGTGGTGGCACTGATCTGGGCCATGTTGTGGCTTCCGGTAACGTTCCTGCCCTTCCTCGGCTATAACATGGGAGATTACCCCTGGGTAACGCTGATCATCGGCACCATCGTCGCGGCCGCATTGTTGTGGTATTCAAAATCGACCCTGCATTCCCATTGGATATCCAGGACTGAATAGCAATGGTCACGAATAAACCCCCGGCGATACATATCCTGGGAATCTGCGGCACCTTCATGGGCGGCATTGCTGCGCTCGCCAGGCAAGCCGGCTACCGGGTCACCGGCTGCGACGCCAATGTATACCCGCCGATGAGCACCCAACTGGAAGCACAGGGCATAGCGCTGATCGAAGGCTTTGGCGCTGAACAACTGGGGCTCAATCCGGATGTGTTCGTGATCGGCAATGTAGTGTCGCGCGGCAATCCGCTGATGGAAGGAATCCTCAATCGCAGCCTGCCCTACATTTCGGGTCCGCAATGGCTGGCGGAGAATATTTTGCAGCGCTGGGGAGTACCTGTATCCGCGTCGCGAGCAACGAACGGGCACGCAACAACACCGGAGCGCACGGTAGCGGAGTCAGGCACTCCCAAGTGGGTTCTGGCTGTTGCAGGGACGCACGGCAAGACCACCACCAGCGCGATGCTGGCCTGGATACTGGAATACGCGGGACTCAATCCCGGTTTCCTGATTGGCGGGGTACCGCAGAATTTCGGCGTTTCAGCACGGCTTACCGAATCGCCCTTCTTTGTCATCGAAGCGGATGAATACGACACCGCATTTTTCGACAAGCGCTCCAAATTCGTGCACTACCACCCGCGCACCGCGATTCTGAACAATCTCGAATTCGATCACGCCGACATCTTTGCCGATCTCGCCGCGATAGAAACGCAGTTTCACCATCTGGTGCGTACTGTTCCCGGCAACGGGCTGATCGTCAGCAACGGCCGTGAGTCCTCGCTGGATCGCGTGCTTCAGCGCGGATGCTGGACTCCGGTTGAACGTTTCGGCGCGGAGGACGGCTGGCAAATTGATGACAACAATCTGGTGGCGCTGAACGGCAAGCCCCAGGGCTCGCTTAACTGGGATCTGCTCGGTGAACACAATCGCCACAACGCACTCGCCGCGCTTGCCGCCGCGCGTCACGCCGGTGTGCCCGTCGTGCAGGGACTGGCAGCCCTGGGCGAGTTCAGAAATGTGAAACGGCGCATGGAAGTGCGCGGTGTCGCAAACGGCATTACCGTTTACGACGACTTCGCCCATCATCCCACCGCGATAGACACCACTGTCGCGGGCCTGCGCCGCAAGGTCGGCGCCGCGCGAATACTGGCCGTACTGGAACCGCGTTCCAACACGATGAAACTGGGCATGATGAAGGATGCGCTACCCGGCAGCCTGCAAAATGCCGACAGGGTGTTCTGTTACGCGGCCAACCTCGGCTGGGATGCGCGCAGCGCACTGGCCCCGCTGGGCGACAAAGCAATTGTCGAGGAGGATCTTGACGCGCTGATCGCGCAAATCACCGCGGCGGCGCGACCCGGTGACCACATCCTGGTGATGAGCAACGGCGGCTTCGGCGGGATACACGAGAAACTACTGGAACGATTGCGCTCCTACACTTCCTGATTGTCCAGACCCAGATCATTGATCTTCCGCGTCAGGGTATTGCGGCCAATCCCGAGCAGGGTGGCCGCTTCTATGCGTCGCCCGTTGGTGTGATGCAGGGCTTGCAAAATCACGGCACGTTCGAATTGGGCGGTAAGGCTGTCCATGATGCGCTCGTCGCCGCGCTGCAGCGCCAGTGCAGCCTGCTGTGCCAGCATCTCGCTCCAGTCGCCACTGCCTGTTTCGCCGGCAGCCGACCCGTCGCGCCACTCCGCCGGCAGGTCGGCGATCTCGACGGTCTGCGACGGCGTCATCACGGTCAGCCAGTGACAAAGATTTTCCAGTTGCCGCACGTTGCCGGGAAAATCCTGCGCGCTCAGATGTTGCAATGTGGCATCGCTGAATTGTTTCTGATCCACCGCCAGATCGCGCGCACTTTTTTGCAGAAAGTATTTTGCCAATAGCGGAATATCCTCACGCCGTTCGCGCAATGGCGGCAGGCGCAGCCGTATCACATTCAAACGATGGAACAGGTCCTCGCGAAACAAGCCCTGCTTGACGCGTTCATCAAGATCCTGGTGAGTGGCGGTAATGATGCGCACGCTGGCCTTGATCGGCTGGTGTCCGCCAACGCGGTAATAGTTTCCGTCCGACAACACGCGCAGCAAACGGGTTTGCAGATCGGCAGGCATATCGCCGATCTCGTCCAGGAACAGAGTGCCGCCCTCTGCCTGCTCGAAGCGTCCGCGCCGGGTCGTCGCCGCACCGGTAAACGCACCGCGCTCATGACCGAACAATTCCGACTCAAGCAAGTCCTTGGGAATGGCGGCGGTATTGATGGCGATGAACGGCTTTTCGGCACGCGGGCTGTGGCGGTGCAACGCTCTTGCCACCAGCTCTTTTCCGGTGCCCGATTCACCGTTGATCAGGACGGTGGCATTGGAATGCGACAACCGGCCTATGGCACGAAACACTTCCTGCATTGCCGGCGCCTGGCCAAGGATGTCGGTAGCCGCATCGACCTGCTCGGTGTCTCCCGGTTTGCGCCAGCTTTGCCCCAGCGCGCGCCGTATCAGTTCCACTGCATGATTGATGTCGAAAGGCTTGGGCAGGTATTCGAAGGCACCGCCCTGGAATGCCGAAACGGCGCTTCCCAGATCTGAATAGGCGGTCATGATGATGACCGGAATATGAGGATGGCGCTGGTGCAACGTCTGCAAAAATTCCAGTCCGGAACTGCCGGGCATGCGGATATCACTGACGACAACCTGCGGCCCCTCGGTATTGAGCGCCCGCATTGCATCGTCCGCTGAGGCAAAACTCTTGAACTCGATATCTTCGCGCGTTAGCGACTTTTCCAGCACCCACCGTATCGAACGGTCGTCGTCAATAATCCAAACAGGTTTCATGTTTACGCCTAAATATTCAAGTGATGGGGATCAATACGGTGAAGCGGGTGCACCCGGGCTCGCTGTCAAATTCTATGACGCCGTGATGCTGGTTGATGAAATCCTGCGCAATGGTCAGTCCCAACCCATGCCCGTCGGCACGTCCGGACACCAGGGGATAAAATATTTTATCCTGCAACTCGGGCGGAATGCCCGGTCCGTTATCAATTATCTCCACTTTCACCGCCTGACGGTAAAGACGTTTGATCAGCGTCGCCTGGTGCGTGATTCTGGTGCGAAGAATGATGGTTCCTTTGCCCTGCATCGCCTGTGCAGAGTTGCGCACAATGTTCAGCATGGCCTGTATCAACTGCTCTTTGTCGCCCACCAGCGCCGGCAGGCTGATATCGTAGTCACGCCTGATCTTCAGGTCTACCGGCATTTCGGCCAGCACCACACTGCGGATGCGCTCCAGAACCTCGTGGATATTAAGCTCGCTATAGTGTGATCCATTTTGCGGGGCCAGGAGTTTTTCCATCAGCGAGCGCAAGCGGTCTGCCTCCTGCACGATGACCTGTGTGTATTCGCGCAAGCCGGGTTTATCCAGTTCCTGTTCGAGCAACTGCGCCGCACCGCGTATGCCGCCCAGCGGATTCTTGATTTCATGCGCGAGATTGCGCAGCAGCAGGCGGTTGGACTGCGTCTGATCCAGCATCTGTTCTTCGCGCGCCAGTTTGAGCGGCCTGTCTATCGGATGGAATTCAAGCAACAGGTAGCGCTTGTTTAATTCCATCGGTGTCGCCGCACAACGCAGATGCAATTTTCCACGTGCAAAAGTACCCAGCGTCAAATCATGCTCGATAAAGCTGGCATTGTTATGCAGCGCATGCTGCATCGCGGTGGCCAGTTGCTCCGAATGCGTAAACACCTGTTGAACCGGAACGCCCTGCAGATTTTTACCGTTCAGATCGAACAGTTGCTCCCCGGCCGGATTCATATAGCAAACCCTGGACTCTTCATCCAGCAGGATGACGGCGGTCGCCAGATACTCCAGTGTAAGTTGGGGAAAGTCAGACATACTGGTTACACAGCAGAAAGCATGCCAGGTGCAGCATTGATTACTTTAAATTTGTTGCCAAACAATTCATGGACTCTTTTCACGAATGTGTCGATCGGACCTGTTCAAGTTGTGATCAAGCCTGAGCCGGGCTGGGGAATGTATCTAATTACCCTTTAATTTTGCAAGTTCGGTGTTGAGTGCGTCCACATTCTGCTGGTGCAGATCAACCTGTTCTTTAAGCCCTTTGATCTTTTCATCAAATTTCGCGACATTGCGATAGGTACGGCCATCCGCCCGCTTGAAGACCTCCGGGTTTGCCTCCCCGTCCCGCAAATTCTGCTGGGCAACATCAAGCAACTTCTGCTCCGCGTTCAATTCATCCTGCAGAATCTTGCGACGGGTATCGTCCCGGCTCCTTTGCGTTTCACTATCCACCCTCGGAAAATTCGACTGGGATTGCACGTTGGCGGGTGGCAACATGGTTGGCAGGGGTTCCAGATAGATTTTCTTGCCGCCCTTGAGGGGCGAACTGGAATAGGTAACATGCCCATTTTCATCTACCGACTTGTATATATCGGCATGCGCCAACATGGGGCAAAGGCACAATATGGAAAACAGGTATCCACCCAGCTTCATGTTCGTATCCCGGAAAAGTAACGCGTCAAGTATAGGACAAGCGTCGGACACAGACAAACATTTGCAGTGCAAAACAAAACGGGGCTTGCGCCCCGTTTTGTTTTGCAACGTTCTGTAACAGTCTGCTTACCGCCAGACTGTCATATCCAAACTGTCAGATGCTGTAATACATATCGAATTCGACAGGGTGGGTCGTCATACGTAAACGGGTCACCTCATCCATTTTCAATGCGATATAGGCATCGATAAAGTCGTTCGAGAACACACCACCGCGGGTCAGGAACTCGCGATCCTTGTCCAGATGTGCCAGTGCTTCATCCAGCGAGCTGCACACGGTCGGGATCTTTGCATCTTCTTCCGGCGGCAGATCATACAGATTCTTGTCGGCCGGATCACCGGGGTGGATCTTGTTTTGAATGCCGTCCAGACCCGCCATCATCAATGCGGTAAAGCAGAGATATGGATTGGCAGTCGGATCCGGAAAACGCGTTTCGATACGGCGCGCCTTTTCATTCGGCACATGCGGAATCCGGATCGAAGCAGAGCGATTCTTCGCCGAGTAAGCCAGCTTGGTCGGCGCTTCATAGTGAGGAACCAGACGCTTGTAGGAGTTGGTACCGGGATTGGTAATCGCATTCAAAGCCTTGGCATGCTTGATGATGCCGCCGATGTAATACAACGCGGTCTCTGACAGCCCTGCATAACCATTGCCCGCAAACAGATTCTTGCCGCCCTTCCAGATGGACTGGTGCACGTGCATGCCGGAACCGTTATCGCCTACGATAGGCTTGGGCATGAAGGTTGCGGTCTTGCCATACTGGTGCGCTATGTTGTGTACCACATATTTCAAAACCTGTGTCTGGTCAGCGCGGCGTACCAGCGTGTTGTATTTGGTGCCGATCTCGCATTGACCCGCAGTCGCCACTTCGTGGTGATGCACTTCGACTTCAATACCGATTTCTTCCAAAGCCATGCACATCGCGGCCCGTATGTCGTTCAGGCTGTCGACCGGGGGAACCGGAAAATAACCGCCTTTTACCGTTGGGCGGTGGCCGGTGTTGCCGCCATCGAATTTTTCCGCCGACGACCAGGCGGCCTCTTCGGAATTAATCTTGACGAAACAGCCGGACATGTCGACCTGCCAGTTCACCGAGTCAAAAATGAAGAATTCGGGTTCCGGGCCGAAGTAGGCGGTATCGCCGATTCCGGTGGATTTCAGGTAAGCCTCGGCACGCTTCGCGATGGAGCGCGGATCGCGGTCGTAGCCCTTGCCGTCGGTTGGTTCCACCACATCACAGGTGATCACCAGGGTGTTTTCATCCATGAACGGATCAAGAAAGGCAGTCGCAGGATCCGGCATCAGCAACATGTCCGAGGCTTGAATGCCCTTCCAGCCTGCAATCGAAGAGCCATCAAACGCATGGCCTTCTTCAAACTTTTCCATGCCCACATACTTGGCGGGCACGCCCACATGCTGCTCTTTTCCGCGCGTATCGGTAAAACGGAAGTCCACGAATTTGACTTCGTGATCCTTGATCATCTTTAACACATCAGTTGCCGACATCGACATAACTATCTCCCTAAACCATCAAATTAAGCAGTTAACCAAAAAAACAAAAACCGATATATCTTATGCAGAAAGCATGCCAGCCCTGTCTGCACAGTAGAACGCCATTGTGCCATAAGCCGCTAATGCAAAACACCTATAATTTACATCCAAAATGGTGCATGACATGGACGCAATGCACTAATTTTGTGCGTGACTGCGATGGACTTGTATTGTTCGAAAAAACGGGTCTTCACTCAACAGTGCGTCGCAGCGCGTCTGCAGTGCGTCTGCTCCCTCGGGCGATTGCCGATTGGCCAGGTATATTTCTGCATCGACCTTGCCATCGAGATAATGAAAAACAACCCGGTTGTTAGCCAAGGTCGCGACGTCCAGACGTTCCGCCAGATGTTGCATCAGCCCGGGGCGGCTGGGCAGATTGGCGTTCGGCTTGGCCTGCATATCGTCCTCGGGATCGATATGCACCATCACATCCATCACATGATGATTCTTGAGCACGGCGTGCCGCACCGATTCTGCAATGTAGTGCCCTTCTGAAACGCTGATCTTCGGATCGACCATGATGTGCGCATCAACCAGAGCGTTATCCGCCATCTTTCGGGTACGCAATTCATGCAGGTCGCGCACGCCGTGTACTTTGAGCAGGGTCTGCCGGATCGCCTCGACCTCCTCCGCATCCAGTCCGGTATCGATGAGTTCGGCCATCGCCTCCAGCGCCAGCTTGCCGCCCATGTGGGCAATCATCACACCCACCACCGCCACCGCCACCAGATCAAGGAAGGTAAAACCCAGCAGATTGCCGGCCACCCCGACGATGACCACCAGCGAAGATGCCGCATCCGAGCGGGCGTGCCATGCGTTGGCGACCAGCATCTGCGAGCGTACCCGCTTGGCGACCGCCAGCATGTAGCGGAACAACCCTTCCTTGGCAACCAGTGCAAGCACCGCGATGGCCAGCGCCAGCGGATTTACTACCCGCAGCGCATCTGGATGCTGCAGGCGTATCGCAGCCGCCACCAGCAACACCACGCCGAGCACCGCCAGAAATGTTCCGAGTATGAGCGTCGCTGCGGTTTCTATCCGCGCATGACCGTAGGGATGCTCGGCATCGGCATGCTGGTTGCCGTGCCGATTGGCAAACAGCACCAGCACATCCGACAGCAGATCCGACAGGGAATGCAGACCATCCGCCATCAGCGCCTGCGAGTGTGCAAAAAAGCCGCCCACCAACTGCAATGAAGTCAACAACACATTGATGGCTATACTGACCCAGGTGCTTTTCTGCGCGGCGGCGTATCGTTCCGGATGCACCGGCTCAAAGGCCCCGATGCGGCCGTCGGATTGTTTCGTATCGGTGTGATTATTCATTTCGGTTATGCAGGTATGCTTCTATAATATGGAGCATAGCATTTCTAACAACCAAGTCATATTCGCCCGGAAAGAAAGAATCATCATGGGAAAAATCACCGCCATTCTTCAAGCTGCACAGCAACGCGCCAGGGAATTGAATCTACCCTATGAAGGCGCGCTCTATCCGCGCGAGGTTTACGAAATACTGCAGTCCGCACCCGGCGCAAAAATGGTAGACGTGCGCAGCCGCGCGGAACTGGACTGGGTCGGCAAATTTCCGAATGCCACCGCGATTGAATGGGCAGGTTATCCGGGCATGAACCGCAACCCGCATTTCCTCGCCCAACTGGAACAGCAGGTCGACAAGGAATCGCTGGTGATCTTTGTTTGCCGCAGCGGTGGGCGCTCGCACCACGCCGCGATTGCCGCGACCCAGGCCGGCTACAGCGACTGCTACAACATGCTGGAAGGTTTCGAGGGCGATATGGACGCCGGCAAACACCGCAACACCACAGGCGGCTGGCGTGCGGCAGGGCTGCCCTGGGAGCAGAGCTAGACTAGGCTAACCGCTAGATTGCGTAATCGATAATCAACGGCGCGTGATCCGAAAACCGCTGCGCCTTGTAAATGCTGGCCGACCCGGCCCGCGCGGCAATGCCGGGTGTGGCGATCTGGTAATCGATACGCCAACCGACATCCTTGGCCCAGGCCTGGCCGCGATTCGACCACCAGGTATAGGCTTCCAGTTCCGGGTGGACACGGCGGAACACATCGGCAAACCCGACCTCGTCGAACAGCTCCGTCAGCCAGGCACGTTCTTCGGGGAGGAATCCCGAATTCTTTTTATTGCCGCGCCAGTTCTTCAGATCGATTTCCCGGTGGGCAATGTTCCAGTCACCGCAGATCACCACCTCGCGCCCGCCGGCACTTGCTTCACGCGGGTGCGACACCCCCCCACCCGTACCTGTAGAACCTGTTATGAATTGCCGAAGATGCGGCATGAAGGCCGCCATGAACTTGAACTTGACCGCCTGGCGTTCCTCGCCGCTGGAGCCCGAGGGCAGGTACAGCGACACCACACTGAAACCGGCAAAATCCGCACAAATATAACGTCCCTCGGCATCGAACTCCGCGATACCCAGACCCCGGGTGACCTGCTGCGGCTGTTCCCGGCAATAGATGCCGACGCCGCTGTAACCCTTTTTTTCCGCATAATGAAAATAGCCGTGGTAGCCCTGCGGCGCAAGCATCTGCGCAGTCATGTCCTGCTCCTGTGCCTTGAGCTCCTGCAAACAAACGACGTCGGCATCCTGTTGTGCAAGCCATTCGAAAAAACCTTTGCCGGCGGCGGAACGAATGCCGTTCAAGTTCACTGAAATAATGCGCATCAAAATTCCCTGTAGTTATCCTGTGTAACATTATAATGTGCATCACTGGTCCAACCCGCTGCATTCAACATGTCCAATTTCAGACAAGACTTTATCCGCTTTGCCGTACACACGAACGTGCTGTGCTTTGGCGAATTTGAAACCAAGGCCGGGCGCATGTCGCCGTATTTCTTCAATGCCGGATTGTTCAACGACGGCGACTCGTTGAGGAATCTGTCACAGTTTTATGCGCAGGCGATCCAGGCTTCCAAAGTCCCGTTCGACATGCTGTTCGGCCCGGCCTACAAGGGCATCCCCCTGGCTGCTGGAACCGCGATCGCGCTGGCCGAGCAGGGCAGCAACGTACCGTATTGCTACAATCGCAAGGAGGCCAAGGACCACGGTGAGGGCGGCACGACGGTGGGCGCACCTTTACGGGGACGGGTACTGATCATCGATGACGTAATCTCTGCCGGTACCTCGGTGCGCGCATCGATAGAGCTGATCCGCGCCACGGGGGCGCAGCCGTGCGGCGTGGTGATCGCGCTGGATCGCATGGAACGCGGCCAGGGTGAACTTTCTGCCGTGCAGGAAGTGCAACGCAACTATGATATTCCGGTAATATCCATCGCCACACTGGATGATTTGCTCGGTTATTTGCGGACCGGGGGTGGAATGAAGCACAATCTGGCCACCGTCCAATCGTATCGGGATCGTTATGGAGTAACACATGGCCAAGCTTAAATTGTTCGCTGTACTTGCCGCCGGACTCACCCTCAGTTTCCCTGCCATGGCCACGCTATACAAATGGGTGGACAACAATGGCACCACGCACTATGGCGAAACCATTCCTCCCGAATATGCCGACAAGGATCACCAGGTATTGAACCATGAAGGGCGCGTGATAAAAAGCGAGGAAGTAATGACACCCGAGCGGCGCCACGCCAAGGAGATCGAGGACGCAAAAGCACGCGATGAAGCCGCGGCCGAACTTCAACAGCAGCGCCATGACAAGACCCTGATCAACATTTACAACAGCGTCGATGAAATCGATCTGGCGCGCAACCGCAACGTGCAGCAGATCGATGCGCGCATCAATGCCGTCAACGCCTCCGTCAGTGCGGCGAACGACAACCTGCTGGCCCTGCAAAAAGAGGTGGACAGCTATACCAACACCAACCGGAAAATCCCTTCCTCTTTACAACAGGATTTAAATGATTCCAAAGACCGCCTGACCAAACTGCAGCAGGACGCGGCCATTCCCCAGGCCGAAAAAGCCGCACTGGAAAAACGCTTCGATGACGACAAGGCGCGCTACATCGAATTGACCGGAAAAAATTAGGGCCGCGGATGCGGAAGGCCGCCCTGTAAATTTTCCCGCATTTGAATCCGCAGCACACCCCTGACAACACGTAGGAGCGGGCCACGCCCGCGATTGCTTCTTGTTCGCGGGCATGGCCCGCTCCTACAGGGATTTCCTACAGCGTTTTGAACCGGCCCGCCGCCGGGTCATAGCCCAGCAACTCGCCGCGCTCCATATCGAAATACCATCCGTGCAATGCGAGGTGGCCCTGTTCGACCCGCTCGCGCACCCAGGAAAAAGTCATCAGATTATTCAGGGACACCAATATCGCCTGTTGTTCGCAGGCACGGTGGCGCTCCTCGCTGCTGGCCCCGGCATGTTCCCGCTCGATCTGCTCGCGTGCGGCATCGGCAATTTCCATCCAGGCCGAAATGAAGCTGTCATCCCGGGCCACGCCGCCCTCCAGCAGCGCGTGTATCCCGCCGCATTGCGCGTGTCCCAGCACAATGATGTGCTGCACCGCCAGATTGCGCACGCCGAATTCGAGCGCCGCACTGGTGCCGTGATAATGGCCCTGGTTCTCCGCGGGCGGGACCAGGTTGGCGACATTGCGGATGACAAACAGGTCGCCCGGCGCGCAATCGAGTATCAATGCCGGATCGACACGCGAATCGCAACAGCCCACCACCATCGTCGTGGGCATCTGGCCGAACTGCACCAGATCGTGAAACTGCGTGTCGTCATCCGCGAACGAGTGTGCGCGAAAACGCTTGAAGCCCTCCACCAGCTTATCCAGGGAGCTCATGCGTCAGTCAGCCTGAACAGTACCTCGCGGTATTTATCGGCGGTTTTTTGCAGAACCTCCCGGGGAACGTCCGGCGCGGGCGCTTTTTTGTTCCAGCCCGAAGATTCCAGCCAGTCGCGCACAAACTGCTTGTCGAAACTGGGCGGATTGCTGCCCACACGATATTCGTCGGCGGGCCAGAATCGCGAGGAATCCGGGGTCAGCGCCTCGTCGATCAAATACATCTTGCCCGACTCGTCAACGCCGAACTCGAATTTGGTATCGGCAATGATGATGCCTTTGGTCGCGGCATAATCCGCCGCCTCGACATAAAGCGCCAGCGTCGCGTCGCGTACCTCGTTGGCACGTGCCTCGCCGAGCAACTCCACCGTCTGCGCGAACGAAATATTTTCGTCGTGTTCGCCGACGGGCGCCTTGGTGGACGGCGTAAACAACGGCTGTGGCAACTTCTCCGCTTCGCGCAGCCCTTTGGGTAATTCAATGCCGCAAACTGTGCCGGTCTTCCGGTAATCCTTCCAGCCGGAACCGACCAGGTAGCCGCGCACGATCGCCTCGATCGGCAACGGCTTGAGCTTCTTCGCGACGAAGGCGCGTCCGCGCACCTGGGCACGGTCCGCGTCGGTACCAACCACCGACTCCGGATCGATACCGGTCAGGTGATTCGGAATCACGTGCTGCAGCTTGTTCAGCCAGAAGTTCGACATCGTCGTGAGCACCTCGCCCTTGCCCGGGATTGGGTTGGACAGGATCACGTCGAACGCGGACAGGCGGTCGGTCTGTACCACCAGCAGCTTGTCGTCGCCCACTGCATAGATGTCGCGCACCTTGCCGCGGTGCAAAAACGGCAAGCTGCCGATACTCGATTGTTGTAACGGTAAATTCATGGGTTTGCTCCGGTTATGCTGGTTAATTCCTGTTCCAGACTCGCGGCGGTTAGCGGCGTAGTCAGGATTTTTATCTGTTTGCCGCCGGCGTCGAACAACACCAGGGTGATCGGTGCCGCATGGCTGGAGGCGATAAACGCACGGCCCTGCGAGGTGTCGTAATCGGTCAGCAGAAACTCCACCTGCCCGGCATATTTTCCGCGTACCTCGCCCAGCAGATTGATCAGACCCATGCTTTCCACGGCGTTCTGGTCGCGCACCAACACCACGGCGGGCTTGCCCTTGCCGATGCGCGACAAGTCGTCGCTGAAACCGCGCGGCAGATTCATCACCACGGTTGCAATCGCCAATATCAGCAGGCCGAACACCACCCACTTGATCATTTTTCCGTTTCCTGAAGACTTCGTTTTGACTTCGCTCATAATCTCCGCCCCCGATGCAGCCGTTACAACACCGGCAATGTAGTCGCTTTTATTTTTTCCGCCTGCTGCGCGCGAAATGCCCGCAGTCGCTGCGCGAGATCGGCATCCCCGAGTGCCAGCATCGCCACCGCGAACAGGCCCGCATTGGCGGCACCCGCTTCGCCGATGGCAAAGGTCGCCACCGGAATACCCTTGGGCATCTGCACGGTGGACAACAGCGAATCCATGCCCTGCAGATATTTCGACGGCATCGGCACGCCCAGCACCGGCAGCGTGGTCTTGCCCGCCACCACCCCGGCCAGATGCGCCGCGCCGCCCGCACCGGCGATGAAGCAGCGCACGCCCTGCTCCGTCATGTCCCTGATGTAGTCGGACAGCAGATCGGGTGAACGGTGCGCCGAAATCACCCGCGCATCGTAGGCGACCCCGAAATCCTTCAACTGCTGCACAGCCTGCTGCATCACTTCCCAATCGCTGGCGCTGCCCATTACGATGGCAACCAGCGGCACGATGCCAACCGGGGGCTTGGCTGTTTTCAAGCTTATGCTTCCTTGTGGTAACCGATAATGCGCTCGACTTCGTTCTTCGAGCCGAGGATCACCGGCACGCGCTGGTGCAGGCCGGTAGGCTTGATGTCCAGAATGCGCTCGTAGCCGGTGTGAGACAGACCGCCCGCCTGTTCGACGATCATCGACATCGGATTGGCTTCGTACAGCAGACGCAGCTTGCCGGCCTTGCTCGGATCCTTGGTGTCCTTGGGATACATGAACACCCCGCCGCGCACCAGGATGCGATGCACTTCCGCCACCATCGATGCCACCCAGCGCATGTTGAAATTGATGCCGCGCGGCCCGGTCTTGCCCGCCACGCATTCATCGACATAACGCTGCACCGGCTTCTCCCAGTGGCGCTCGTTGGACGCGTTGATCGCAAATTCCAGCGTGTCTGCGGGGATGGTCATGTTCGGGTGGCTGAGGATGAATTCGCCGATGTCGCCGTCCAGCGTAAAACCGTTCACGCCGTGGCCGGTGGTAATCACCAGCATGGTGGCGGGGCCGTACAAGGCGTAGCCCGCGCACACCTGGGTGGTGCCGGGCTGCAGGAAATGTTCGGCGGTCGGGTTCTCGACGCCGGCCGGTGCGCGCAGGATGGAGAAGATCGTGCCGACGGAAATGTTCACGTCGATGTTGGAAGAGCCATCCAGTGGATCGAACACCAGCAGGTATTTCCCTTTCGGATACTGCTTCGGAATCGGATACACATCGTCCATTTCCTCGGAAGCCATCGCTGCCAGGTGGCCGCCCCATTCGGTGGACTTGATGAACACCTCGTTGGTGATGATGTCCAGCTTCTTCTGCGTTTCGCCCTGCACGTTCTCGCTGCCCGCGCTGCCCAGCACGCCAATCAGCGCACCCTTGTTGACATCGTGCGCGATCTGTTTGCAGGCGATGATCACATCGCTGATCAGCCCGGTGAAATCGCCGCTGGCCTTGCCCGGCAGGGCGCGCTGTTCCTCGATGATGAATTGAACCAAACTCTTGCTCATGCCGTAACTCTCCTGATATTTATAAATTTTGAACCGGCAGATTTTACAGGTTTTCTGCCCGGCCCTCCATGGCTATTTAACCCGGAATTTCACAAGTCAGCCGCCACCCCCGTAGGAGCGGGCCATGCCCGCGACTCTTGTATACCGTTCGCCCTGAGCTTGTCGAAGGGTCGCGGGCATGGCCCGCTCCTACATACGGCAAATATGTAACGTTCATCAGCTTCCCGACCGTTTGTCGGGCCATTTGTCGGACAAGCCTGCCGGATGTATCAAAATGTTTGAAT
>JBDTCC010000143.1:0-8256 GCA_039923775.1 Gallionella sp. | reverse complement strand
AGCCATTGTGGGCAATGAAAAAGGACGCAGTGTGGTGATCAGCCCGATGTCGGGCGTGATTGTGGTGCGTGCGATGCCTGACGAATTGAGAAACGTTTCCGCTTACCTCAAAGCATCACAAATTTCTGTTGATCGGCAGGTGATCCTGGAAGCCAAGATTGTCGACGTACAATTGAACAACAGCTTCCAATCCGGGGTGAATTGGGCAGCGTTCGGAAGCGGTCCCAACAGTCGGGCTTCTGCCGGCGTACTCTCGACAGGCAGCAGTCTTGCGCCTACCGGGTCGTTGACCAATGGAGTGCTTACAGCGACACCGGGTACCAACCTGGCCGCGGCAGCAGCTATCGCTACGGGTCAGAGTGCAGGATCATTGTTCGGTTTGGCTTTCCAGACCAGCAACTTTGCCGCATTGCTGAATTTCCTCGAGTCGCAGGGCAACGTGCATGTGTTGTCCAGCCCGCGTATTGCCACCTTGAACAACCAGAAGGCCGTGCTCAAGGTCGGCTCGGATGATTTCTTTGTCACCAATGTGTCGACGACGACAACGACCGGGGGAATTGGGGCAACCAGCACCCCGAACGTGACATTGCAGCCGTTCTTTTCCGGTATCGCACTGGATGTCACGCCGAGCATCGATGAGAACGGCGAGATCATATTGCATGTGCATCCATCCGTCAGCCAGGTCAGCACGGTCAACAAGACCGTTGACCTGGGCACAAATGGCGGATCGATCACCATGCCGCTCGCTTCCAGCTCGGTATCCGAGACCGACAGCATCGTGCGTGCGCGCGATGGCCAGATCGTGGCGATCGGTGGCCTGATGCGCCAGGCCGCATCCAACGGCAATTCCGGATTGCCGGGCTTGCCCAAGTCACTGTTTGGTCAGACCAACCAGACCAGCGAAAAACGAGAATTGATCATTCTGCTGAAACCGACCATCGTTGACAGTGGCAAGGACTGGTCGGATGACATCACGCGCAGTCGTGATCGGTTCAACGGGATGATGGGGAAGTAAGCTATCCCCTGATATGTATCTACAACACTTTGGTCTGCGTGAATCGCCATTCAGCCTGACGCCGGACACCAGTTTTTTTTTCGCCTGTTCGAGTTATCAGGAGGCGCTGAATACCCTGCTGGTGGCGGCCCGAAACGGCGAGGGTTTTATCAAGATCACCGGCGAGGTGGGTAACGGCAAAACCCTGCTGTGCCGAAAATTTCTCGCCACGCTCAATCAGGGCCGGCAATCCACCACGCCGATCGGCACCCAGGATCAGGCTGTTACCGCGCCCACAGTGCCGCGCTTTATCACCGCCTATATTCCCAATCCGTATCTTGAACCGAGCAGTCTGTTGATGGCGCTGGCGGAAGAGTTTCGCGTGCCGCTGGAAAAAACGACCGACCAATACCAGTTGCTGAAAGGGCTGACTCACTCGCTGCTGGAATGTGCACGCAACGGCCAGCGTGCATTGCTGTGCCTGGATGAGGCACAGGCGATGCCGCTGGAAAGTCTGGAGGTATTGCGCCTGCTCACCAATCTTGAAACCGAGAAGCGCAAACTGTTGCAGGTGGTGTTGTTCGGACAACCGGAATTGAATGACCGCCTGAAACACCATTCGATACGCCAGCTGCGCCAGCGTATCAGCTTCCAGTACGACCTGCAGGGCTTGCGCAAAAATGAAATGGAGCGCTATTTGCGCCATCGCCTGGCCGTGGCCGGCTTCACCGGTGAAACATTGTTCAGCGAACGGGCCGTGGCCAAGCTGCACCGAATAACCGGTGGCACGCCGAGGCTGGTAAATATCATCGCCCACAAGGCATTGATGCTGGCATTCAGCGATGGCAGGCAGCAGATTAATGCAATGCATGTCCGTGATGCAGCGGCAGACACGCCCGAAGTGCGCCGCGACTGGTTGCCCTGGGCCGTGGCGTTGACCGGTGCAGCGGTGATCATTTCGTTGGGCATCGCGTGGGTGTGGTTTGGAAGAATGGGGCTGAAATGAGTGTCATCAACCAGGTGCTCAACCAGCTTGAGGAACGCGGAGCGCATATTGCCGATGAGCAGACCATGGTGCGTTCCGTGCCCCAGGCCAGACGCAATTCCAGCTTGCCTTTGCTGGCTTTCGGGTTGGTGCTGCTGACAGGGGTCGCAGTATGGCAATGGGTTCATGCACGAAAGCCGGATGTCGCAACGAGTGCTGCGCACAAATTGATGCAGGGACTATCGCAACCCGCAGTTACAAGCAATCATCCGGATGCTGCCGAACCCGGGAAACCGGCACCGCAGCGTCAGGTCGCGGAGATTGGGGTGCCGCTCTCGGGCGTTCCTGCCGTCAATATGCCTGCCTCGCAACTGAGCTTTGAGTTGAGCATGGTTCCGCTTCCTTCCACCACACCTCATGCTTCGGCGAAGTCGGCCAGAAAGCCTGCGCACAAATCAGCCGGCGAAAAAGTCGAAAAGGTAGTCAGAACCACGCCAGTTAAAACATCAAATGCAGAAGTTACTGTTTTAATGCCGGACGGTGCCTCGCCGATGAAACAGATCAGCCCGGAGCAACAGGCCGATGCGGAATATCGAAAAGCGTCCGCGTTGATGCAGCAGGGCCACATCGCCGATGCCATATCGGGATACAAGGCGGCATTGCGCCTGGATGCGGGTCATGATGAGGCGCGGCAGGCGCTGGTTGCCTTGCTGTTGCAAAGCAAACGTGGCAAGGATGCCGAACGGGTGTTGCAGGAAGGGCTCAAAAGCGAACCCGATCATACCGGTTTCACCATGATGCTGGCTCGCCTTCAGGTGGAACGCGGCGCAGTTGCGGAAGCTATTGCGACACTGGAAAAAACTTTGCCCTACGGCAATTCCCAAGCCGGTTACCAGGCATTCCTGGCGGCACTGTTGCAACGCCAGAATCGAAACGACGAGGCGATTGCACATTATCAGGTTGCGCTGCAGCTTGCCCCGAACAATGGCATCTGGCTGATGGGCTACGGGATTTCCCTGCAGGCATTGAAGCGTAATGCCGATGCCAAGATTGCCTTCCAGCACGCTCTCGATACACGGACACTCAATCCGGATTTGCAGGCCTTTGTGCAGCAAAAACTGAAGGCGCTCTGAAAAGCAGCTTTCATCGTTCAGTCAGGTGACCAGTAGTTTCACCAGTTGTTCGGTCAGTCGGGATGAAATGTGGATTTCAGGTACTGCCTGAATGTGGCAATGTCCTTGCCACCACCCATGCACTGATTTGAATGGCCCCTTTTTTTGCGGCGGCATCGGCGAGCGCGTTCAAACTGGCACCCGTAGTCAGCACATCATCGACCAGGGCAACCCGCTTCCCGGTCAGGTCCATATTGCAAAAAAATGCATTACGCATGTTTTTCTTGCGTTCTTTCCACGGCAAGATGGATTGGGGAGGCGTGTCGCGTACCCGTTGACAGGTGTTGGGCAGCAGTTCGATTTTCAGCTTGCGTGCAATGGTTGCAGCCAGCAACAGCGATTGATTGAAGCCGCGTTCGCGCAATTTCGCGGGATGCAGCGGCATGGCGATGACGTAATCCGGCAAACAGCTTCCATCGATACGCTGTGCCAGCTTGTTCGCAAAGGCGTGCGCCAATACCAGTTGTTCCCCGTATTTCATGCCTTGAATTAGTTTGTCGAGCGGGAACGAATACTCGAACAAGGCCGTAGTGCGGCTGAATAACGGTGTCTGTGTCAAACAATGTCCGCATACTTCGCCGCCGGGTGTCGGCAATGCGCAGACCGGGCAGTGCGGCGCATCGAAATAGGGCAGGGTGGCATCGCATGCAGCGCACCACAGTCCGTCATGGCTCATGGTGCAACACAGCACACAGGGCTGGGCTGGCAGGAATTGCTTAATTCCTGCGCGTATGTTCAGAAAATGAGCGCTCAAAATTGACAAGTTATCGCCCTTTCAAGGATGATACGGCCCTGTCCAACCACAACCCGACAGTACACCAGCGCTTGCATGCGCGCGGGCCTGTCATTTGAAGCAAACGCATCATACCTAACATACTGAATCCCATGAACACACAAACCATAGCATTCCACCGTCCTGCCAATTCATCCAGCAAACAAACTGCCGCTCCGCAACGCTGGAGCGTGGCAGAAGTGGAAGACCTGTTCAAGCTCCCGTTTGCAGATTTGTTGTTCCGCGCACAGCAAGTGCACCGCGAGAATTTCGACCCGAATGCGGTGCAGCTTTCCACACTGCTGTCGATCAAGACAGGCGGCTGTTCGGAAGACTGCGGGTATTGCCCGCAATCGGCGTTTCATTCGACGGGTGTCGAGAACAGAAAAATGCTGGAACTGGATGTGGTTGTCGCCGCCGCGCGTGCCGCGCAGCAAAACGGTGCGGACCGGTTCTGCATGGGTGCGGCATGGCGTGAACCCAGCGATGAGGATATGGCCAGCGTGGTGGAAATGGTCAAGGCAGTGCGGGGTCTGGGTATGGAGACTTGCGCCACGCTGGGCATGTTGAATGACAAGCAGACCGAACAATTGCGCAGCGCCGGACTGGATTACTACAACCACAACCTGGATACCTCGCCGGAATTTTACGGCGACATCATCAGCACGCGCGATTACCAGGACAGGCTGGACACGCTGGAGCGGGTGCGCAAAGCCGGCATGCATGTATGCAGCGGCGGCATCGTCGGCATGGGTGAGAACCTGACGCAACGCGCCGGCCTGATCGCGCAGCTGGCCAATCTCGAACCCTATCCCGAAAGCGTGCCGATCAACAATCTGGTGAAGGTCGAAGGCACGCCGCTGGCACAGACGGAGGACCTCGATCCGCTGGATTTTGTGCGCACCATTGCAGTCGCGCGCATCACCATGCCGACTGCGCGGGTGCGATTGTCGGCAGGCCGGACGCAGATGTCGGATGCGGTACAGGCGCTGTGTTTTCTCGCCGGCGCGAACTCGATTTTTTATGGTGAGCAACTGCTGACTACCGGCAATCCCGAGGCGGAACGGGATCGGGCCCTGCTGGACAAGCTGGGGATGTATCCGTTTGCCGAAAATCATTAGAAATCCAGATTTGCGAGCATCTGCTGTGCAGATTGCCTGCTTAACCCACTTCATCTCAACTGCTGTGTTGCTCAGAATTTTGTTTGCTTACATATTGACCATATGCTGCGCTGCACAAATTTTTTCGCGCCTTGCATTTGAGCGAACTCTGAATTTCTAGGACACCTGGAATGCCGTTTTCGAAACTGCATCAAGACCTGAACGAACGCGCCTCGCTGGGATTGCTGCGCCAGCGCCGCATGCTGCAAAGCCCCCAGGCACCGCACATCCTGGTGGACGGGAAATCCTATCTGTCGTTTTGCAGCAACGATTACCTGGGACTGGCCAACCATCCAAAGCTCATCGCCGCGCTGCAGCTTGGCGCACAGCAGCATGGCGTGGGATCGGGCGCAGCGCATCTGGTCAGCGGGCACGGTGCAGCGCATCACCAGCTGGAACAGGAACTTGCGGCCTTCGTAGGGAAACCTGCCGCACTGTTGTTCTCCACCGGATATATGGCAAATCTCGGTGTTGTGCAGGCGCTGGTTGGCAAAAACGATACGGTGTTCGCTGATAAATTCAACCATGCTTCCCTGAACGACGCGATGCAGTTATCGCGCGCCAAGGTAAAACGCTACCGCCACAATGACATGGCACAGCTAGCGCAGTTGCTTGGGCAGGCTGAAAAAGGCAGGAAGCTTGTGATCACCGATGCCGTGTTCAGCATGGATGGCGATCTTGCGCCACTGCCGGAATTGCTGACCTTGTGCGAGCAACACGATGCGTGGCTGCTGATTGATGACGCGCACGGCTTTGGTGTACTGGGCGCGCAGGGACGGGGCTCGCTGGCGCATTTCGGCATCGCGTCGGAACGCGTGATCTGCATGGCGACGTTGGGCAAGGCGGCGGGCGTATTCGGCGCATTCGTCGCGGCGGAACAGGTGGTGATCGACACGCTGGTCAACCATGCGCGCAGCTATGTGTACACGACTGCCACACCGCCGGCACTGGCCAGCGCACTGCTGGAGAGTCTGCAACAGATCGAACAGGGCGATGGACTGCGCGGCCACCTGCAGCGGCTGATTGTGCAATTGCGCAGCGGCTTGCGCGGCCTGCCATGGCCTGTGATGCCTTCGGCAACGGCGATACAACCCTTGTTGGTCGGCGGCAACCAGGCGGCACTGGAGCTGAGCGAGAAATTGCGCGAGCGCGGCATCTGGGTTGCGGCGATACGCCCGCCTACCGTGCCGCAGGGTACGGCGCGTTTACGCATCACCCTGTCCGCAGCGCATGGTGTGGCCGATGTGACGCGCCTGACCGAAACGCTGCATGAGCTTGCACGTTAAACGCCATGAATATGCAGGAACGGGGGACAGTGGCACGCCACTGTTGCTGATCCACGGCTGGGGCATGCACGGCGGCATGTGGGACGACGTTGCCGAACGGTTTTCGCAACATTTTCCCGTACTTGCAGTGGATTTGCCGGGACACGGGTACAGCGAGAAAAGCAGGAGCAAGCGGCAAGATACAAGATACAAGGTACAAGAACAGGATTCTCATTTCACCCTGGATGGTATCGTCGACCGGTTGTCGGAACAATTCAGCGGACCGCTGACGCTATGCGGGTGGTCGTTGGGCGGACAGATCGCAATGCGTTGGGCAATGCGCGATCCGCAGCAAGTGGAGCGTCTGGTGCTGGTATCGAGCACGCCCTGCTTTGCCCAACGCAGCGACTGGCCGTTCGCCATGCCGCAACAAACGCTGCTTCAGTTCGCGGGCGATCTGGAAAAGAACCATGCCGCGACCTTGCGCAGGTTCCTCGGACTGCAGGTGCGCGGCAGTGAAGGCGAGCGGGAGTTGCTGGCGACGCTGCGCGCCAGTCTGTCCAGCCGCGGCGAGCCGAACCCGGAGGCACTGCGGGGCGGTCTGAAGATATTGCGCGATCTCGATATGCGCAATGCATTGCCGGAAATGAAACAGCCCGCCCTGGTCATCGCCGGAGAACGCGACAGGCTGACCCCGCCGCAGGCCTCCCATTACCTGGCGCAGGCAATGCCGAACGCGCGCGTGGTGGAAATCAGGGGAGCGGCACATGCGCCGTTTTTATCGCATCCCGATGAGTTTGTGAAACATGTGATCGATTTTATGAAGGGCAAAAACAATTAGTCACAGAGAACACAGAGAAAGATAAATTCGGATGCGATTCAAACTGTGATTTCTGTGTTCTCAGCGGAAGCCATGGTTTTAACAAAGTGCAAATACAATTAGCCAGGGAGACCACACAGGACACGAAGAAAAATCTGATTGCATTTCTCTGTGATCTCTGTGTGCTCTGTGGCAGAAAAGGTTTTAGCAAATGGACGGATACGAAATAGACAAGCGCGAAGTGCGCCGGGCCTTCACCAGAGCAGCGAACGACTACGATGCGGCCGCAGTGCTGCAACGCGAAGTGTGCCAGCGGATGCTGGAGCGGCTGGAATATATCAAGTTGAAACCGGAATGTATTCTCGATGTGGGCAGCGGCACCGGTTGGGGTACGCGCCGCCTGACGCAATGCTATCCGTCCGCGCAGATGATTGCGTTGGATATTGCCAGCGGCATGTTGCTGGCTGCACGCGGACATTCAGGCTGGTGGCAAAAGTTGTTCGGCGGAGCCCGGCAGATGCAGGTGTGCGGCGATATGGAAGCGCTGCCACTGGCTGCTAACAGTCTCGATATGGTGTGGTCCAACCTGGCGGTGCAGTGGTGCAACGATCTGCCGGCCACGTTTGTCGAACTGCATCGCGTGCTTAAAGTGGACGGTCTGTTGATGTTCAGCACATTCGGCCCGGATACGCTGAAGGAGTTGAGGCGGGCGTTCAGCGGCGTGGATCAGCACAACCATCTCAGCCGTTTTACCGATATGCACGACATCGGCGATATGCTGGTGCATGGCGGGTTTGCCGAACCGGTGATGGATATGGAATACATCACATTGACTTACGACGATGTGCGCGGCGTGTTGCAGGACCTCAAGGCAATCGGCGCTCACAATGCCACAGCAGGACGGGCCCACGGGCTGATGGGAAAAAATGCCTGGGCACGCCTGGTGGAAAATTACGAAAGCCTGCGCAGCAACGGCAAGCTGCCCGCGACTTTTGAGGTGGTGTACGGCCATGCCTGGAAGCCGCAGCCGAAACAGACAGCGGACGGGCGCGCCATTATCAAGACGTCGTTCAAATTGAAATGAGCTA
>JBDTCC010000142.1:0-12086 GCA_039923775.1 Gallionella sp. | reverse complement strand
TGCCACCGCTCAACCTGCTATGCCTGTTCGCACTGGGTATTTTCCTGCTTCATCGTCGGCCCAGGCTTGCCAAAATATTGATTTTGAGCACGTTCTGTTTGTTCTGGATATCGTCCACACCTTATTTTGCGCAGGGTGCACTGCATTTTCTGGAAGGGAAAACCACTCCCCTGAATCTCGACCACCCCGGCAGCCCGCCTCAAGCCGCCGATGCGATCGTAATACTCGGTGGAGGAACCTATTTCCATGCACCTGAATATTCAGGGCAAGACACGATATCTGAAGCCACCCTGGTTCGCCTGCGTTACGGCGCAAAACTCCAGCGGCAAACAGGCAAACCGATACTCGTGACCGGTGGAAAACCGCTGGGCAACAGCGTTTCCGAAGCGCAACAAATGCGCATGTCCCTGGAACAGGATTTCGGTGTGCCGGTACGCTGGACCGAAGATGCGTCTGACAACACGTTCGAGAATGCCCGAAATTCTTTTCGCATTCTGCAACAGGCGGGAATACGCAGGATTTACCTGGTCACCCACGCCTGGCATATGCCGCGTGCCTCCGACGTGTTCCGCCGTGCCGGATTTGAAGTCATTGAAGCGCCGACCGCCTTTACCACGCGTTACCGGACCGATCTGCTCACCTTCCTGCCACGCGCCGATTCTCTTCAGGACAGCCAGATATTTATTCATGAGATTATCGGATTACTCTGGTATCGGATCACCAAGAGTTGAAAAACCACTACGCTTGCCAATACTAACGTTAAAAATGAACTCAAAATCCTCATTTACTTCATGTAGACTTCGGTTTCTCGCGTATTTTTGTCTTGGCTACGTTCGCTATGCTTTTCAAACCCCTGTCAATGCAAGTCATTTCAGGTATTTAGCGACGAAAGGAATAACATGAAAGCTCGCGTCAAATGGGTGGAACAGGTCGCCTTTCTGGGTGAAACCGAAAGCAATCACGCGGTATTAATGGATGGTTCACCGGCGGCAGGCGGGCGCAACCTGGGCCCGCGTCCCATGGAAATGCTGCTGCTCGGTGCCGGCGGTTGCACCAGCTTTGATGTGATCAGCATCCTGAAGAAAAGCCGCCAGACAGTTTCAGACTGCTATGTGGAGCTGGATGCGGAGCGCGCCGAAACCGACCCCAAAGTATTCACCAGAATACACATGCATTTTGTCGTGACCGGCAAGGACATCAAACCGGAGGTCGTCGAGAAAGCCATCAAGCTGTCGGCCGAGAAATATTGCTCGGCTTCCATCATGCTCGGCCAGATGGCCAAGATCACCCATGACTTCGAGGTGATACATGAATAACGATCGGGCTAACTTTCCAGCATGATTATTTGAAGCAAAAGATTTGGAATCACGTTATTGCCGGTGTCCGTTATCGGGTGAAAGGCAAACATTGAAATGGCCGTTTGAATTCTTAAACTGAATGACTATTCCATCCCGCAAGCAGATTGTGAAAACAAATGTGCAATGAACCCAATAATCGCTTTGAAAGATAATTTCATGTTGACGGAAAATTCTAGAGACAAGCAAAGAATACTTATTATCGGGGCTGGGCGTGGCGGTTCGGCAATGATTGATATCTTTATTGATGATCACATGATCAACATGGTAGGCATTGTTGATACTAATCCAGCAGCGCCAGCGATGGCAATTGCCAATAAAAATGGCATTCCTACATTTACCAATCTGGATGAAGCGATAACGGCTTGTAGCCCTTGCCTGGTTTTAAATCTCTCCGCCAATGAAGATGTGACCAATTATGTTGCATCCAAGTTGGGTAGCAATAATGTGATCGGCGGCTTTCAAGGACGCTTCATCTGGAAGTTGATGACGCGCCTCAAATATACAAATGAACAGGTGCTTCATCTTGCTCATCATGATGGACTTACAGGGCTTCCTAACCGCATCCTGCTTTACGATCGGCTTAATCAAGCAATAACAATGGCTCGCAGAGAAAAAGAATTGGTCGGCATTCTATTTCTAGATCTCGACGGCTTTAAGCACATCAACGACACCCTTGGTCATGATGCAGGTGATTCGCTTTTGCAGCAGGTAGCCGTGCGAATTAAGGCATGCGTACGTGATTCAGACACGGTGGCGCGCTTGGGGGGTGATGAGTTTACGGTAATTCTCCACAACAGCGGAACGATTGTAAATGTAAGCCTCGTTGCGCAAAAGATTATCGACGCTATCGCGAGTCCATTTCTGATAAATGGGAAGAACTGCTCGATAAGTGTCAGCATTGGCATCTCCTGTTACCCCGAACATGGTGAAACATCTGATGTATTGATAAAAGTTGCCGATACCGCAATGTATCTGGCAAAACAAAGTGGCAAGAATCGCTTCCACACGGTAGAGTAGAATTGATCTTGTCCAATACAAATTAGCAAGTCGAAGGGCGGCTATGGGCAGGGGAGGAATATTGCTTATAGATTTATATCGCCTCCGCTTTAAATAGGGAAGCGGACATGATGTGAACTGCCAGTTATCGTCCCAGATTTTTCCTCCAAGCTGAGACCGGTTCGTCCTGCTCACACCCAATAAGCAGTACCGGTCATCACCTTGCCATTCAACTTCATCGCCATTTGCACCGGCTGAGGCAATTCCGCACCGCCCAGCGATCTTGCCATATCGGCATGACCGACTTCGTCGGTGTGCATCTGCGTCACGATAGCGCGACTTTTTTCGTCCTGTTGCGGCAAACGCTCCAGATGGCTTTGCAGGTGTTCCCCGACTTGGCGCTCGGTCTCGGCAAGAAATCCGAGATTCCATTTATCCCCCAGCAACCCGGCCAGTGCGCCGATCGCGAGCGAGCCGGTGTACCAGAACGGGTTCAACAGACTCAAGTGGCCACCCAGCTCATGCACGCGCTTCGCGGTCCAGGCGAGATGTTCGGTCTCTTCCTGAGCGGCACGTTGCAGTGTCTGCTGCACGGCAGGATCGCGAGCCGTCAGTGCCTGCCCCTGGTACAGAGCCTGCGCACAAATCTCGCCGCTGTGATTGACACGCATCAGCGCGGCGGCATTTTTCTTCTCGGCCTCATCCATGGGCGCTTCAGGCAGGTTTGCGTCGGGATAGGCTCGCACACTGTGCGCCTGACTGAATAAAGTGCGCAAGCCCTTGTCGAACTCAACAATCATACGGTCCAGATTTAACATGGCATTACTCCTCGCAAATATTTTCAGGCGAACACTCGCGCCAATTCCACACCCGGATCTTCCGCGCGCATGAACGCTTCCCCGACCAGAAATGCATGCACCTGGTGGCCGCGCATCAGTTTCACGTCTTCCGGCCTGAGTATGCCGCTTTCGGTCACCACGATGCGATCGTCGGGAATGCGCGGCAACAATTCCAGCGTGGTTTGCAAACTCACTTCGAAGGTGCGCAGGTTGCGGTTGTTCACACCGATCAGCGGTGTGGTCAGTTGCAGTGCTGCATCCAGTTCCTCGCCGTCGTGCACTTCAACCAGCACCGCCATGCCCAGGCTGTGCGTCAGGGCCTCGAAAGCCTGCATCTGGTTTACATCCAGTGCGGATGCGATCAGCAGGATTGCATCCGCACCCATCGCGCGAGCCTGGAAGATCTGGTACTCATCCACGATGAAATCCTTGCGCAACACCGGCAGGGCACAAGCGGCACGCGCCTGTTGCAGATAGGCCGCACTGCCCTGAAAAAACTGCTCGTCAGTCAGCACAGAAAGGCAAGCCGCGCCATGTTGCGCATAACTCGCGGCAATCTCGGCAGGACGAAAATTGGCGCGCAATATGCCCTTGCTGGGACTGGCCTTCTTGATTTCCGCGATCACGGCGGCTTGTCCCGCAGCGATTTTCGCGCGCATCGCGCCGGTAAAATTCCGCACAGGTGCGGCCTGCCCTGCTGCAGCCTGTATTACCGCGAGGGGTTTGATGACTTGTGCTTCAACAACCTCCTGCACCTTGACTGCCAGAATTTTTTTCAGGATGTCGGACATATCCGCGCCCACATTTAATTTAAGAAAGACGCGCATTTTAGCACTTGGGGTAAAATGCGCCCTATAACAAAACACGTGGAACATCATGCAGAACGTTAAAGAATATATGTTGGGTGTCGGACAGACCGCGCGTGCGGCTTCGCGCCTCATGGCGCTGGCAGACACCGCCACCAAAAATCTCGCGCTAACCGAGATTGCCGCCTCCCTGCAAAGCCAGACCGCCATGTTGCTGGCCGCCAACGCCAAGGATGTCGAGACAGCGCGCGCAGACGGATTGGACAATGCGTCGGTGGACAGGCTCACGCTGACCGGGAAGACTGTCCATGACATGGCCGAAGGTTTGCTGCAGATCGCGCGACTGCCCGACCTGATCGGCGCCATCAGCGACATGAATTTTCGCCCGTCCGGCATACAGGTCGGCAAAATGCGCGTGCCGCTCGGCGTGATCGGCATTATCTACGAATCGCGTCCCAACGTGACCGCCGATGCCGCCGGGCTGTGCCTGAAATCCGGCAATGCCGCGATCCTGCGTGGCGGATCGGAAGCGATTCATTCCAATCAGGCCATCGCTGCCTGCGTGCATGCCGGGTTGCGTATCGCCGGTTTGCCCGAGACTGCAATCCAGGTCGTCACCACGACGGATCGCGCGGTGGTTGGCGAGCTCATCACGATGAAAGAGTATGTTGATGTGATCGTACCGCGGGGCGGCAAGGGACTGATCGAGTTCGTTTCCGAACATGCGCGCATTCCCGTGATCAAGCACCTGCATGGTGTGTGCCATGTGTATATCGACGACGAAGCCGATTTCGAAAAAGCGATCCGCATTGCCGACAACGCCAAAACACATCGCTACGGTGTGTGCAATGCAATGGAGACGTTGCTGGTCGCGCAAAGCATGGCCGCCAAAGTATTGCCCAGATTATGCAAGATCTATCTGGACAAAAACGTCGAGCTGCGCGGCGACGAGGAAGCGCGCGCGCTGGTCTCCCATATGAAGATTGCCACCGAGGAGGATTGGCATACCGAATATCTCGAGCCTATACTCGCGATCAGGGTGGTCGCCGGTCTGGATGAAGCCATCGCGCACATCGCCACCTACGGCTCGCAGCATACCGACAGCATCGTCACGGAAAATTACAGCCATGCGATGCGTTTCCTGCGCGAAGTGGACTCTAGTTCGGTGATGGTGAACGCCTCGACACGCTTCGCCGACGGCTTCGAGTACGGACTCGGCGCGGAAATCGGCATCTCCACCGACAAAATCCACGCGCGCGGCCCGGTCGGCCTGGAAGGACTGACCTCGCAAAAATATATCGTGCTGGGGAGCGGCCAGATACGTACCTGAGCACCCCCTTTTCCAAAAACAAAACATAAGGAAGCGAATACCATGAGCCAAACCATAGAAGTAACAGTGCCGGACATCGGCGATTTCAAGGATGTTGCAGTCATTGAAATATTCGTCAAGGCCGGCGACAAGGTAGAGCCCGAGCAATCCCTGATCACCCTTGAAACCGACAAGGCTGCAATGGAGGTACCCTGCCCCGCGGCCGGTGTGGTGAAAGCACTCAAGGTCAAAGTGGGCGACAAGATTTCCAAAGGCAGTGTGATTCTGATGCTTGAAAGCAGCGCGGCGGTTGCCGCTCCTGCCGCGAAACCCTCAGCCCCAACTCCTGACGAGGCGCCAACCAAGTCGGCTGGCCCGGCGCGAGCCCAAACCTCTGCTCCGGCACTTCAATCCTTCGAGAAAGGCGACATTCACGCCGAAGTATTGGTACTGGGCGCCGGTCCCGGTGGTTACACCGCCGCGTTCCGCGCCGCCGATCTGGGCAAGCAGGTGGTGTTGGTCGAAAAATTCGCCCGTCTGGGCGGCGTGTGTTTGAACGTCGGCTGCATACCGTCCAAGGCGCTGCTGCATGTCGCCAAGGTAATCAGTGAAGCAGAAGAGATTTCGCAACACGGCGTAACCTATGCGAAGCCGAAGATCGACATCGACAAGATTCGCAGCTGGAAAGAAAGCATCAACAACAAGCTCACCGGCGGTTTGTCCGCGCTGTCCAAGCAGCGCAAGGTGCAAGTGGTGCAGGGCACGGCCAAATTCACCTCGCCCAATCACCTGGAAGTGGTCACCAGGGAAGGCAAGAAAACCATCAGCTTCGATAACGCGATCATCGCCGCGGGTTCCAGCGTCGCGCGCATACCAGGCTTCCCGTACGACGACCCGCGCATCATCGACTCGACCGGTGCGCTCGCACTGCAGGATGTACCCAAACGAATGCTGATCATTGGTGGCGGCATCATCGGGCTGGAAATGGCCACGGTATACGATGCTCTGGGAAGCAATATAAGCGTGGTCGAACTGATGGACCAGCTGATGCCGGGCGCCGACAAGGATCTGGTCAAGCCGCTGCACAAGCGCATCGAGAAACGTTACGAGGCGATCTACCTGAAGACCAAGGTCAGCAAGATCGAAGCGCAGAAAACCGGACTGAAAGTCACCTTCGAAGGCGAACAGGCGCCCGAACCTCAATTGTATGACCGCGTGTTGATGGCCGTCGGCCGCAGGCCCAACGGGCGCGACATCGGTGCGGATGCGGCAGGTGTGACTGTCAACGAACGCGGCTTCATTCCGGTCAACATGCAGATGTGTACCAACGTTCCGCATATCTATGCGATCGGCGACATCGTCGGGGACCCGATGCTGGCGCACAAGGCCACGCATGAAGGCAAAGTGGCCGCCGAAGTCATCTCCGGACACCATGCCGCTTTCGAACCGCTGACCATTCCTTCCGTCGCATACACCGATCCCGAGATCGCGTGGATGGGGCTGACCGAAACCCAGGCAAAAGCGCAGGGCATCGCCTATGAAAAAGCCGGTTTCCCCTGGGCTGCCTCGGGCCGCGCGTTGTCCATCGGCCGCGAAGAAGGCTCGACCAAACTGCTGCTCGACCCGTCTACACGTCGCATCCTCGGCGCGGGCATCGTCGGAGTAAATGCCGGAGAACTGATCGCCGAAGCGGTGCTGGCACTGGAAATGGGCGCGGACATGGAAGACATAGGCCTGACCATACACCCGCACCCCACACTGTCGGAAACGCTGGGCTTTGCCGCGGAAATGGCTGAAGGCACCATCACCGACCTGATCGCACCGCGCAAAAAATAATGCGCCACTGTCTGATCGCTGTTTTTCTGGTTTTGAATATCGCGTTGAGTGCGCCGGCCGGCGCGTTCGATCTGAACGCGTTCAAGTCCAGACTCAACGACCTGACCAAACCAGCCGCTTCAGATTCCGGCACACCCGCACGCTCCGGACTCGCGCAGTTCAGCACCCAAGACCAGATTGAAAGCCTCAGGCAGGCACTCACCCAGGGAGCAAAAACTTCGGTGTCCACGCTGGCCAGAAAAGATGGCTTCCTCGGCAACAGCAAGGTGCGCATACCATTGCCGGACAGCCTGCAAAAGGCCGACAGGGTCATGCGTAAAATCGGCCTGGAAAAATACTCGGACGAGTTGATCACGTCAATGAACCGTGCCGCCGAAGCCGCCGTGCCGGAAGCGAAAAATCTACTGGTCGGCGCCATCAAAAAAATGACTGTATCGGATGCGAAAGGCATACTCACCGGCAGCGACGATGCCGCCACGAAGTACTTCCGCAAAAATACCGAGGCAGAACTTGCCACCAGGTTCAAACCCATCGTGGACAAGGCAATGAAGAAAGTGGAGCTTGCCGAAAAATACGACCAGTTCGCCGGCAAGGGTGCGGAATTCGGATTGGTGGACAAGCGCGATGCCAAGCTGGATGACTACATCACACGCAAGGCGATGGATGGCTTGTTCCTGACCATGGCGGAACAGGAAAAAGCGATTCGCGAACACCCACTACAGGCGACAGGCGACCTGGCGAAAAAGATCTTCGCGGCAATCAAGCAATAATCCGGCTTGCCGGTCTCGACTTCAGCATGAGTGACACTGTCGGCATTTTTTCGCTCTTCATCAGCAGCTTCCTCGCCGCAACTTTGCTCCCCGGCGGCTCCGAAGCCGTACTGTTCGCGGTGCTCAAAGCCTACCCGGAAACGTTGTGGTACGCGCTGGTGATCGCCTCCATCGGCAACACCCTGGGCGGCATGGTGACTTTTGGCATGGGCTGGCTGCTTCCGCTGCGGATGGGTGGCAGCGAAGCTGCCGGGCACCCACCGGCGTACCCCTCGCGGGTGCAGACCCGGAAACTAAAGCACGTCGAAAAAGTGCGGTTCCAACACGGCGGTGCGGAAAGTCCCGCGTCGCACCCTCTCACGCAATTGTCCGACTTCGACAGAAACGTGTTGAGGATGCGCCACTACGGCACTCCCGCACTGCTGCTGGCATGGGTGCCGTTGATCGGTGATGCACTGTGCCTGGCTGCCGGCTGGCTGCGACTCAATCCGTGGCAAGCGGCACTGTTCATGGCGATAGGCAAGTTCGCGCGTTATGGCTTGATCGCGTTTGCGATGTCATAGTCATTGAGCAAGTAACGCGATAACAGTATAGTCTGCGCAGCAATTCGAGGAGTTCCGCATGGAGCAGCAGCAAACGAGAGAACACAAACTGACCTTGTCGGAGCTGCTTGGCATGCTGGTTGCCGATGGCCTGATCGGCCAGACTATCGCCGATGCGATGATCGCCGATCGCCGCGGTCAACGCCAAAACGTACACCCGCTCACGATCATCGCGGGGCAGAACTGGAAGTCACAGTTGCCGCCGCACAAGCCCCTGAACCAGGACACACTGACCGAATGGCTGGCCGGACGCGTCAGTCTCGAATATTTCCATATCGATCCGCTGAAAATCGATTTTTCGATAGTCACCGACATCATGTCGAATGACTATGCCACGCGCTTCGGCATCCTGCCGGTACAGGTTACGGCCAAAGAGGTGGTGATCGCCACCGCCGAGCCGTTTCTGCGCGACTGGGAAAAAGTACTCAAGCACACTTTGCGCAAGGACATACGCCGCGTCGTCGCGACACCGGAAGATATCGGCCGCTACCTGATCGAATTCTACAATCTGGCGCGCTCGGTCAAGAATGCAGCGCTGACCAATCGCCAGAACAAATCCGGACAAGCATCGTTCGAACAACTGGTGGAAATGGGCAAGTCCAAGCAGCAGTTCGATGCCAACGACCAGCATATCGTCACGATCGTTGATTGGTTGTGGCAGTATGCTTTCGAGCAACGCGCTTCGGACATCCACATCGAGCCGAGGCGCGATATCGGATACGTTCGCTTTCGCATTGATGGCGTGCTCCATCAGGTATACCAGATCCCGATGTCGGTGATGACCGCGATGACCAGCCGTATCAAATTACTGGGACGCATGGACGTCATCGAGAAGCGCCGCCCCCAGGATGGCCGCATCAAGACGCGCACCGCCGAGGGACAGGAGATCGAGTTGCGCCTGTCCACCCTGCCGACCGCGTTCGGCGAGAAACTGGTGATGCGTATCTTCGACCCCGAAGTGCTGGTACGCGACTTTGCCGAACTCGGATTTTCCGATGAGGATCGCGCCCGCTGGGAGAAAATGACCTCGCAGCCGAACGGCATCATTCTCGTCACCGGCCCGACCGGTTCGGGCAAGACCACCACGCTGTATTCCACGCTCAAACATCTGGCCACGCCCGAAGTCAACGTCTGCACCATAGAAGACCCGATCGAGATGGTTGAGCCCGCATTCAACCAGATGCAGGTGCAACATGGCATCGATCTCCATTTTGTCGACGGCCTGCGCGCGCTGATGCGCCAGGACCCCGACATCATCATGGTCGGCGAAATCCGTGACCTCGAAACCGCCGACATGGCGATCCAGGCCGCACTGACCGGCCACCTGGTGTTGTCCACACTGCACACCAACGATGCCCCCTCAGCCATCACCCGGTTGCTCGATCTAGGTGTTGCGCCTTTCATGATCAATGCCACGGTACTTGGCATCATGGCGCAACGGCTGGTGCGCACGCTGTGCCCCCATTGCAAGCGGCCGATGCCGGTACGTGCCGACGAAAACGAGCAATGGGACAATCTGGTCATGCCGTGGAAAACCGGCCGGCCGGCGCAGTTCCAACACCAGGTCGGCTGTCTCGAATGCCGTATGACAGGCTACTCCGGTCGCATCGGCATTTACGAGATACTGCTGATGTCACCCGAATTGCGCAAGCTTGTCACTCCGACCACCGATATCGCGCGCGTTCGCGAAGTAGCCTACCGGGAAGGTATGAAACCGCTGCGAATTTCAGGTGCCATGAAGGTAACGGCGGGTACAACGACGCTCGACGAAGTCATCAAGGTCGCGCCACCGAACTAGTTTCAGGGCGGAGCTGCCAATTCTCTTAGCGAAATTTATTTCCGCACTTAATAGTTGAACCTATGAAGGCTGATCAAATTGCAAAACTGGTTATCCAGACCGATGCAACGCCCGCTTCGGGAATCGTCAAGCTGCGCTGCTCCGGCGCATGGACAGTGCAGTGCATTACCCGACTCGATCAACAATTGAGGGATATGGTCTGGCCTGCCGGGACGGATATGGAGATTGACAGTTCGGCAATATCCGCACTGGATACTTCCGGGGCCTGGTTGTTGCAGAGGACGATCAAGACACTTGAGCAGCAAGGCCGCAAGGTGGGTATCACCGGGTTGCGGGCGGAATCCGGTTTATTGCTGGACCTGATTTCAGCCTGTGAGCTTTTGCCTCCATCAGCGCAGTCCAACACGGGCCTGTTGGCAAGCATTGGAAAGAAATCCCTGAGCGGTTTGGGGAATATATTTGGCATGCTGGCGTTTGTCGGAGAAAGCGCGACTGCCATGATGCGATTGATCGTTCAACCCAGCCGTATCCGCTGGAAGACTATCTTGCTCAACATGCAAACCGCCGGCTTTGAGGCACTGCCCATTGTCGGCCTGCTCTCATTCCTGATGGGTGTGGTGATCGCATATCAGGGGGCGGATCAATTGCAGCGTTTCGGGGCCAATATCTACATTGCCGATATGGTGGGACTGGCAATGCTGCGCGAGCTTTCGCCTTTGCTCACCGCAATCATAGTCGCGGGGCGGTCGGGCTCAGCTTATGCAGCGCAAATCGGCACCATGCAAGTTACCGAGGAAATTGACGCATTACGGACCATAGGTATCTCGCCGCAGGAACTGCTGGTGTTGCCCAAGATGCTGGCGTTGATCATCGCATTACCGCTGTTGACGGTGTTTGCCGATGTGGCCGGTATAATCGGCGGCATGATCATGGCACGCTCCAAACTGGATGTCAGCTTCGACGTTTTCATTGCCCGTCTTGGCGATGCGGTCAGTTTATCCTCGTTTCTGACCGGTATTATCAAAACCCCGGTATTTGCCGCGATCATCGCGCTGACCGGATGTTTCCAGGGTTTTCAGGTCGGCGGCAGCGCCGACAGCGTCGGGCGGCAGACCACATTGAGCGTAGTGCAGGCTATCTTTCTGGTGATTTTGGCGGACGCGCTGTTTTCCGTGGTTTTCAACTGGCTCAATATATGAGCGCCGCAATGGAGCAGATGCAGAATGCCAACGCCGTCATCGATGTCCGTGGTCTGCACACCCGCTACGGCAAGACCGTGGTACACGAGAATCTGAGCCTGGCGGTGCACAAGGGCGAGATATTTTCGCTGGTGGGTGGCAGCGGCTGCGGAAAATCCACGCTGCTGCGCGCGATCATCATGCTGCTGCAACCGGTATCCGGCTCAATCCGGGTGTTCCGCCAGGAAGTGATCGGCCTGGGCGATGAACAAGCGCTCAACCTGCGCCGGCGCTGGGGAGTGATGTTTGAACGCGGTGCGCTGTTCAGTTCGCTTACGGTAGCGGAGAATGTCGGCATGGTGCTGCGTGAACATACCCAACTTAGTTCCGGTTTGATAGATGAAGTGGCCGCGCTGAAAATCGCGCTTACCGGATTGCCGGCGGATGCGGGTGGCAAATACCCGAATGAGTTGAGCGGCGGAATGCGCAAGCGCGCCGCACTTGCACGCGCCATTGCCCTCGATCCGGAACTGTTGTTTCTTGACGAGCCGACCGCCGCTCTCGATCCGCTTAGCGCCAGCGGCATAGACGAAC
>JBDTCC010000141.1:0-14340 GCA_039923775.1 Gallionella sp. | reverse complement strand
AAATCAACCTCGACATCCAGTCCGGCATTCAGGGCACCGTAACAATAAACGCGATCAACCAGACCCTGCCGCAGATCCTGACGCGTATCGCCAGACAGGTGGATATGCGCTACGAACTGAACAACGGTACGCTGACCGTAATGCCGGACACGCCCTACCTGCACACCTATAAAATCGATTATCTGAACATGACGCGCGAATCGGATAGTTCAATTTCCAACACCTCCCAAATCGGTTCCAGCGTGTCCGGCAGCTCTGGCGGAACATCAGGCAGCGCAGGTGGAAATAATTCCTCACTTACCATCAAGGATGTGTCCAAAAATCGCTTCTGGGAAACGCTGACGGGGAATATCAAGGACATCCTGCATGAGACGGACAAGGTATTACCAGCGGGCTCCAGCGAAACTTCCGTGCAGCAGATACGCAACGCAAGCAGTACCGGCACTGGTGTTCAACCTGCCAGCAACAAGAAATCCGCCCCCAAGGGCGGCATCGAAAACAGCCCCAATCCGGTCAATGTCGAAGAAGGCGGAATGACGGTTACCCGGCGCAGCACTTTCCGCGAGGCGGCTTCAGTCATCGCCAATCCGGAGAATGGCATCATCACGGTACGCGCCACCGGAAAACAGCATGAAAAGATTCAACAGTTCATCGATCAGGTCATGGCCAACGCTCAGAGACAGGTATTGATCGAGGCGACTGTAGTGGAAGTGCGCCTGAATGATCAGTATCAACAGGGCATCAACTGGTCGCGTTTGCTTGCTGGCTCAAAAGGCTTTGCATTAAGTCAAGCCGGCACAACTGGCTTCCAAGCCGGCGCGACTGGTTTAGCCTCGGCTGCTGGCGCGCTGGCCATCAGCTATCTCAATCCTACTTCAAAATTTGGCAACATCACCGCATCTGTACAGATGCTGGAACAATTCGGCAATGTCAAAGTGCTATCCAGCCCCACACTGAGTGTAATGAACAACCAGACCGCGATGCTGCGCGTGGTGGACAACAATGTGTATTTCATTGTCAATTCGACTACATCGCCATGCTCTCCTGCGCCATGTACCCCGATTGTCTCTTACACCACCACCGTCAACACCGTGCCGATTGGTTTCACGATGAGCGTGACGCCGCAAATCAACGATAATGGCTCAGTACTACTCAGCGTTCGCCCGTCGATTACACGCCTGCTCACGGCAGCCAAAGATCCCACTCCGGGATTGCTCTTCGCAAATTCGATCCCGCAAACCTCGACACGTGAGATGGAATCCATACTGAGAGTTCAGAACAACCAAATCGCGGTACTAGGCGGTTTGATGGAGGATAGTATTAACAAGAGCACCAGCGAAGTCCCGCTACTGGGACATATTCCATTGTTGGGCAACCTGTTCCAGAACCGTGACGACACGACTTCGAAAACTGAACTGGTGATCTTCCTGCGCCCGGTCGTCATCAAAAATCCAAGTATTGATGGCGATTTCAACGCATTCCGCAGCAACTTGCCGGACCAGAATTTCTTCAATGAATCTGCCTATGGAAAGCCCTGAACATGAGCCTGCTACTGGATGCCCGCAAAAAATCCCAGCAAGCACAGGCTGGGCAAGACAACCCTTCGGGACTTGAGCTAAGTCTGGAGCCGCATCCCAACCCGGCTCCGGGATCCGAAGCGGCTCCTCCAACCAATTCCGCGCCTGATGACAGGGCGCGCAACACCGGCAAAAACCTGTTCAATGCCAAATCCGGTTCTGCGGCGTTTGCGCGCCCCGGCTCGAACCGGAATCTGATGGTTGCGCTGGGCGGCGCAGTTGTATTGCTCGCTGCCGGAGCGGGGTATGTCTGGTACGCCATATCCCCCAACACCCAATCGTCGCGCCCCGTCAACGTGGCTGCGATGTCATTGCAAAAACCCGCAGTGGCACCGGTTCCACTGCAAAATAATCTGGTGCCCGGCATCGCTTCAGCCGAAGTTGCCGCACCCAAACCGGCCAGCAAGGCAAAACCAACACATGCCACAAGGCGGTTGGCCAGGGCCGCATTGCCGGCTGCACACAATAATGGCGCGGTACATATCGAACGGCATATGGAAGAACCCATCGACCCTGTGCTCAACAACGCCTATCTCGCATACCGCGACGGGAAATTCGAGCAATCACAGCGGCTGTATCTTAATGCGCTGCGTCTGGACTCAAACAACATTGACGCGCTGCTCGGACTCGGCGTTATCGCCCAGCGCGGCGGTGAAGACAATGTGGCCGCACACTATTACGCGCAAGTATTGGCACTTGATCCCCGCAATGCCGTGGCCAATTCGGGGATGTCCGCCCTGTCTAATGACGACAATCGGGAAAGCCGTTTGAAGACGCTACTCAATGAGCAGCAAAACTCATCGTCCCTGCATTTAGCCCTGGGCAATTACTACGCAGAGCAAGCTCGCTGGGGCGAGGCGCAACAGTCATACTTTGATGCCTACAAATTGGCGCCCGACCATGCTGAACTGGCATTCAATCTGGCCGTCAGTCTTGACCGCCTCGGGCAAAACAAAGCAGCTGCACAATATTACCGGCGAGCACTGCAGCTTGATCCTGAAAATCATGCCGGCCTTGATCATGCAAAAATTTTACACCGTATCGAAGAGCTAACGCACTAGAACCTCATGCCAACAAAAACGAAGCACGACAATCCGCCTCAACAGCTGGGACAGATACTGGTCGGCAAGGGGGTTATCAGTGACGACCAGTTGCGCATTGCCCTGCAAGAGCAGGGCAAGACGCATCAACCGCTGGGTCGCCTGCTGGTTCGTCTTGGCTTTCTCTCGGAAGCCACTATCCGCGATGTCCTGTCGGAAAACCTCGGCCAGCAAAGCGTAGATCTCGCCTCCGTCATCGTAGACCCGGCCGCACTCCGCCTGATCCCGAAAGATGTGGCACGGCGTTATCAATTGTTGCCCCTGTCTGTCGATCAGGCCGGGCGTATCCTGACCCTGGCGGTTGCCGACCCGGACAACATCATCGCGCTCGATCAGGTACGCGCGCTGCTCAAGGACGAATACCACCTGGCCACACAGCTCGCCAGCGAATCAGACATCCTGCGCGCGATAGACCAGTACTATGGATTTGAACTCTCGATAGACGGCATCCTGCACGAAATCGAGCCGGGCGAAATGGAATACCAGACGCAGCAGTCCGGCGTCAACGAATTCAGCCAGCCGGTGGTGCGCCTGGTCGATGCGCTGCTCACCGAAGCCGTGCAACGGGGTGCTTCAGACATCCACTTCGAACCGGAAAACAGCTTTTTGCGCATCCGTTACCGCGTCGACGGCGTGCTGCGCCAGGTTCGCAGTCTGCACAAGAGTTTCTGGCCGGCCATGGTGGTGCGTCTGAAGGTGATGAGCAACATGAACATCGCCGAAACACGCGCGCCCCAGGACGGTCGCATCTCGCTGCGACTGTCAGGCCGGCCGATCGATTTCCGGGTCGCTTCACATCCGACCACGCACGGCGAGAATCTGGTGCTGCGCATTCTGGATCGGCAAAAAGGCATCGTGCCGCTAGATCAGCTTGGCCTGGATGATGCCGCGCTCAGCCTGCTCAAGATGGTTATCGCCAAACCCGAGGGTATCGTGCTGGTGACCGGCCCCACCGGTAGCGGCAAGACCACCACGCTGTATTCGGTGCTGAACCACATCAACACCGAATCGGTCAACATCATGACACTGGAAGATCCGGTCGAATACCCGCTCGCGCTGATACGCCAGACCTCTGTCAATGAATCCGCCAAGCTGGATTTCGCCAACGGTATCCGCTCCATGATGCGCCAGGATCCGGACATTATTCTGGTCGGCGAAATTCGCGACCATCCCACCGCCGAAATGGCATTCCGCGCCGCAATGACCGGACATCAGGTTTATTCGACGCTGCACACCAATTCGGCAATAGGCGCGATACCGCGCCTGCTCGACATCGGGATCCTTCCCGATATCATGGCCGGCAACATCATCGGTGTCGTGGCACAACGTTTGGTGCGCGTGCTGTGCAGGGAATGCAAATATCCCTATACCCCGGACGCGACGGAACGCAAAATATTGGGGCTTTCGTCCCAACAGGATGCCACCCTGTATCGTGCAGCCGGCTGCGAGTCCTGTAATCATCAGGGTTACAAAGGGCGCATGGCCATCATGGAATTGCTCAAACTGGATTTCGATCTGGACGATCTGATTTCGCATCGCGCCAGTACGCGCGAAATCAGGGAGGCGGCTATCGACAAGGGTTTTCGCCCATTGGCGCTGGATGGTATCCGGCGCATCCAGCAGGGCATCACCTCTCTTGCGGAGGTCAGCCGCGTGGTGGATCTGACCGACCGGCTGGGTTAAGGAACAAGGAAACTCCTCATGTCACTTTACTCCTATCGGGCAATAGATGATCTCGGCAAGAGCCATAGAGGTTTGCAGGATGCTGCCAACCAGGTGGATCTGGAACTGCGCCTTAAACGCAGCGGCCTCGATCTGATCGATGCGAAAGTGGACAGCGGGCGGGCAGGCGCAGGGCGCGGCAAGATAAAACGCCCGGAATTAATCACCTTCTTTTTCAACCTCGAACAACTTACCCGCGCCGGCGTGCCTTTGCTGGAAAGCCTTGCCGATTTGCGCGACACCATGAACGACCCCCGCTTCCGCGAAATCATCGCCAATCTGGTCGAGTCTATCGAGGGCGGCAAAAAACTGTCCGAAGCGATGGCGCAGCACCCGGACGCATTCGATAAAATCTTCATCAGCCTGATTTTTGCCGGCGAGGCAAGCGGACGCCTGCCGGAAGTATTTGAACACATCACCGAATCACTGAAGTGGCAGGATGAAATGGCATCGAATGCCAAAACCATACTGATGTATCCCGCTTTCGTCGGTACGGCTGTGGTGGCGATCACCTTTTTTCTGATGATTTACCTGGTCCCGCAACTGGTCAGCTTCATCAAGGGGATGGGGCAGGAAGTTCCCATCCAGACGCGCGTGCTGATTGCCACGTCCAATTTTTTCGTCCATTACTGGTATGTATTGATCATATTACCCATCGTGCTGCTCGTGGCGGGAAAGGTGTCGATCAGCACCAGTCCGGCAATGCGCTTCAAATTCGACAAATTCAAGCTGGATATGTGGGTCATCGGCCCCATCCTGCGCAAAATCATTCTGGCGCGTTTTGCCAACACGTTCGCGATGATGTACGGCTCCGGTATCAGCATCCTCGACTGCATTGCCAACTCGCGTGATGTGGTCAACAACCAGGCTGTCGCCAAGAGCCTCGACGATGTCATGCACGAGATCGAGTCCGGCAAAAACCTCACCCAGAGCTTCCAGAATACCGGCATGTTTCCCCCGCTGGTGGTACGCATGCTCAAGGTCGGCGAAGCCACCGGTTCACTGGACAAGGCATTGCTTAACGTAAGCTATTTTTATGATCGCGACGTGAAGAGTTCCATCAAGAAAGTGCAGGTCATGGTTGAACCGACCATGACCATCGTTCTGGGTACACTGCTGGGTTGGGTTATGCTATCGGTACTGTCGCCCATCTACGATCTTATCGGCAAGGTGAAATTCTGATGCTGCCACATAAAATTCCAGGCCACCGGAAAGAATACGGTTTGTTGCGAATTTTGCCTGCGACCATCCGCAGAATCGCACAGCCTGTATATTCACCATATCCTCCGCGACTCGAGACGGGGTTATCAAGATGAAACAAGCACTACTCCTATTTCTGAGTGCCGACCACCTGCACGCACAACTCATGGCGGGCAGCAAAATCGTGCTGCAGACCAATTTCACCGACAGTCCGAACGGCCGTGAAAATTTCGAGTCCCTGTTGCAAACGGCAAAATGTCCCACTTACCTGCTGACCGACATGATAGAAGAGGATTTCCGTCATGAAATTGTTCCGCACTTGAGCGGGAATAGCCGCGCCGCACTATTTCAGCGCAAATTCGACCAGTTTTATCGCGGCACACCTTTTCACAAAGCCACCCTGTTGAAGCGTCAAACTACCGGGCGGCGCGATGACGACATGCTGTTCTCGGCACTGACCAACCCCGGCCTCATCATGCCCTGGCTGAATATCATGCTGGCCCAGCAAACCCCGCTTGAAGGGATCTATTCGGTGCCGCAAATCAGCGAACCGCTGGTCAAAGATCACCCCTCCAAACATCTTCTGCTGATTTCCTGGGAAAAATTTTCCGGATTGCGTCAAACCTATTTCAGCGACCATCGTCTGCAAATTTCCCGTCTGACACCTGTACATGCTGAACTGACTTTTCAAGATGCGGTGGTTAACGAGCTCAGCCGGACCTACCAGTATTTGAAGAGTTTGAGCCTGCTTCCGTCGGGACAAATACTCGATGTGCGCATCCTGTGCAATATGGATGACCGCAGTGAATTGCAAAACAAGTTACCCAAAGACTCCGATGTACGCTATGACTTCGCGGATATTGAAGCAGTCGGCAAGCAATTCAAGCTTGACTATCACTTCACCGATTCGGATGCCAGCCAGATTTTCCTGCACCAACTGGCCACCAGCCGTCCCAATACCCATTACGCCAACGCCGAGCACACCCGTTACTACACGCTGTGGCAGCTACGGCGCGCGCTCAACTGGAGCAGCGTCGTAATCCTGATTGCAAGCATATTGTGGGTGTCTACTACGGTTTTGCAAAATAACGGGAATGCAAGTGCGACAGATGCACTGAAGCTCCAGACAGCAACGCTGACAAGAGAAGCAAAGCAGATCACGCAGGGATTTCCCGTCACCGACATCCCCGCCGCTGACATGAAGGCAAGCGTGTCTGTCATGCGCAAGCTCGATCTATATGACGCTGCCCCGCAAGCTGTTCTGCAACCGATCAGTGCAACGCTTAACCATTTCCCGAAGCTCGATATAAACGAGCTGGAATGGAAAGAGAGCGCGACCGAACCCGTTGCAACCAACACCCGCCCGGATGTACCTGCCGAGGTCATTACCCTGAAGGGGGATATGCCGGGTTTTGGCAATGACTACCGCACCGCACTGGCATACCTGGATCGCTTCCAGTTTGAGTTAAGCAAGCTCGGTTACCAGGTCACCGCCCTGACCAGGCCGCTTGACGTCAGCCCCACCGGTAGCCTTGCCAATCAGAGCGAAGCGAGTGAAAATCAACTCGGATTTTCATTCAAACTTGTATGGAGACCGGCAATATGAAATTCTCCAACACAGATTTTCTCCTGATGCGCTGGAGCCTTGTCGCGATCAGCGTATCCATATTGCTGAGTGGTGGAATTTTGTATGCCAGCACCAGATATGCAGACTATACCCAGAACAATCAGCGCGTTGTCCAGCGTCAGATGAATGATGCACGCAACAAGTTGAACATGGCCCGTCAGGATCAGGATAACCTGTCGATTTATGCCACGGAGTATGGCCGTCTGGCGGCAAACGAAATCATCGGTGACGACCACAGGCTGGACTGGATGGAAGGGCTGGAAAAACTCCGCGACCAGAATCTGGTCATCAATTTCAGCTACAACATCGCCCCGCAAAAAGTCTATGCCCCGCAACCTGCCGTGGACAGCGGCAATTACATCATCCACTACAGCGAAATGAAATTGCAATTCGACTTACTGCACGAAGGCCAGTTGCTGAATTTTTTCGACGCGCTGCGCCGTCGCATCAAGGGCCACTATCAACTCGAAGGCTGCACCCTGCAACGTGTCGTCACCGGCGGTGAATCCGGATCCGCTTCAGGTAAAAACATCAAGGCAGAATGCAGCGGCGGCTGGATCACGCTGAAGAACCGGAATATGCCATGAGAATAAAATTGTTCCTTGATAAATGCAACTTCCACTCCGCTCCTGCAACGGCGCTCGCATTACTAATCTCGATCTTTTTTATTCCCACCACCCAGGCTGCAGACTTGGGCCGCCTGTTTTTCACCCCGGAGCAACGAGCACAACTTGACTACAGCTATGCGCAAGATTCCGGTTCGGGCAACAATAATCGGGCGCTGATGCTCAACGGCATCGTGCAACGGCATGGCGGAAAGCGCACCGTGTGGATCAACGGCGTACCGCAACCGGCCGGCAGCGGCGATGACAAGACACCCGAGAGCCAGTCGGTTCAGGTGCCCGGAAAAACAGGTTCGGTCAAACTGAAAGTCGGGCAACGCGTATTGCTGGATCCAGCCGCCAATCCGGACACAACCAGGCCGGATACGCCAGACACACCCAAGCCATAAAAATGTCCGCCAAACACATAGCCATTATCGATCACAGCCCCGGCAGACAGCGCGGCGCGGCTCTGATGGTCATGCTGGTGATTATGATCGTCGGTGCCGCTGCGATTCTGGTCAGTTCGCTTAGCAGTGCAGCACTGAAGAATGCGCGCGACAAGACCACTGCCGAGGCGCTGGCGCAAGCCAAGGATGCGTTGATAGGCCGAGCTGTCAGCGATACAACAGTGCCGGGGAGTCTACCTTGTCCTGACAGTACCGGTAATGGCTCCGCAGACCTTTTTTCTGGTAATCAATGCCCAACTTATATCGGCAAACTACCATGGAAAACCCTCGGCCTGCCGGATCTGCGCGACGGATCTGGTGAAGAACTGTGGTATGCCCTCTCTATTAATTTTCGGGACGTTACTACTTCTGTCGTCAACAGCGACACGCCAGGAACAATCAGCGTATTCGCCCCAGACGGGACTCTGCTTAACGACGGTAGTGGCACAACAGGGGCTGTTGCCGTGATCATTGCTCCCGGCAGCGTCCTTACCCGACAAGGTGGCGTCGTGCAAGATCGCAGCACCGCAGGCTTCAACACTGCAAGCAATTATCTCGATGTCGCCACCGTTGGTGGCAATGCCCAGGACAATGCAGTGTTTAGTGGCAGCTCCACTTCTACTACTGGTTTCATTCAGGGGGTGATGAAGGACAGTAGCGGCAATGTCATTGTGAATGACCAACTACTGGTCATTACACGGAATCAGCTGATGCCAGGCGTTGAAATGCGCATCGCGCACGAGGTAAAAAATTGCCTGGACAACTATGCGGCAGACTCGTCCAACACCAACCACCGATATCCTTGGGCGGCGCTGGTCAGTAACACCAACACCTGGCCGAGTCGGAATGGCGATAATGATGTACGCTTCGGCAGGGTATCTGAAACCCCCGACACTAGCACCACGAGTGGAAGCCCTCCTACTGGCACTTTGCTGACTTACATTCAGAATGTGCAAAATGCGCTAAACGTTTATCTTAACGCTCCTACCTCTGGCAATCTTTCGACCCTCCAGGACAAAGGCGACCATCTAAAAGACTATGCAACTTCAGGTACACCTGCCTATCAAGCAGGCTACACCGCTGACCATTGCAGCGGCCTGTCATGCACCTCGACGCTACAAAGCCAGCTCGATACAGCGATGGGGGCAGGATCGGATCCGACAATGCCCGCCGATTGGACATTTGCGTGCCAATCATTCTTCAGATCCACGTCGCCGCAATCATATTGGACTGACTGGCGGGATCTCGTTTTCTTTCAGGTAGCCGACGGTTACCAGCCCGGTGGAGGAACCTTCACGCCCTTGCATATCAGCGGCTCGGGCAATACCGTAGTGGACAACAATACCTATCGTGCTGCCGTCCTTGTCGGGAGAAAGACGTTGACGGGACAACAGCGCCTTTCTAGTACAGATATATACCCAACAACCCCGCCTGACAACTACCTCGAAACGCTTGGTGGCAGCACAAACTCTCACCAGTCAGCTGTTGGAGTCACTCCTTCTACCAGCTTTATAACTTACAAATCCTTCGATCCCAGCTACTCGACCGTCAACGACCTAGTGTTATGCTTGGACGGAGCAGGAACAAACTCTGGCAGCGTATGCAAATGAAATTTTCGAATCCATATCGTTTAATGAACGCAGGCGGTTTCACGCTGATCGAGATGGCCATGGTGCTGATGATCGTGGCGCTATTGCTGGGCGGCTTGTTGCCAACCATATCAGGCCAGGTCGAACAACGAAATGTGGCCGAAACTCGCAAACAACTCGACGAAATCCAGCAGGCGCTAATCGGCTATGCGATCATCAATGGCCGCCTGCCCTGCCCGGCAAGTCCGGCTGCCAATACTGGCATGGAAAGTTTTGCATCAGGCCATAACGCCACCGATGGCGTTTGTTCGAATTTTTACAATGGCTATGTGCCTGCCGCGACACTCGGGCTTTCAGGAACAAATATTAATGGCTATGTTGTGGATGCTTGGGGCAATCCTATCCATTACGCAGTCACATTATGGAATAACGTATATACCCAAACAAATGGATTAAGCACGACCGGCATTTCCAATCTTCCCACTTCGACTTCTTACCTGCTTGTTTGCTCGACCTCTACCGGCATTAATACTGCGACACCGAGTTGTGGATCTACTGGCACTTCTCTTACGACCGGTCCTGGAGTGCCAGTTATCATATTTTCTACCGGCAAAAATGGTGGCCTGGGTGGTACCACCAGCTCCGATGAAACTGAAAACGTGGCAGGAAAGCGAATTTTCATCAGCCACGATTTTATTCAAGATGGCTTTGATGACATCGTGACTTGGATATCTCCCAATATTCTGATCAACCGCATGGTGTCGGCAGGCAAGCTGCCGTAGGAGCCCGATTGATCGGGCGATTCGAAAATCCTCGCGCAATCAAATTGCGCTCCTACATGCGGTTTTTTGATTGGACGATTTTGAAACCATCGCGCAGCATGCTGCGTTCCTAAAGCCATATCGCGTCCCAATGCGGATAATCACCAACGCTCGTGACCAAACCGGAACGCAAAGGGTTGGCTACAATGTAACGCGCAATGCCGTGAATATCTTCATCGTTGCGCAAGGCGTGATCATGAAATCCGCGCTGCCAAACTCGCCGGTGGAGACTAATTGACACCTTGCTCTTGTAAAGGCGGACTACGCCAGGCAGGCTCCCATTTTCCCCAAGCTGAAGCAACCAATGAATATGATCAGGCATGACGACAAAAGCCAGAGTTTGCGCATGGCGCGCGACATTCTTGTCATGTAAGCATTGCACCGCTATTCGTGCTTGAGTGAACGAAGTAAAGCAGGGTTCGCGGTGTGCGGTGACGATAGTCACCAGATAGGCATGGTTCGACAGGGAGACACGGCCTTTACGGAGACTTTTTCCATGAGGTTTTGTGATGTCCATGTGTAGCGCTTCCATCAACATTTATCGCGTAGCAAGCTGCGCTCCTACGCACCGCCCATGTAGGAGCCCGATTTATCGGGCGATCCAGAAAATCATCGCGCAATGAATTGCGCTCCTACATTACGCGCGCCGCCAGGTGGTACCCGCCACGCTGTCTTCCAGCACGATCCCAGCTTCCACTAACTCCTTGCGGATGCGATCGGCCTCTGCATAGTTCTTCACCTGCTTGGCCGAGTTGCGCGCTTCGATTTGCGCACTGATTGCCGCCTCGTCCAGCCCGCTCCCGGTTACGCCACCCTGCAGGAATTCCACAGGCTCGCGCTGCAGCAATCCCAGTACGCTGCCCAGCGCCTTGAGCTGCCCGACCAGTTGGGGGGAAGCGAATTTATTCACCTCGTTGGCCAAATCGAACAGCACCGCGACCGCTTCCGGCGTGTTGAAGTCGTCGTCCATCGCCGCCTTGAAGCGCTGGGCGTGAGGTTCGCTCCAGTTGACTGCACCCTCTCCCCCAGCCCCTCTCCCTTCAAGGGAGAGGGGAGGTGTTCCCTCTCCCACTTGTGGGAGAAGGATTGAGGGAGAGGGCGGACGTTTAAGCGCCGTATACAAACGATCCAGCGACTTTTTCGCATCGTCCAGATGCACGTCCGAATAATTCAGTGGACTGCGGTAATGCGCGCGCATGATAAAAAAGCGCACCACTTCGGCATCGTATTTTTTCAGTACCTCGCGGATCGTGAAAAAGTTGCCCAGGCTCTTCGACATCTTCTCCTTGTCGACATTGACGAAGCCGTTGTGCATCCAGTAATTCACGAAGGTGCATTGGTGCGCACCCTCGCTCTGCGCAATCTCGTTCTCATGGTGCGGAAACTGCAGGTCCGCACCGCCGCCATGGATATCGAAATGATCGCCGAGTAATTTTTCGCCCATCGCGGAGCATTCGATATGCCAGCCGGGTCTGCCCTTGCCCCAGGGTGAGTCCCATTTCACCTCGTCCGGTTCCTGCTCCCTGGCGTGCTTCCACAACACAAAGTCGAGCGGGTCATTTTTGCTATCGGTCACCTCGACGCGTTCACCGGCGCGCAGGTCTTCCAGCGATTTCCCGGACAGCTTGCCGTAGCCGGGAAACTTGCGCACCGCGTAATTCACGTCGCCATCGTTCGCCCGGTAGGCCAGCCCGTTGTTCTCGAGTTTTCCTATCATGTCGAGCATCTCCGGCACGAATTGCGTGGCGCGCGGTTCATGATCCGGGCGCAGCACGCCCAGCGCATCGGCATCCTCGTGCATCGCGGCGATAAAGCGTCCGGTGAGCGCATGGATGGACTCGCCGTTCTCCGCCGCGCGCTTGATGATCTTGTCATCAATGTCGGTGATGTTGCGCACGTAATCCACCTGATAGTCGCTCGCCCTGAGCCAGCGATATACCGTGTCGAACACCACCATCACGCGCGCATGGCCGAGATGGCAATAGTCATACACCGTCATGCCGCACACATACATGCCGACCTTGCCCGGCACGAGCGGGACGAATTCCTGTTTGTCACGCGCCAGCGTGTTGTAGATTTTTAACATTAAGGGCCTCAAAAAAATAAATTCCGGTGCGTGTCTGACCTATCAAACCAACTATTCCACCGAAACATCTTACAATGCAGATGGCCAACCAGCGTAGTTTAAGCGCAATTTTCAGGGGCGCATTCATGAACATTTCAGCTTCGAGATCAAAACGCCGGGCTAAATCTGCTGTCGCCATACCGCCCTGCGGGGGGTGGCTATGCTACATTTTATGCTGCTCGGACGATACCCTTTACACCGGCATTACCAACGATCTGGAGAAACGCCTGACCGCGCACAACGCCGGGACGGCTGCAAGATACACGCGCGGCCGCGGGCCGGTTGAGTTGTTGTATGTGGAAAATTGTACCGGCAAGTCAGACGCGCTGAAACGGGAGATGAAAATCAAAAGCCTGTCACGGCCAAATAAACTGGCGCTCATCGGACAGGTACCGTGACGCAAACAATCAAACCGGGAGCCCATATCGCAGTGTTGGGCTGACGCCGACAGCGGAAAACCGGTAAAATGCGCGCCTTTGCAACTGCCTGAACCCTCACATGCTTACCTTTGGCTCCGACATCACGCCCGCAGACGGGCATGAGTCTTCACCGAAACTCAAAACAAGTTTTGGCTCCGACATCACGCCGGCAGACGGGCATGAGTCTTCACCGAAACTCAGCCAGGGGCTGAGTTTTCAGCAAATCATCCTGACCCTGCAGAAATATTGGGACAAGCAGGGCTGTGCACTGCTGCAGCCCTACGACATGGAAGTGGGCGCGGGCACTTCGCATACCGCGACTTTTTTGCGTGCGCTCGGCCCGGAACCCTGGAAAGCCGCTTATGTGCAGCCTTCGCGCCGTCCCAAGGATGGCCGTTACGGCGAGAACCCGAACCGTCTGCAGCACTATTACCAGTTTCAGGTGGTATTGAAACCCGCGCCTGCGGATATTCTGGAGTTGTATCTCGGCTCATTGAAAGAGCTCGGGTTCGATCTGAAAAAGAATGATGTCCGCTTCGTCGAAGACGATTGGGAAAACCCGACGCTGGGTGCCTGGGGCCTGGGCTGGGAGGTGTGGTTGAACGGTATGGAAGTGACGCAGTTCACCTATTTCCAGCAGGTTGGCGGCATCGATTGCAAGCCGATCACCGGCGAGATCACTTACGGGATAGAACGGCTGGCGATGTATCTGCAGGGCGTGGAGAACGTGTTCGATCTGACCTGGACCGAAGGTGTGACTTACCGCGACGTTTATCACCAGAACGAAGTCGAACAATCCGCCTACAACTTCGAACACAGCGATGTGGCATTCCTGCTGGGTGCATTCGGCAGTCATGAGAAGCAGGCCAAACACCTGATCGAACAGCAACTGGCGCTGCCCGCCTATGAACAGGTATTGAAAGCGGCGCACACCTTCAACCTGCTGGATGCGCGCGGCGCGATCTCGGTCACCGAACGCGCCGCTTACATCGGCCGTATCCGCAACCTGGCGCGCAGTGTCGCCAGGAGCTACAAGGAGAGTCGCAGAAGGCTGGATCCGCCGTTTCCAATGGCGCCGCGTGAGTGGGCTGACGAAGTCGTTGCACAGA
>JBDTCC010000140.1:0-9294 GCA_039923775.1 Gallionella sp. | reverse complement strand
CATTCCTTGATGCCTATGCCGGAAACTACGAATACCGCACGCAGATTGCAACATGGTGGTGGACATCATGGCGCACTTCTATCCTGTCCTGCCTCGCGGTGTTCGCGACGGTGCTTGGAGCCTGGTTCTGGTGGGTGATGTCACGCAACAGGAAACAGCAGCACGAACAGTCTTTGGCAATCGAGCACGAGCAAAGGATGGAGCAAAATCGCATCCTTAACGAACGACATGCGCAGGCGCGTCTTGCAGCCGAACGTCAGTCCAGAATGGAATGGGAAGCTGTCAAGGCCGAGCAGGAACGCTTGGCCAAAATCGAAGCTGCCGAAGAACTGGTTGAAATGGAAAGAAACAGGCTTGAAGCCGAACAGGCTGAAGCTGCAGAACTGATGGATGCCATTTTCAATCAAGCCAGTCGAGGGGAAACATGACACCTCACAATCAGGTGGCCAACCTCTCAGGCGCAGACCAACACCACGACGAATGGGGCGTCATCTGGCAGCAAGCCTGTTCCATCATCTCCCATAGTTTCTTCGTTCAAACAGTAAAGGTCTGCCTTTTGGAACGTCACAAGTTTGCAAATGGCGGTCTGTTAATTTTAGTTATTACTCCATATTCATTAAGCTGTTTTAAAAGGGATGACCTGCGCCCCATTCCTGAGAATGTCTAAATAATCTGACCACTCTTGCATCATCGTTTTTCGCTCTGGCATGTACATCAAATGCAAATCGCGTTTATAAGCCGCTTTGACTTTATTTGACTCATCGTGAGCCAACTGTCGCTCAATCCATTCCTGCTTGTAACCCATGTTGTCCAGAATAGTGCTAGCTAACGCTCGAAAGCCATGCGGGGTCATTTCGTCACTAGTCCATCCCAGGCTACGTATAGCGGAACGAACAGCATTGTCTGACATTGGGCGGTTCTTATCACGAACGCCAGGAAAAACATATTTGTCACTCCCGGTCAGAGGCTTGATATCTTTAAAGATGCAGATCACTTGATTGCTCAGTGGAACGATGTGAGGAGCTTGCGTTCGTTTGCCCATTTTGTGTCCCGATGGGGGGATCACAATTTTGGCGGAATCGATATCTATCCAGTCCCATTGAAGTTTGCGCAGTTCACCGGGGCGCAGAAATACGTGGGGCGACAAGGCAAATGCTGCTCGTACAACATTCGTGCCCGTATAGGCTTCGATATCACGAAGCAACTCACCAACTTGTTTAGGGTCAGTCAGGGCTGCGAAATGATTATTTTTTCTGTAAGGCGGTAACGCACCCTTTAAATCACCCGACGGATCACGTTCAGCTAATCCCGATCCAACGGCATAACGAAACACTCGCCCACACTCAGAGAGAGCCCTATGGGCAGCTTCTAATGCGCCACGTTTTTCAATCTTCCTGATTACAATCAATAGTTCATGCGCAGTAATTTCAGCAATCGGTCTTTTCCCGATCCAGGGGAAAATATCATTCTCAAGCCGACCGAGAATTTTGCTTGAGTGGCTTTCTTCCCATTCCAAGCTCTGCTTGTGCTTTACGAACCATTCACGAGCGACAATCTCAAAAGCGCTTGCAGCATCACAAACTTGTTCCTCTTTCTGTTGAGCCAACGCCGCTCGTGCCGCCCGCTTTTCAGCCGAAGGATCAATATTATTATCAAGTTGCCTCTTTGCTTCAAAGGCTCGATCTCTTGCTTCTTTGAGACTAACCACCGGATATTGACCAATTGATAGAGTCTTAGCTTTGCCGACGAATCGATAACGCAGCCAGAAGAGTTTTGTTCCATTCGGTTTGACCATCAACGTCAATCCTTCGCCATCACTCAGCCCGTACTGCTTGCCTTTTGGCTTAGCGGCCTGAATTGCTTTATCAGTTAGTTTTCCCATTTCTATCCAAATATGAGTATACGATACTCACAGCATAACCTATTTCTTATAAATACTCACATCGATACTCACGCAATCGTGAGATTTTATAATATTAATTAACACTTCATTGCACTCTATGATACAAGCTATATATGGCTATGTACCTTGCATATATTGGCTTAAGCCGTAAAAAAGCCCCGCTTGCCGGGGCATTGTTTTACTTAATTTGGTGGTGATAGGTGGATTTGAACCACCGACCTCAGCGTTATGAGTGCTGCGCTCTAACCACCTGAGCTATATCACCGCGAAGAGCGCGGCATTCTCCAGATTTCACCCTGCCTTGTCAATGCTTGCCAGAAATTGTACAGGGGACATTATTCAGGGTACTTCCGGGGAAATCATTCTGCATTGTGGTCAATTTTGACGCGGTCGCGGCATCCACCTCATGCAGCATGAATATGGTGGACATAAGCTTGCTGGCGCGCTCGCCGACCAGAGCGGTGTGTACACCTTTGGCGTGCAGGCCATGCAGGAAACTCTGCGCCGCCTCCCTGGTCTTGAACACCCCCAGTGAAATGGCGTTCTGCCAGCGGCCCGTACCCGGTACCACAAAGTACTCCTTAATACCCAACGCCCTGATCTCAGCTAATTTCCGTTTGACCGCGACCTTGTTCCCGAGCGGCGGGAAATACACCCAATAGCCAATGTCTTGTTCGATCTGGCGCTGGCTTAATTTATCGGCCAGTTGCATGGCAGACAACGCAGCCGTGGCACGCGCCAGATCCGTGCCAGAGAAATCGCCCCATTCCAGACAAACCAGCGCACCGGGCTTCACTCCTGCCGCGCTCACATCCTGAATGGAATCCGGTTTTGCAGGGGATTCGGAGGAGGAAGCCGGAACCGAAGCAGCCAATACCGCGGCAGGCTCGGGCACCGGTTTGGGCGCGAGCCTGTCCCTTGCTGTTGTATTCTGTGCTACCGGAATCACCTGGATCATGTCGGCGCGCAACTCGGGCTCTGCCTGCACCTCCTGTTGGCCCCAGCCGAACCCGCCATTTTGCATTACGGAAAATAAAATCACATTTCCCAACAATAATATCCAGAATAAATTTCTCATCGTTCGTCTATTCCTTAACCATTAACAACAACCCTTGCAGCACCAGACTGTTTACGATGCGCGGTGAAGCACCGAACCGTTTTTGATCAAGGCATGGCTGCAATTCCCCTGCCGCGCCACCGCTCAATATCAGCGTCGCGCTGTCATCGTCAAGCAAATCATATTGCCGTTCTATCGCGCCACAACAGGCTTGAATCGCGCCGCTGAACAGCGCGTCGGCGCTGTTCAGCGGGAACTGCACATATTGTCCCGGTGCTGCTTTCAGCTGGTCTGTAGCGGCCACCAGACTATGCTGCATCAATTCGACGCCCGGCAGGATCAAGCCACCGACAAATTCGCCCTTACCGGACAACGCATCTATCGTGGTCGCCGTGCCGCAGTTCACCACCAGGCACGCCCCCTGCACCAGATGCCATGCCGCGATCAGTGCGGCCCAACGGTCGCTGCCCAGCTGTGACGGATTTGAATAGCCATTGCGCACGCCACACTGTGATTTTTGGGCCACGACAAAATGCGTCTGCACCGGTCTGCCTGCACCGATATTGCGAATATGCGCGGCGCAGTCTTCGCCGGCAACATTACTCGCCCAGATTTGCCGTATGTCATGCAAGCCTGTGCCGGCGTTTTGCTGGGCGAGTTGATCGGCAATAACCTGTGACAATCTCTCCGCTTGCATGGTGGGCAGATCACCCTTGCACAGCCAATCCTCCCTGCTCACCAGAGCCCATTTAATGCGCGAATTCCCTGCATCAATCAGTAGTTTCATCAGAATTACCGCGTTTTCAGCCCCAGAACAAGCGGAGCGCGTCGGAAAAATATTGCCCTCATGATCTGTGCAACATTCATGTTTTCAATCATCATCCTGCCGCACTCCCACCTCTCCGGAATTGAAACACCGCGTTCCCTGTCCGGTTTTCACGCATAGCTCCCCGCTGTCACTGATTCCGCGCGCAATGCCATTCACGGTTTTACCATCCGCCATGTGCAAGCGGATCGGCATGTTCTGGTGGATATGATAACGCTCCCATTCATCGCGTAATGCAGCAAATCCGTCCCGCGCGAATTGCTGCAGCACGCTTTCCAGTTCCAGCAGCAATACAGCCAGTAACTGGTCGCGTGTCGGCATCGCCCTGCATATTTCATCCAGCGCTGATGCCGGCTGGCCGATCTGCGGCACCAGATTGCCCGGCAAGGTGCAATTCAATCCGATGCCGATCACCGCTGCACTGGGTCCGAACATATCGCCCTGCGCTTCGATGAGTACGCCGGCCAATTTTCCCTGCCCGGTCATGATGTCATTCGGCCACTTCAGCTGCACACCCTGTGCGCCCAGCCTGTTCAGTGCGCGCACGACCGCCACGCCGACCGCCAAACTCAATCCTGACAAGGCGTTCAGCCCGCAATCAAAACGCCATAACAGCGAAAATGTCAGCGCCGTGCCCAGCCCGGAATGCCATGTCCGCCCCATCCTGCCGCGACCGGCAGTCTGCAACTCCACCGCCAGCACGCTGCCGCTGGGCGCACCCCCGTTTGCAACACCTGCGCGCTGCAGCAACAGGGTATTGCTGGAAGCGGCCTGCGGCAATATTTCGATATAGAACCGACCGGCATCCTGGGCCAGCCAGCGCATCACTTCACCCTGATCCAGCCGCTGCCACGGGCGCGCCAGGCGATAACCTCGGCCACGTATACGCTGCAGCGACACCCCCAGATCCGCGACCCCGGCGAGTGCATTGAATATACTCGCCCGCGACACCCCCAGCCGGCTTGCCAGCACCTCGCCGGAATGAAACTCGCCGTCTGCCAGCAGATTCAGCAACTGCCAGGTGCGCGCTTTGGCAATGCCCTCCATCATTGCGGCATCCCGTCATCCTGACCGGGTTTTATTTCTAGGAAGGCCATGATTTCATCGCGCCGGTTTAATGCGTCCTGATAGCCCAGATCGATCAGCGCGCAGCAAAACTTTTTTTCGGACAGCAAATAGCTCACCAGCGCTCCGCCGCTTTCCTGTCTTGCACCGAAAATACGCAACATAAGCCGTATTGTCCACGGCAATTCCTTTATGTGTCGCTCGGCAATTTTATCGATCGGCTGGCTGGGCAAAATGATCAGTGCATCCACATGCCTGATCTTGGCACGTTCACGCATTTCTTCCGGCATGATCGCGACCAGATCATTGATTTTTTTAAGACGCTCCAGGTCAGCCTCTATGCTGTCGAGAAAAATACTGCTCAAGGCATGCCCGGCAATACTGGCCAGGGACGGGTATTCGCCTATGCCCGCACGTTCGTGATGCGCATGATTGCCGTTCATGGCAACACCGATGATCAATACCTTGGTTGCACCCAGATGCAGCGCCGGACTGATGGGTGCAGTCTGGCGCATCGAACCGTCACCGAAATATTCGCGATTGATCAGCGTCGCCGGAAATATGAACGGCAACGCGGAAGAGGCCAACAGATGCTTGCATTCGATCCGGGTGGACAAGCCGATCCGGCCCTTGCGCCGCCACGGAATCAGCTGTTTCACACCCTGGTAAAAGGTCACCGACTCTCCCGAACCATAGCCGGACGCGGTAATGCTCAACGCATGCAGAAGACCAGCATCAATACTGTCCTGAATTTTTTCACAGGGCAGTATCTCCCCCAGCAATTCGATCAGCGGAGAATTGTCCAGCAACGAAACTTTGGTGAGTTTGTTGATCCCGAGCATATTCAATATCACGCCGACCAGCCACAACATGGAATTGTTGAACACCCCGACCACGTCGGTGCGATAGATATTGTCGGCGTGAAAACTTTTCCAGGTGTTGGTCAGATATTGCACGCCCATACTGAAATTTCCGGCATTCACCGCGAGCGTGGCCGCATTCAGCGAGCCTGCCGACGTACCGCAGATGATAGGAAAAGGGCAATGGGCGCGACGCGGCAAAAATTCCGCAATGGCTTTGAGCACCCCCACCTGATAGGCAGCGCGCGCACCACCACCGGTGAGTATCAGTGCTGCGCGCTTCTCCATTCGCTCTTTATTCTGCTTCTGCCTGGACCGACTCCAGAGCATCTTTCAAAGTCTCTTCCGGCAGGGCATTCAGTGTTTCCGACAGCATCTCGGCGGCATCCATCGCTTCATTCCGAAAAGACTCGGGATCGGCGTTTGCCACGAATACTGCAGCCGCACCCACCACTTTGAGTAACCTGGTGCGTTCCCGCATCAGCATCTCGACTTCTTCGCTCAGCATGGCGATTTCCTGTTGATTCATTTGCATCCTGTTCTCCCTAGTGTAACTTTACGCCGGCCACCGCCAGCGCGCTCATATTCACGATACGACGCACCGTGGCGGTTGTGGTCAATATGTGCACCGATTTGTTTGCGCCCAGCAGAATCGAACCGATGGTAACGCCATCGCCCCCGGTCATTTTCAGCAGGTTATAGGCGATATTGGCCGCATCCAGATTCGGCATGATGAGCAGATTAGCCACACCCTTCAAGCTGTTGTTCGGAAAAGCTGCTGAGCGCAAGCTTTCCGACAGTGCGGCGTCGCCGTGCATCTCGCCTTCAACTTCCAGTTCAGGCGCGATTTTTTCGAGCAGTTCGCGTGCGCGACCCATTTTTCGTGCCGATGCATCTTCATGACTGCCGAAGTTTGAATGCGACAACAGCGCAACTTTTGGCGTCAAACCAAAGCGGCGCATCTCCTCGGCCGCCAGCAGCGTCATTTCTGCGACCTGTTCGGCACTCGGATCGAGATTGACGTGGGTATCGCAGATGAACAGGGTATGCTTGGGCAACATCAGTATGTTCATCGCCGCGTATACGTTCACGCCGGGACGCTTTCCGATCACTTCATCGATATAGCGCAAATGCCGGATCGGGTGGGAAACTGTACCGCACAGCATCGCATCCGCCTCACCCATGCGTACCAGCATCGCGGCAATCAGGGTGTTGCTGCGGCGCATCGCCCGTTTGGCCACGCTCGGCGTAACACCATGGCGCTGCATCAGGCGATGATATTCGCTCCAGTATTCACGATAGCGCGAATCGCTCTCCGGATTAACCAGCTCGAAATGTTCTCCCGCGCGGATACGCAACCCGAGCTTGGCGATGCGCTGTTCGATCACCTCCGGGCGTCCAACCAGTATCGGAAAGGCCATACCCTCGTCCACCACTGTCTGCACCGCATGCAGCACGCGGGATTCCTCACCTTCCGCATAGACCAGGCGCTGCGGCGCACGCTTGGCAGCCTCGAAGACCGGCTTCATCAGCATGTTGGAATGGTAAACAAAACCCTCCAGCCGTTCGCAATAGGCCTCCATATCGGCAATCGGCCGCTCCGCTACCCCGCTGTCCATCGCGGCCTGCGCCACAGCAGGGGCGATGCGCGTGATCAATCGGAGATCGAAAGGTTTGGGTATCAGATGCTCCGCACCAAAACTCAGACTCTCGTCGCCGTATACTTCCTGTTCCTCTTCCGATTGCTCGGCCTGAGCAAGTTCCGCGATGGCATAAACCGCCGCACGCTTCATCTCCTCGTTGATGGTCGAAGCGCCCACATCCAGCGCGCCGCGGAAAATGAACGGAAAACACAACGCGTTATTGACCTGGTTTGGATAATCAGAACGTCCGGTTGCCAGGATCGCATCGGGGCGCGCAGCCTTGGCCACGCCCGGCAAAATCTCGGGGGCAGGATTGGCCAGCGCGAAGATCAGCGGGCTGTTTCCCATTTGCTTTACCATTTCAGGCTTCAACACCCCGCCGGCGGACAAGCCTAGGAACACATCCGCACCTGCGATCACTTCGGCCAAAGTCCGCGCGGCCGTCTGCACCGCATAACGCGCCTTGTTGTCGTCCATCTCTTCCACACGACCTTTGTAGACCACGCCCTTGATGTCGGTCACGATGATGTTCTCCATGCGCACACCGAGGCTGACCAGCATATCCAGACACGCCAGCGCCGCCGCACCCGCACCCGATACCACCAGCTTTATTTTTGCTATGTCCTTGCCGACCACCTTGAGGCCGTTCAGCAGCGCCGCGCCGACGATGATCGCCGTACCGTGCTGGTCGTCGTGGAATACCGGTATCTTCATCCGCTCGCGCAACTTGCGCTCGATGTAGAAACATTCCGGTGCCTTGATATCTTCCAGATTGATGCCGCCGAAGGTCGGCTCCAGCGCGGCGATGATGTCCACCAGCTTGTCGGGATTGCGCTCATCGATTTCCAGATCGAACACATCGATACCGGCAAATTTCTTGAACAGCATGGCCTTGCCTTCCATCACCGGCTTGGCGGCCAGCGGGCCGATCGCACCTAGTCCCAGCACTGCCGTACCGTTGGTGATCACCGCAACCAGATTTCCGCGCGAAGTCATGTTGCGCGCCTCCGACGGATTATTCACGATAGCCTCGCAGGCCGCTGCCACCCCGGGCGAATAAGCCAGCGCAAGGTCGCGCTGGGTGATCATCGGCTTGCTCGGGGTAACGGTGATTTTGCCCGCCGGGGCTTGGCGGTGATATTGCAGCGCGGCTTCGCGCAATTGCTCATCCATGACTTCCTTCTTTCATAGCCAGACTTGATTGCGCGGATTATACCGTAGACGGACAGTTGGCCCCGCGCATAAGGCTATACATTTATATCAGCATACTCCCCGAATCGAAGTCGGATCCGGCGGGCAAGTTAACGGGGAGCGTGCATTTTATGAGTCGGTGGTTGCAGGTGGCGGTACCGGCTTGCCCAATATCAGCGCATATAGCCGTTGCGTCAAACGACTCGGGTAGATCATGACCAGCAGAGCCGTGAGTGTGATGCTGACCAGCACCACCATATAGGTTGTATCCCGAATCACTTCACCGCCCGCAATCCCGTATTGCAGCGGCAACGTTGCCAGCACGGCGGATGCCAGCCCCTTGGGTGCCATCATCGACGCGATGGCGGTATCGCGCAGACCGTAGCTGTGGTTGCGGAAAACAACACGCGAAAGACCCAGCCGCATGACATAAATCGCCAATACCATGATGGCCGCCGCGATCGCGAGATGCACCTTGCCGAAATGGATGGAAATACCAAGATATACGAAAAAGTAGGTCTTCAGCAAAAATACCGCTTCACTGTAAAAGGCAAGATCGATTTCGTTCAGCGGAACGATGCTCTTGTCGATATACGGAATACGATACAGGTGGAATTTCTGGAAGTTGGTTAGCGAAACACCCAGCGCCAGCGCGGCAATCGCGCCCGAATAGCCGAGCATTTCGGTCAGGCCGTACACGATAAATACATAGGCCAGCGTCGACGAAATGGTGTTGGGAAAATTTCGCA
>JBDTCC010000139.1:0-9784 GCA_039923775.1 Gallionella sp. | reverse complement strand
GTTTCCTTGTCTGATACCACGCGCACACCGGCGATTCTACCATCGTGGTGGATTGCAATAACCAGATGAATCTCGCCTCCATATCCGTCCGGTGCGACTATCTGCATCACCGCGATCGAAGGTTCGCCGTTGAGACGGCCAATGTAGGCAACCGTCGTGTCATCATTGCCCAGCAATTCATCCGCCGCCAGTTGCACGGTGTCTTTCATGATGTCGTTGTTGTATGCCGAAACCGGCGCGATCTGCGTGATCAGTTTCAATTTTTCATTTTCCTCGCTGCGCGCGATCGAATCGTGCGTCAGGTCGTAAGTCAGCGCAAGCAATGCCGTGCCGATCACCGCAAAAAATAGCAGGTTGAGTGCGGTGTACACGGAAGCTTTTGCCATGCTGCGTCTCATTGCTGTCCTTTTTTGCCGAATACTTTCGGCTGGGTATACAGCACGATCAGCGGCACGCAGATGTTCATCAGCAGCGTGGCGAACGCAACGCCGTCCGGGAAGCCGCCGTACACCCGGATCAGGTAAGTAAGCAGGGCCGCACCCGCGGCAAAGATCAAGCGGCCCTTGTTGGTAGTGGGGCTGCTGACAGGATCAGTGAGTATGAAGAACGCGCCCAGCATCGCCGCACCGGAATACCAATGGAATAGTGGTGTGGCGTAGTGAACCGTATCAAGCAGATGAAAAATTCCGGCGATGACGAACAGCGTGCCCAGATAGGCGGCCGGGATGTGCCAGCTGATGATGCGTGCAGCAAGCAGATACAGCCCGCCGAACATAAAACCCCAAGCCACCATCTCCCCACCGCGCCCTCCGAGGTAGCCGTAGATAGGCATGTCGCGTATCTGCCCGACCGACTGACCGAGGTGCAGGTGTGTCTTCAGTGTGTCCAGCGGCGTAGCCATGGTCACGGCATCCAGGGTTAGCTGGTGCGGTAGCACACCGAGGAAAATATATTCCAGCTGGTCAAAAAAGCTTAGCTCGATCTGCCCCAGCCCGTGCGGCGCGATCCAATGGGTCATCTGCGCCGGAAACGAAATGATCAGCACCGCATAACCGACCATCGCCGGATTGAACAGGTTGTTGCCCAGACCACCATACAGGTGTTTGGCAATGGCAATGGCAAACGCCGTGCCGACCACCACCAGCCACCACGGGGCCAGCGGCGGAATGGATAGCGCCAGCAGCCAGGCCGTGAGTAGCGCGCTGTTGTCCTTGAGGAAGGGAGCGACAGGCCGGTCGCGCAACCTGAGCATGAGGGCTTCGGTACCCAGTGCGGTAAGGCTGGCCAGCGTGATCGAAACCAGGATCGCCGGGCCGAAATACCACACGTACAGCGCAATGCCGGGAACCAGTGCCAGCAGCACCCGCAGCATGATCCGCGCGACGCTGTCCGGTTTGCTGATGAATGGAGAGAAGATCATGGCGTGTCGGTTCCCGTTGCGTTCGATTCTGTACCGGATTGAGCCACTTCACGGAGATGTGCACGGCTTGCTTCCAGTTCGGTAGGTTGTGTTGCCGACGGCTGGGTGCCGGCAAGTTTCGCGTCTTGCGCGGCTTTTTCCCTGGCAGCCAGTTTGTCCGCTTTTTCCCGCTTCTCGCGCTCTATGCGGTGCTCGCGAAATTCGTGGCGCTCCCGGGCCTGGTCCGCGAGCTGCTTGTCGTGCTCGCGCGCACGAATCTCGCTTTTGGCAAAACGATAATACTGTACCAGAGGAATGTGACTGGGACAGACATAGCTGCATGCGCCACACTCGATGCAGTCGAACAGGCTGAATACCTGCGCCCGGCCAAACTCCTTTGATTGCGCAAACCAGTACAGGTCCTGCGGCTGCAAATCCGCCGGGCACACGTCGACACAGCGCGTGCAGCGTATGCACGGCATCGCCGGCGGCGGCGGCGGGAATAATTTTGCCGATGCGGCGATGATGCAGTTGGTTGCTTTCACCGCGGGGACAAGCACGGAAGGCAGCGGCATGCCCATCATCGGGCCACCCATGATGTAATGATCGGTATCCGGCAACGCCTCGCTCAAAGCAACCAGTTCGTTTATCGGCGTGCCGATCAGCACCTCATAATTCTGCGCGCGGCGGACGTTGCCGGTAATGGTAATGACGCGCGACAGCAACGGTTCACCGTGCGCCAGCGCGCGATAAACCGTTCTGGCGGTGGCAACGTTAAAGCATTGCACACCCAGGTCGGTGGGTAATTTTCCGGATGGGACTTCCCGGCCGGTTATTACACGGATCAGTTGTTTCGCGCCGCCGCCCGGATAGATCGTCGGGATAGCGACCACTTCATGGCGCCTGTTTTTTTCAAGGACGGCACTGCTGTCCGAAATAGCCTGTTGCAGCGCGGCGATCGCTTCCGGTTTGTTGTCCTCGACGCCGATCAGCACCTCGGTGGCACCCAACATGAAGCGCAGGATTTCCGCCCCCTGCACGATCTCGGCCGCGCGCTCGCGCATCAGCATGTCATCACAGGTGATATAGGGTTCGCACTCCGCGCCGTTCAGAATCAGCGTGGTGATTTCTTGTTTGTCTGTGCGCAACTTGATGTCACTGGGAAATGCCGCCCCGCCCAGACCCACTACGCCGGCCATACGGAGCAATTGCTGCAAATCGACAGAACTGTGACTGCGGTAATCGACAGGTTTCAGCGCCACCCATTCATCCTTGCCGTCCGGTATCAGCGTGGCGCAAAGGTTGGGCAAGCCGGATGGATGGGCGATGAGTTGCATGTCGATGGCAGCGATCGTTCCCGAAGTGGGGGCATGGACTGCGCTCGAAACAAATCCGTCCGGCATGCCGATAAGCTGGCCCTTCAGCACATGATCGCCGGCTTGCACTACAGGCTTTGCGGCCTCTCCGGCATGCTGGTGTAGCGGTACGATCAGTTTCGCAGGCAGCGGCGCGCGCGTGATGCCGCTTCGGGTTGACAGCATCTTGTTACTGGGCGGATGAATACCGCCGTGGAAATGATAGAGCTTTCTCAACGCTCCGCCCCTGTTGTCTGGTCTGTTGTCTGGACGGCATTCAATGCATACAGCGGATATTTCCATTTCCAGTTGCTGATTTTTTCCTCGATAACCAGCATGCTGATGCAGTCCACCGGGCATGGCGCGACGCATAACTCACAGCCGGTGCATTCGGCAGCGATGATGGTGTGCATCTGCTTGGCCGCACCGACGATGGCATCCACCGGGCAGGCCTGGATGCATAATGTGCAGCCTATGCAGGTGCTTTCGTCGATGTAGGCGACCGATTTGGGTTTGGGCGCGGCGGTGTCGCTGCCGAAGGGTTTGAATTCCACACCGAGCAGATCGGCAAGTTTCTGTATGCCTTCCTCGCCGCCCGGCGGGCAGCGGTTGATGTCGGCTTCCCCAGCCGCAATGGCTGTCGCATAAGGTTTGCAGCCGGGGTAGCTGCATTGTCCGCACTGCGTTTGCGGCAGCACCGCATCGATCTTGTCCACCAGCGGGTTGCCTTCAGTGTGGAATTTGATCGCGGCAAATCCCAGCACAGCGCCCAGCACGATGGCGATGGCTGCCATCACCAGCAACGCGCTTAACATCCGCGGCTTCCCATTACTTGATCAGCCCCGAGAACCCCATGAAAGACAAACTCATCAGCCCCGCGGTCACCATTGCGATCGCAGAGCCTTTGAAGATCGCCGGAACATCCGCGCCTTCCAGGCGTTCGCGCATCGCGGCAAACAAGACCATCACCAGGGTAAAACCCAGCGCACCACCCATGCCGAAGAAAATGGATTCCATGAAATTGTGTTTCGCCTGCACATTGAGCAACGGAATACCGAGCACGGCACAGTTGGTGGTAATCAACGGCAGATAGATACCCAGAACCTGATGCAGGACCGGACTGGTTTTTTGCACCACCATCTCGGTGAATTGCACGATACCGGCAATCACCACGATGAACGACAGCGTAGTCAGGTAGGAAAGTTCAGGGCCGAGCAGATAGTGGTTGATCAGGTAACTCGAACCCGAGGCCAGGGTCAACACGAAAGTGGTGGCGGCACCCATGCCGATGGCAGCTTCCAGTTTTCTGGAAACCCCCATGAACGGACACAACCCGAGAATCTTGACCATCACGATGTTGTTCACAAACACCGCACTGATCAGAATCAGCAGATATTCTTTCATTGCAAGACCTTAATTTTTACAGGCGAGGATTATCCTCTGATTCATATACTGCTTCAACCTCGTTTGCGGCATATGAATATTCCGGAACGACAGTTATAACCATTGATTTTTTAAGGTTAAAAATCGCCGGACACAAAGACATTTTTTAACCACGAACTTACACCGATCACGAAATCAAATCTCTATCCTTGTTCCCATTTCAATGACCCGGTTGGCCGGAATTTTGAAAAAATCTGCCGCGTTCATGGCATTTTTGGATAAGGCGAGGAACAAGCGCTCACGCCACTTGACCATGCCCGGTTTGGAACTGGTAACAAGCAGTGCGCGTGAAATGAAGAAGGATGTGCTCATCATGTCGAAAGTCAATCCCAGTGTGGCGCACGCTTCAAGTGCATCCGGAATATCCGGCGTTTCCATGAAGCCATAATAAACTTTCACGCGATAAAAGCCTTTTCCCAGATCCTTGATCAGAAGACGATTCCCTTTGGTCACGTAGGGCTTGTCCTCGACCACCACGGTCAGCAATATATTGCGTTCGTGCAAAACCTGGTTGTGTTTCAGATTGTGCATCATGGCCGATGGCGCACCGTCGCCCTCGCCGGTCAAAAATACCGCTGCTCCGAGTACCCTTGGCACATCGACAGTACTGTCGATAATGACTTGCAGCGGCACGGAGTGTTTCGAAATCTCGTCGAACAGCAATTTCCTGCCGTGTTTCCATGTGGATAGTACCGTGAAAGATATCATCGCGATGCCCAGGGGGAACCAGCCACCCTGAAAAATTTTTATTGCATTGGCAGCACAATAAGACACATCCACCACCAAAAGTATCGCAATCAAAGGCAATGCGACAATTTTCGGCCAGCGCCAGAACAACAGGATCAGTACGGCAACCAACAGGGTGTCTATCAACATGGTCCCGGTAACGGCAATGCCATAGGCCGCGGCCAGATTGTCTGAAGTCTGGAAGGTAAGCACCAGAAACACCACCGCCATATATAGCGTCCAATTGGTAAAGGGCACGTAAATCTGCCCCTGTGCCCTGTAGGAAGTTTGACGAATCTCGAGTCTGGGCAGGAACCCCATTTGCACGGATTGATTCGCAACAGAAAAGGCGCCGGATATGACCGCCTGTGAGGCAATGACGGTTGCGGCTGTCGCGAGTACCACCATTGGCATCAGCAACCAAGGTGGTGCCAGTAGATAAAACGGGTTCTGTATGGCCTGCGGATTGTGCAGTAGCAATGCTCCCTGCCCGAAGTAATTCAGTACCAGCGCGGGTAACACAAAAGAGAACCAGCCCAGTCTGATTGAGAATTTTCCGAAATGCCCCATGTCGGTATATAACGCTTCACCACCCGTCACGACCAGCACGATGGTGCCAAGCGCCAGGAAGGCTATCCATGGCTCAGCAGTCAAAAAGTGATAACCATAGTAGGGATTCAACGCGAACAGTATTGATGGATTTTGTGCAATCGAAGTGATGCCAAATACTGCCAGGCAGGCAAACCAGATCACCATGATCGGGCCGAAAGTCATGCCGACCTTGCCCGTGCCGCGCTTCTGAATCAAAAACAATCCCGTCAGGACGATAGCGGTGATGGGCAGTATGTAGCCATTGAACTTGTGTGAAACCAGGCTCAAACCCTCAACCGCTGACAATACCGAGATTGCCGGCGTGATCATGCTGTCACCGAAGAACAGGGCGGCGGCGAAAATGCCAAGCGTGGTGACGATCCATTTTAACTTGCTTCCCTGCGCGGCAAGCTTGCTGACCAGTGCCAGCAGCGCCAGCGAACCGCCCTCGCCGTGATTATCGGCCCGCATCATGATAATCACATACTTGAGCGACACCAGCAGCATGATGGTCCAGAACATCACGGACAGCACGCCCAGAATGTTGGTTGCATCGACGGGAAGCGGGTGTTGGCCTGCAAATGTTGCATGCAGTGCATACAAAGGACTGGTGCCGATATCACCGTACACTACGCCTAACGCTCCCAGCACGAGCGGGGACAATCCTTGCTTCTTTTGCGTGCTACCCATGTTCCAACAATTCTATAGGAAAGAATGCGGCGGCACTCTACGCCTGCGTTGCACCGAAAGCAATCACCGAATAAATCATCGGCGTGTTGCCTCTCGGGTCATTCAAGGGAGCACTTTCCGTGCCCCCACTCATCAAGCCTCAGAGTTTTTTGTGCGTACCGTCGCAGAGCGCTCCGTTGGAGCTGTGTTTGCAACCGCAGAAATATACTGTTTCCGATTTTCCGGCCTTGTATTCGACCGGGGTAAATTCACTACCCTTGTGGCTGCCGTCACAGAACGGCTGTGTGGCACTCTTGCCGCAGGCACACCACCAGTAGTTCTTGCCGGCTTCAACCTCAACGGCAAACGGGGATTTCTGAGCGATAACAGCTTGCTTGTCTGACATACTGAAACTCCTTATATTATAGTTATTAACACACTACCCAAAATTCTCCCGACTTCTGGCCGGAAGGAAGAACGACAAAATTCAGGCTTTACCGGTAAGCGCCAGCAGGTTATCTTTATTACGCATCACCCAGCACCCCGCGCAAACGTTGCAGGCTGTCGGCCATAACGTTCAATTCCTTCTGCGACAATCGGGCGAAAGCGCGTTCCATGTGCGCCAGGTGCGCGGGGAAAACGCGCGCAAATAATTTTTCTCCCTGGACTGTCAGTTGAACGGTCTGGCAACGGCCGTCGCTGGGCAATGCGACCCTGCGCACCAATTTTTTATCCACCAGGCGATCCACCACGCCGGTCAATGTGCCTTTGGTAATCAGCGTTTTCTCGCCCAATTCCTTGGCCGTCATGCCCGGTGTGTTGCCCAGGGTGGCGACGATATCGAATTGTGCCGGCGTCAGTCCAAGCGCACGCACATGTGCAGACGAGTAAGTCTCGAAAGCCTGGTAGGTGCGGGACAATTCGCGCATTAGCGGTAAAAATGCCGAGTTTGTCATAATTCAACTGGCTGGTTCCGGTTGAGAACAATATAGTTCTAGTTAGAACTAATGTCAACTTCCCTGCTGTCGTGAAGCATGCATTGATTCTCATCCTGCGTGTAACTGGGTACAATCACGCAATCCAGGCATTAACATAGCTACTATTAATTCATGAAACTGATCCCGACGATACTGTGTGGCGGTGCTGGCTCAAGACTCTGGCCGGTTTCCCGAGAGTTGCACCCCAAGCCATTTATTCGGCTGGAGGACGGGCAAAGCCTGCTGCAAAAAGCCTGGCTGCGCGGTGTATCTCTGCCGGATGTAGCCGAGACGCTGACGGTTACCAACCGCGAACTATTCTTCAAGACCCAGGACGAGTACCGCGAGGTTGCCGCCCCCGGCTACAAAAATCTTGCCAACAGTTTCATCCTCGAACCCTTTGGTCGCAACACTGCTCCGGCTATTGCCTCGGCCACACTGCAGGTAGCCGCAAGCCACGGTGATGACGCAATTTTGCTGGTGCTGGCCGCCGATCATCTGATCACCGATCAGCACGCTTTTGCCCTCGCCGTCGCTGAGGCAATGCAACTGGCTGCACAGGACAAACTGGTGACCTTCGGCATCCGCCCCGAATCGCCCGAAACCGGGTACGGCTATATAGAAGCCGATGGAAACAGGGTGGTGCGCTTCGTCGAAAAGCCCAGCCTAGAAGTGGCCCGCGAATATGTTGAATCCGGCAATTACCTGTGGAACTCCGGCATGTTCTGTTTCTCTGCGGGAACCATGCTGCGCGAAATGCAACTGCACTGCCCGGAGATCCTGGCGGCCACCCGCGCCTGCCTCGAGCAATCCGGCAGGGTAGAAGGAAAAGGCCGCATTCAGATCGAACTCGAACAGCAATCTTTTGCCCGCGTGCCCGACGACTCAATCGACTATGCCGTGATGGAAAAGTCCGGGAATGTCGCGGTGGTGCCCTGCAATATCGGCTGGAGCGATATCGGCTCCTGGAACGCGGTCGGCGAACTCACCGCACCCGATGCCGACGGTAATCGCATTGCAGGCGAAGTCGTGCTGCACGACGTCAGCAATTGTTATATTCAGAGCAGGCAGCGCATCGTCGGCGCAGTTGGAATCGACAATCTCGTGATCATCGACACGCCGGATGCCTTGCTGGTCGCAGACCGCAATCGCGCTCAGGATGTCAAGTTGCTCTATGCCCGCCTCAAAAGCGAAGGGCATGAAACACACAAACTGCATACCACCGTGCACCGCCCCTGGGGAACCTACACGGTGCTGGAAGAGGGACCGCGTTTCAAGATAAAGCGTATCGTGGTCAAACCGGCGGGCCGGCTCAGCCTGCAGATGCACCATCATCGCAGCGAGCATTGGGTTGTGGTCAGCGGTATGGCAAGGGTCGTCAACGGCGAACAGGAGTTGTTCATCAACACCGACGAGTCCACCTATATTCCGGCAGGCCACAAACATCGTCTGGAAAATCCCGGCGTGGTCGAACTGGTCATGATCGAAGTGCAAAGCGGGGAATATCTGGGCGAGGACGACATCGTGCGATTTGAGGATATATACGGACGCTGACGATGGCGTGCTTGCCAGTTTAAATTCACGTCGAATATATCCGTACCGGATGCAAACGCATCCCGGCCCACCCGCAAATACTTACCGGTATAGCACCGGAAACTTTTCGCGCAAATGCTCCAGCTTCGGCATGTCGTTGAAAACGATATAAGGCTGTAACGGATGCAGGGCCAGATAATTCTGGTGATGCGCCTCGGCAGGATAGAACTGCTGTAGCGGCACAACTTGCGTGACGATGGGATCGGAATAAGTCTGCGCGGCGGTGAGTTGCCGGATGTAGTCTTGCGCGACCTTCCTCTGCTCGTCACTGGTGTAAAAGATCGCCGAACGGTATTGGCTGCCGGTATCGGGGCCCTGGCGATTGAGCTCGGTGGGATTGTGCGCCACGCCGAAAAACACCTGCAGCAATTGCTGATAGGAAATCTGCGCAGGGTTGAAATGAACGCGCACCGATTCTGCGTGTCCGGTATCGCCCTGGCTCACCATCTCGTAGTGCGCGGTTGCCGCGGCACCCCCCGAATAGCCGGACACCACGTCAGTCACGCCCTTGACGTGCTTGAACACCGCATCCACCCCCCAGAAGCACCCACCGGCGAACACGGCCGTTTCTTCTAGCGGTGCGGCAGCCGCGTTTGACAGCGCACTCAAGCCGAACGCGAAACACAGACTGGCGCCGAAAAAACAACGACGAATGACATTGATGATCAGCATGATGACTCTCCTTTAAAATCAGCCAAAGGTGAAGGCAAACGCCTCTGCACCGGGATCCAGAAATTCTATCCGAAAGGTGTGGACTCCAATCTTCCCGCTTTGACGGATGAGCTGGTACAGGCGCTGCTCGCGGATCACCCCGTTGCCCTGCGCATCGATATCGGTGCCATGATTCGCTCCGGGTTCATTACCATCCAGGGTGACCCTGAAACGTACCGGTTTACCATGAAGTGTGCCCAACACCAGATGCAGATCGCGTCCCTGAAAGCGGTAACTGATCGCAGCGCCCGGAGCTTGCACAGCAGCCGCTTCCGCGGAGACACGCCACTTGCCGCTCAACGCCCACTGGTTCGGTTTGA
>JBDTCC010000138.1:0-6347 GCA_039923775.1 Gallionella sp. | reverse complement strand
CAGCGCTCACCTGCGGAGCCGTAGGCTGCGCCCATGATCGCGTCGGCAGTAAAATCCAGTGAGGCATCAGGCATCACGATTGCATGGTTTTTCGCACCGCCCAGCGCCTGCACGCGCTTGCCGTGATGGGCAGCGGTCTCGTAGATATATTTCGCGACCGGTGTCGATCCGACGAAAGAAATCGCTCCCACGTCGGGATGTGCCAGCAGCGCGTCCACCGCTTCCTTGTCGCCCGGCACAACATTGAAAACACCGTCCGGCAATCCCGCTTCCTTGAATAATTCGGCCATGCGCAAACTGCATGAAGGTACCTTCTCGGAAGGCTTGAGTATGAAAGTATTGCCGCAGGCAATGGAGATGGGGAACATCCACATCGGCACCATCGCGGGAAAATTGAACGGGGTAATGCCCGCACACACGCCTATCGGTTGCAGCATTGAGTGGCAATCGACACCTCGACCAACATTCTCTGCATGCTCACCCTTGAGCAGATGCGGCGCACCAACCGCGAACTCCACCACCTCGATGCCGCGCTGCACGGAACCGGCGGCATCTTCCAGGGTCTTGCCGTGTTCTTCGCTGGCCAGTTGCGCCAGTTCGGCGCGGTGCGTTTCCAGCAGATCGCGAAATTTGTTCAGGATGCGGCTGCGACGCAGCGGGGTGGTGTCACGCCAGGCCGGGAAAGCCGCCCTGGCAGCGGCAACAGCAATGTCGACATCCCCGCGACTGGCCAGCGGTACCTGGCGGATTGCAGCTCCGGTCGCCGGATTGGTGACGTCTGCCAGGCGCTTGCTGAGACTGCTGGTACGCCGGCCATTGATCCATAGTTGCAAAGTAGGCTTGGTCATGTTTTTTCCTTAAGGATTGCTTTGGTGAGGGGTAGGTATTTTTCAATTCGTGGCTGCGGATCGTCGCGACCGGTTACCACTGCTGTATTTGTTGCAGTCCCGTACTGTATCTCCTGCGATTGGCAAACGTCAATTTCAGTGGTCCTCCAAATTTCACACTGAACAGTTTCGAAACAGCAATTCAATAACCGGCTTCACCGCCCAATCCATTTTCAGCGTGGAGATTTATTGCATAGGGTTGTCAGCGCCAAACGGATAATGTAAGGTGCGGCAAGTTAGTTACATTTTGATACATGCCCGCAGGACAATCTCGCACAGCGAGATAGATTCTGGCAGTTTCCACCTAACGATAGATTCGGACAGGTTTAATATCGAACAGTAGCGTCCATCGCTTGTCGATATCTTGTTTGTCACTGGAGAAAATTCATGCTGCAGATATCAGCACAATATACTCTGAACAAACTGTCTACGCGAAGCGGCGTTCAAATTTTAATGGGCAATCGCCGTGACGAAGCAGCTCAGCCTGACCGTATCTTGCCCAGAAGGAATACCCTGCGTCATATGACAGCGGGAATATCCTCCCCACTCAAACGTCCATACAGATTCTCTGCCAACTTCCCGGCGGCATGCAGCAGGTTCGTACGCACGAACCCGTTCCCGGTTCGCACCAAATTATCAGTCGCAACACAACGGATCAAACGGTCACGCAACAGCTCTGTAACGGGGCCGATTGAAGCAAGAAGCAGCAAGCAAGTTTTCCAAGTCAAACCCTAAGGAGGAACAGTCATGGATACTAAAGTAGAAGCCAAAGAGATCCCCAAAACCGTTTCGCGGCGTAAATTTCTGACAACCGCCGCCGCAGTCACGACCGGCGCAGCCATCACCGGCTTTCCGTCTATTTCGGTTGCCGCGTCTCCCATCGTTCTCAAGATGCAAGGCGCCTGGGGTGCAAAGGATATCTTCAACGATATGGCACAGGAATACGTCGACCGCGTCAACCAAATGGCCGAAGGCCGGATGCGCATCGACTATCTGGTGGCAGGATCGGTGGTCAAACCCTTCGAAGTGATGGAAGCCACCTCCAAAGGCGTGATCGACGCCGGTCACCAGGTTGCCGTTTACTGGTATGGCAAGAGCAAGGTCGCCTCACTGTTCGGTTCCGGTCCGGTCACCGGTTGCGACGCTTCCCAGAGTCTGGCCTGGATCGCCAAGGAGGGGATGCCGTTCTATAACGAACTGATGAAAAAACTCCAGCTCGACGTGGTCGGATTTTTTGCAATGCCGATGCCTACCCAACCGCTGGGCTGGTTCAAGAAGCCGATCAAAAGCGCGGCGCAACTGAAAGGCCTGAAGTATCGCACCGTGGGTCTGGCGGCCGATCTGATGCAGGAACTGGGCTGCAAGGTAACCCAGTTACCGGGCGGCGAAATCGTACCTGCAATGGAGCGTGGCGTGATCGATGCGTTCGAGTACAACAATCCGACTTCCGACATGCGGTTTGGCGCCCAGGACGTGGCCAAGAATTACATGATGGGCAGCTACCACCAGGCTCAGGAGTTCTTCGAGATCGTTTTCAACCGCAGACGGTACGAATCACTGCCCAAGGATCTGCAGATGGTGTTGCGCTATTCGGCCGAAGCGGCTTCCACCTCGAACTATGCGCTGGCGATGGACAACTATTCGCGTGACCTGCAAACGCTCAAGGACAAGGATCACGTGAACGTCCTGCGCACACCGCAAAGCATCTTCGACGCCCAACTCAAGGGCTGGGACGTGCTGGTCAAGCGCATCAGCGCCGAGGATCCGTACTTTGCCAAGGTGTGGGAATCGCAGAAGGCGTGGGCCAAGCGGGTCGGATACTACAGCTTCTTCAACAGCGCCGACTACAAGGCGGCTTACGAACATCTGTTCGGCAAGCTCGGCTTCTGATGGATTGTTACCAACAGGACTGATCATTATTTTCATCATGGCGGCGGGTGCTCAGGCACCCCCGCCTTGTTTTATAGAGCGGACATCATGAAAATTCAATCGCTGTTGCATGGCATAGACCAGCTGTCAAAATCGGTCGGGCATGCCTTTGCCTGGTGCATCGTCGTTCTGGCGCTGGGCACATCCTACGAAGTGTTTGTTCGCTATGTGCTGGACGACCCCACTGGCTGGGCGTTCGACATGAGCTCCATTCTGTACGGTGCGCTGTTCCTGATGTCCGGTGCATATGCACTGTCGCGCGGCGCCCATGTGCGTGGCGACATTTTCTTCCGGCTAATGCCAAATCGCGTCCAGGCCGGCATCGAACTGGTGTTGTTCATCACTTTCTTCTACCCCGGCATACTCGCCCTGATGTATGCGGGCTGGAGCTACTCCATGGATTCGGTGCGCATCCATGAGGTGAGCGTCAACAGCCCGATCGGCGTACCGATCTGGCAACTCAAACTGATCATCCCCGCTGCTGCCACACTGCTTGCAATACAGGGCATAGCAGAAGTGCTGCGTTGCATTATCTGCCTCCGCTCCGGCGAATGGCCGGAGCGTTTGCACGACGTCGAGGAAATGGAAACCGCGATATTGCACATGACCGAGGATGAAAAACGTATGGGTCACGATATCGCATTGCCCGGAGAAAGCAAATGACCGATCCGCAAATTGCGATGATGATGCTGGGCACCTTCGTTTTCATCATCCTGCTCGGTTTCCCGATCGCCTTCACGCTGATGGCCATGGGCGTGTTCTACGGCTTTTACGCCTATTACATACCGGACCAGACATTCTTCGACAACCGGGTGTTCTACCTGCTGACCCAGAACACCTTCAGCGTGATGAATAACGATGTATTGACCGCGATACCGCTGTTTCTGTTTATGGGTTATATCGTAGAACGATCGAATATTCTCGACCGTCTGTTCCTCAGCCTGCAGCTCGCGTTTCGCGCCGTTCCCGGCGCGATGGCAATCGCGGCGTTGATCACCTGCGCACTGTTTGCCACGGCAACCGGTATCGTCGGTGCGGTGGTAACACTGATGGGCCTGCTTGCGTTGCCAGCCATGCTCAAGGCCGGCTACGACCAGAAGCTCTCCACCGGCGTAATCGCGGCCGGCGGCACGCTGGGCATCCTGATACCGCCCTCGATCATGCTGATCGTGTACGGTGCGACCGCATCGATCTCCGTCGTACGGCTTTACGCAGCGGCGATGTTACCCGGCATGCTGCTGGCGGGACTATACATGGCCTATGTCGTGACCCGGGTAGTAATCAACCCCTCGCTGGCACCCAGACTACCGCGCGAAGCTTACGAAAACACTTCCTGGGGCCAGGTGTTCATACTGTTGGCCAAAGCCTTCCTGCCACTGGCAGTCCTGATCCTGTCGGTGCTCGGCGCCATCCTGTTCGGGCTGGCCACACCCAGCGAAGCGGCGGCGATCGGCGCACTGGGCGGCGTGTTGCTGGCCGCCGCCTACCGCGCCCTGACCTGGGACAGGATGAAGGAAGCGGTATTCCTGACGGCCCGCACCACGGCCATGGTGTGTTGGCTATTCGTCGGCTCATGGACTTTCTCCTCGGTATTTTCCTATCTCGGCGGAGAGCAATTGATCAAGCATTATGTGCTGGCGATGCATCTCAGCACGGTCACTTTCCTGCTGATGTCCCAGTTGATCATCTTCCTGCTGGGCTGGCCGCTGGAGTGGAGCGAGATCATCATCATCTTCGTGCCGATCTTCCTGCCGCTGCTGCCGTACTTCGATGTCGATCCGATGTTCTTCGGCATCCTGATCGCACTGAACCTGCAGACCTCGTTTCTGACCCCGCCGATGGCGATGGCGGCCTATTATCTGAAGGGCGTGGCGCCCAAACACGTGCAGCTGGCGACTATCTTCCGGGGCTGTCTGCCATTCCTGAGCATGGTGTTCGTCGCAATGGCGGCGGTGTATATCTTCCCTCAGCTGGTCTACTGGCTGCCCAACTTGTTCTACAACAACTGATGGGACCTGACAGGATGACGACATGGAGAATATGAACTGGCTCACGGCCAACCAGGCCGCTCAGGGCATACGCGATGGCGTGTTCAGTTCCCGTGACCTGGTGCAGGCCTGCATCGCGCAGATACAGGCCCGGGAACCGGAGGTACAGGCATGGGCCTATTTTGATGCGGAACACGCACTGACACAGGCAACCAGGGCCGACGAACATCGTGCTGCCGGCAAACCGCTGGGCCCGCTGCACGGTGTGCCGGTCGGCATCAAGGACATCATCGATACCGGCGACATGCCCACCGAGGACGGCACGCCGCTGCACGCGGGACGCAATCCCTGGCACGATGCCAAGGTGGTCGACCTGTTGCGCAGCGCAGGCGCGGTGATCATGGGCAAAACGGTAACCACCGAGCTGGCCACACTCGCACCCGGCAAGACGCGTAACCCGCACAACCCGGCACACACACCCGGTGGCTCGTCGAGCGGTTCGGCGGCAGCGGTTGCAGCAGGTATGGTACCGCTCGCAATCGGCACTCAGACCAACGGCTCACTGATCCGTCCGGCGGCTTATTGCGGCGTGTTCGGTTTCAAGCCGACTCGCGGACTGATCTCGCGTCAGGGCGTCCTGCGCCAGTCGGAGCCCCTTGACCAGATGGGCGGCTTTGCCCGCAGTATCGACGATATCGCGCTGCTCGGCGAAGTGTTGTCCGCCTATGATCCCGACGAACCCGGCATGATCCCACGTGCGCCGGTGCCGATGCTGCAGCTATGCAACGATGAACCGCCCATGCCGCCCATGCTTGCGCTGGTCAAAACACCATGGTGGCCGCAGCTGGATGCCGACACCCGGGAAGGATTCGATGAGTTGATCGAACACCTGGGCGAAAAAGTCGGCGAATTCGTGCTGCCCGATTCGGCTGCGGCAGTGCTCGATTGGCACAAGTCGGTGATGGAGGCAGACATCGCATCCAATTACGAAGCCGACTACGAGCGCGGCGCTGACAAGCTGTCCGCCTCGCTAAAGGAGCTGATAGCCCGGGGCCGTAACGTGAAGGCGGTCGACTATATCAAGTCGCTGTCGCGCATCCCGGTGGTCACCGAAGCGCTCGACGAGATCTTCGACCGTTACGATGCGATCCTGACACCCGCGGTCGCCGGCGCCGCACCCCAAGGTCTGGAGTCGACCGGCAGCCCGATGTACTGCACACTGTGGACTTATTGCGGCATGCCGGCAATCAGCCTGCCGCTACTGCAGTCCGGAAACGGTCTGCCGGTCGGGGTGCAGCTGGTCGGGCGTGTCGGCGACGATGCGCGGCTGCTGCGCACTGCACGCTGGCTGGTCAACGCAATCAAGTAACGTACAGGGAAAGTGAGAAAGTCATGAAATTTAAAACGATAGCCGGCCTGATCGGCCTGTTGGCTTTACTGGCCTTCCTCGCCGTCCCGGTGATCAAGCTGCACAAGATCCCGCTGATTGCGGTCGCACTGATCGGTGCCGGAATGGCGATATATGAGTTCATCGAAGGCATGC
>JBDTCC010000137.1:0-5385 GCA_039923775.1 Gallionella sp. | reverse complement strand
AATCCGATGGAGGGGCGCATGATGCCGAGGCAATTCGGACCTATCAGGCGGATCCCATACCGGCGCGCATTTTCCAGCATGGCTTTTTCCAGGGCCTCGCCTTCCCGGCCGGCCTCACCAAAACCTGCAGTGATGATGACTGCCGCTTTCACACCGTGGATTCCGCAGCTTTCGATGATACCCGGCACGGTCTGCGGCGGCGTGGCGATGACCACCAACTCAACCGTTTCATCGATGTCCGCAATGGTGGGGAAAGCGCGTACGCCCTGCACTTCAGGACTTTTAACATTGATTGGATAAAGCGTTCCTTTAAATCCGCTTTCCAGCATGTTTTTGAACACGATCTGACCGACCGAGTCCGGCCGGTCACTCGCACCGAATACAGCAACAGACTTGGGGGCAAATAGGGTACTGAGGTAGTGCTTACCCATGACTTTTCCTTATGTTTGAATGCTTGTTAGGTATGATAGCACTGTACCAATGTCCGGCCCCTGTCATGCAAACAGCCTACATCAGCCATCCGCTCTGTCTTAAACATGACATGGGCGCACATCATCCGGAATCTCCGGCACGCATCCACGCCATCGAGGACCAGCTCATCGCGTCCGGGCTACTGCACTATCTGCAGCATCACGATGCCCCTGCGGCAACTCTCGAGCAGTTGTCGCGTGTACATAATGATGCCTATATCGCCTCGATCGAATCAAGCGTGCCGCCACAGGGTGTTGTTCATCTCGATGGTGACACCGCGCTGAATCCCTTCAGTTATCAGGCTGCGCTGCGGGCTGCGGGCGCCGTGGTACATGGCGTCGATCTGGTGATGGCCGGGCAGGTGGAAAATGCCTTTTGCAACGTTCGTCCGCCAGGGCACCACGCCGAGCGTGCCCGCGCCATGGGGTTTTGCATATTCAACAATGTCGCGGTAGGCGCGGCACATGCACTGGAGCATCACGGCTTACAACGCGTGGCGATAGCGGATTTCGACGTTCATCACGGCAACGGCACGGAAACCATGTTTCACGATGACCCACGTGTCATGTTGTGCTCCACTTTTCAGCATCCGTTCTATCCCTATTGCGGAGCCGATAGCGGCAATGATCATATTGTCAATGTACCGCTTCCCGCCGGGACAGGTGGAGAAGAGTTTCGCGCCGCTGTCACCCGGCACTGGTTACCTGCGCTGGAAAGTTTCCAGCCCGAATTGCTGCTGATCTCGGCCGGATTCGACGCACACCGCGATGATGAGATGGCCATGCTGAATCTGACTGAACCCGACTATGCGTGGGTGACGGATGTTTTAAAAAGTATCGCGGGGAAATACGCGCAGGGACGTATCGTGTCGGCACTGGAAGGCGGATACGAACTGCACGCGCTGGGCCGAAGTGTGCTGGCGCATATCAAGGCGCTCAGCGGCCTATAGAGTGCATTAGGCTGTTGTAACTTAGCTCCGAGACACGAAAAAAAACGGGGCGCGATGCGCCTCGTTTTTTCATGCCAACCTGAAATTTGAGGTTTTATTCAGGCAGAGAACGAAGATCCGCAACCGCAGGTGGTTGTGGCATTCGGGTTTTTGATGACGAACTGCGAACCTTCAAGGTTCTCCTGATAGTCGATTTCGGCACCAACCAGATACTGGAAGCTCATCGGGTCAATCAGCAATTGCACGCCGTTTTTGCTCATCACGGTGTCGTCTTCGTTGGTTACTTCATCGAACGTGAACCCGTATTGAAATCCGGAACAACCGCCACCGCTGACAAACACGCGGAGCTTGAGTTCGGTGTTGCCTTCTTCCTCGATCAATTGCTTTACCTTGTTGGCCGCATTGTCGGTGAACAACAGCGGATCTTGCACTTCGGTCATTGCATTCATTTTATGCTCCTTAAATAATTATTCGCCACTACTTGCCTTAAACTCGCCAGTACTCGACTTAAATGCCACCACTTTATCCTGTGCTGCAGTGCTGCTATGTATCAGGCGTCCCTCGACAATGGCGCCCAACTGGATCTCCAGTGTAGTGTAATGCACATCACCATTGATCTTGGCTTTGCTTTGAAGTTCCATATATTCGCTGGCAAATACCGAACCGCTGATTGCGCCATTAATCACCAAATGAGTGACATTGACCTCGCCATTCACCCGTGCATGCTCGCTCAATACCAGTGTGCTCGGCTTACCCTGCGCGGCAACGACATTGCCGTTGACCTGACCGTCAATGCGCATCCCGCCACTGAAATTCAAATCCCCGTCTATGGAAGTTCCCGCACCGATCAGTGAATCAATCTGGGTTTGTGGTTTGCTGTGTTTTTTGCTGAACATTGTTCACTCCTTGAATTAATGGGAGGCTCACGCTTTGCCGCACCTTGGGTTCGGTCGAGCCTTGCTCGAATATGCGCACTTGCACGCTTTCCAATTGCGCATCGGCTGGCAACTGGATACTCTGTTCGACACGCCGATAATACCTGAAGCTGAGCTTGAATTGTGTATTCCCCGGCTCATCTTGTGGAAATACATGGGTGGTACTCTTCCCGTTTTCAACCACCGTGGCGACCAATTGGTAGCTGCCGTTAAATATCTTGGCACGCTGTCCGCTTTGCACCAATAGCATGCGCAGGTTGTATTCGCCTGGCATCTTGTCCCGTTCCAGCGTCAAGCGATGGACGCCCAGATCACCCGCCTTACCGCTCGCCGAGGTAAGATTCTGGAAGAAGACCAGGTCTTCCTGAAGGCGGGCATTCTCATCCGTCATGCTTTTAAGCTGCACGACCGTAGCCTGATTGCTGGCCTGCTCGATCTGGATCTCGCTTTCGTATTTTGCCACTTTGTCGGTGAGCTGCGCTTTGTCCACCATCAATTTGGCAAGCTGATCGTTCAATCTGGATAACGCTTGTTCAGTTTGACTGCGATGATAGCCGGCCAATTCCAGGCCATAGCCATATGCCCACCATGCCAACGCGGCGGAAGCCAAAAAGTACGGCAACAACATTCCCCAGCGCAGATACCAGGGAATGTGTGCCCGCACCGCCAGCTTCCGCGCGGTAATACTGAATCTGCGATTCACCCTGCGTTCAACTCCGCGCCACATCTCAGGGTAACAGGGGAATGTTGTTCAATGCGCTGGCTTCCGGAAATCCGAACATGATGTTCATGTTCTGTACCGCCTGGCCTGCAGCGCCCTTGACAAGATTGTCAATTACCGACAATACCACCACCGTATCTCCGCCTTGAGGTCTATGCACCGCAATTCTACAGTGATTTGCACCGCGTACCGAACGTGTATCGGGAAGGCTCCCCGCAGGCATCACATCCACAAAAGGTTCGTTTGCATAACGCTGTTCGAACATGGACTGCAAATCAACCTCGCGCGTCAGCCTGCCATACAGCGTGGCGTGGATGCCCCGTATTATCGGGATGAGATGTGGCACGAAAGTCAATCCGATCTCTTCGCCCCGCACGCGCGACAGGCCCTGCCTGATCTCCGGCAGATGGCGATGCCCCGCCACACCGTAGGCCTTGAAGCTGTCCGCTGCTTCCGCAAACAAATTGGCCATTTCCACCTTGCGCCCTGCACCGGATACACCGGACTTGGCATCAGCTATCAAGGATTTCGTTTCGACCACACCGGATTCCAGCAATGGGATGAAACCCAGTTGCACTGCCGTCGGATAACAGCCCGGATTGGCGACCAGACGCGCCTGCTTTATCTTGGCCCGATTCACTTCGGGCAGACCGTACACCGCCTCTTCAACCAGATCTGGACAAGCGTGAGTCATCCCGTACCACTTTTCCCATACCTGAATGTCCTGCAGACGAAAATCGGCAGCAAGATCGATCACTTTTACACCCGCATCCAGCAGCAAGCGAACTTGCTTCATCGCGATGCCGTTGGGGGTGGCAAAGAACACCAAATCACATTGCTCGAGGCGAGCCTGATCCGGATGGGTGAACGGCAAATCCACATATCCGCGCAGGCTGGGGAACATCTGGCTGACCGGAGTACCGGCATCGGCACGCGAAGTGATGACTTGCAACGCTACCATAGGGTGCGCCGCCAACAGGCGCAGGAGTTCAACCCCGGTGTAACCTGTTCCGCCAACTATGCCAATTTTGATCATCGCAACTTTCCTTGAAAACGCCGAGTATTGTACAACAAAATACAAAAGCCGCCCGAAGGCGGCTTTTGTATTCCATCCAAAACGTCTTATCGCTTGGAGAACTGCTTCCTGCGGCGCGCCTTGCGCAGACCAACCTTTTTACGTTCAACCTCACGCGCATCGCGAGTCACCAGACCGGCTTGCTTGAGTATTGTCTTGAACGTGGCATCGTAGTCGATCAATGCACGGGTAATGCCGTGACGCACCGCACCGGCCTGACCTGATTCACCGCCACCGGTGACGTTCACCATGATATCGAACTTGCCCAGAGTTTCGGTAAGGGTCAGCGGTTGACGAACAACCATACGGCCGGTTTCGCGGGAAAAGAATACGTCTATCGGCTTGTCGTTTACCACGATATCGCCCTTGCCTGCCTTCATAAACACACGTGCCACAGCACTCTTGCGGCGGCCGGTTCCGTAGTTATAAGTTACGCTCATAATTATGCCTTCAACAGATTGACGGGTTTCGGTTGCTGCGCTTCATGCGGATGTGCTGCGCCGGCATACACCTTCATCTTGCGCAACATTGCGTAGCCCAACGGGCCCTTTGGCAACATGCCCTTGACGGCTTTTTCCAAAACACGGCTGGGATGACGCGCCTGCAACTTGGCGAAGTTGGTGGTGTACAAACCGCCCGGATAAGTCGTGTGGCGATGATACAACTTGGCTTCCGCCTTGTTGCCGGTCACGCGAAGTTTGTCGGCGTTGACCACGACGACAAAATCGCCTGTATCCACGTGCGGTGTGTAAATCGCCTTGTGCTTGCCACGCAGACGGGAAGCGATCTGTGCGGCCAGACGGCCCAGCACCTGATCGGCTGCGTCAACCAGAAGCCAATCGTGCTGGACTTCCTCGGCTTTAGCGGAAAATGTTTTCATAGCCACAATTCCTAAAAATTCAATAAGTAAACCTCGAAGGGCGCGCATTCTATTGCAGCGCACCCGCCACTGTCAAACGCTATTTACCCCCGGAGTGGATTCGCCGCTTGCGGATCAGCGCGCCTAATTTCGGAAAAGCGGGCGAAACCCAGTAAGATGAGCGCATCCCCAAATCCTGAGTCTTGTCATGTCCTGGTTCATCACCAACTTCATTGCCGCATTTTTGCTGCCACCGCTCAACCTGCTATGCCTGTTCGCACTGGGTATTTTCCTGCTTCATCGTCGGCCCAGGCTTGCCAAAATATTGATTTTGAGCACGTTCTGTTTGTTCTGGATATCGTCCACACCTTATTT